>JBKPLL010000103.1:0-15411 GCA_046731605.1 Actinomycetota bacterium | reverse complement strand
GAACGAGACCGCGATCCACACCGAAGCCGCAGGCCCGACGCCCCATCGCTGGCTCCTCCCGGTGCTTCTCATCGCGCAGCTGATGGTCATCCTCGACATCACCGCCGTGAATATCGCGCTCCCGCACATCGCCACTGATCTGCAGCTGAGCGGCTCCAGCATCAGCTGGACGATCACGAGCTACTCCGTCATCTTCGGAAGCCTCTTGCTCTTCGGTGGCCGCGCCGCCGACCTCCTCGGGCGCCGTCGCATGTTCTTGACTGGTCTCACCGTCTTCACCGCCGCTTCCTTCGCTTCGGCAATGGCCGGGAGCGCAGGGGCGCTCTTCGCCGCTCGCGCTGGTCAGGGCCTCGGCGCCGCGCTGCTCTCTCCGGCGGCGCTCTCGATCGTCATGGCCGCCTTCCAGGGCTCGCAGCGCGCGAAGGCGCTCGCTGCCTGGGGTGCAGTCGGCGGAGCCGGAGCGGCAATCGGCGTCGTCGTCGGCGGCGTCCTCACCGAGTTCGCCGACTGGCGGATGATCTTCTACGTCAATCTCCCCGTCGCCGCGGTGCTCCTCATCGCCTCCTTGAAGGTCGTCCCGGCCGACATGCAGGAGCCGCGCTGGCGCGGGCTCGACCTTCCCGGCGCAGCCCTGGCAACGACCAGCCTCGCCGCGATCGTCTACGGGATCACCCAAGCGGACTCTGCTGGCTGGACTTCGATCCAGACGCACCTCTGCGGTCTCGGCGGCCTGGCAGGCCTCGCAGCCTTCGCCATCTACGAGCTACACATCGACGCACCGCTTCTTCGCGTCGAGCGCATCGCAGACCGCGCAATCGGCGGCGGCCTCCTGCTCATGCTGCTGGCCGCAGGCTCGATCTTCGGGCTCTTCCTGCTTTGCTCGCTCTACCTCCAGGGCGTGCTCGGCATGGGGCCGCTCGCCACCGGGTTCTCCTTCTTCCCCCTCGCCGTCGCTGCCGGGATCGGCGCCCACCTGGCCGCTCACCTGATCGCCAGGCACGGCGTGCGCGGCCCGCTCGCCGCAGCGTTTCTGGTCGGCGCAGTCGGCATGTTCCTTCTCTCCCGCGTCCCCACGGACGGCAGCTACCTCAGCAACGTCCTACCCGGCATGCTCGTCGCGGGTCTCGGGCTCGGCGTCGCAGTCGTCACGGTGTCGGTGGCGATCCTGACCGGCTCGAGGGCGGAGGAAGCCGGGATGCTGTCGGGCCTCAACTCCACCGGCCACGAAATCGGTGGAACGCTTGGCATCGCCATCTTCTCGACCATCGCCGCCGGGGCGAGCGGAGCGATCTTCGGCCCGCACGCCGCATCCGGAATCGGACACGCCTTCTTGGTCGCCACCCTCGTCGCTACGCTCGGCAGCCTGGTAGCCATCGCGGTTCTCCCTCGGGCCAAGCACTTCCTCCCCAAGCTGCAGCTCAACCCACAAGCAATGCCGATCCACTAACCCGATGAGCAAGATCAAGACCGAGACCTCCAAAGCGTCCGCCCGGAAACCTCGCCGGGCGGACGCTGAGCGCAACAAGGCCGCCATCATCAACGCCGCCCTCGCAGCATTGGCGAACGACCCCGGTGCCAGCATGGCCGAGATCGCTCGCCGCGCCGGGGTCGTGCGCGCCACGGTCTATATGCACTTCCCGACCCGCGAGTCCCTGCTCGACGCAGTAATGGAGCATGCGACCGGCCTTGTTGCCGACGCGATCCGCAGTGCGGAGCCCGATCGCGGCGAGCCAATGGAGGCGCTGGAGCGAGTGCTTCTCGCCACTTGGAAACAGCTAAGCGACTTCCACGGTGTCCTTGCGATCAACATCTCGCGGCTCTCGGCGAAGGAGCTGCGCCGCCGACACCTCCCGATGACCACGCAGTTCATCCCGCTTCTCGAACGGGGCCAATCCGACGGCGTCTTCAGAAGCGATTTCTCGGCCCAGTGGCTGATCGCCGTTATTCGCGCGATCGTCCATGTAGCGAGCACCGAGCTACAAGCCGGACGACTCTCGGAGGCCGAGGTAGAGCAGACGATGCTGACCACCGCGCTCGCCGCGGTCAGCGCTTGACGCCTACACCCCGCAGTTAGCGCGCGCTCGGGCCGCTCTTGACGAGCGCCTCAAGCTTCGACAGCCGGTGCGATTCCGGCCCACACATCACTCGTAATGATGGGGTCCGGGTTCGAGTCCCCGCGTCGGCTCTGCCTAGTACGTGGTGCAGCTGTTGGCGAGGTAGCCGGAGATCTTGCGCGGGCTCCACTTGAAGAAGGCGAGCTGGTGGCCTTTCGCGCTGTCGTTCCGCACGGCGAGCAGCGCTTGTTTGGGAGTGCCCCTTGTCATCGAGACGCGGAAGTGGACGAGCACACGCTTGGCATGGGTCGGGCACTTGCCGCTCATGTGACCCACCAGATCGCGCGTCACCGTCTGATCCAATGCGAGTCCCGCTGGCTTGAGGGCGACCCGGCGCGACGACGGCCGACAGACCGACTTGTCGACCTTGAGGCTGTTCTTCACATCCTTGAACACGACCTGAAAGGCGTGGTCGTCGGCTGTGGTCACCGTCGCCATGGCCGGCCCCGCCGCGACCTGGCCGCCCGGTGGCAGCCGGACCTGCGCGCCGTAGAAGAAGACCGGGTGGGGTGCTGCGCGGCAGGAATAGGTCTTCTCGACGACCTGGGCGTCCGCATGTGCCCGGATCGCGCTAGCGGGGGCGACGAAGGCGCTCGCCGCGGCAGCCGCGGCAGCGACTCCCGCGACGATGGAGACCCGACCCCAGGACGTCTGCATCAGGCCGACAGTGTGACACGCGCGTCGTCGTCGGCCTAGGCGAGCGGCAGGGCCAGACGGAAGGTCGAGCCGGTACGGGGGACGCTCTCGACTTCGATCGTGCTGCCGTGGGCCTCGGCGATGACCTGTGAGATCGCCAACCCCAGTCCGCTGCCGGGGATCGCCTTCTCGATCGCGTTCGTGCCCCGGAAGAAGCGGTTGAAGAGCTCCGGCTGCTCGGCGGTCGGAATGCCGACGCCGGTGTCCGCGATCTCGAGCACGGCCGTGTCGTCTTCTCGGCGTGCTGCCAGCCGCACACTCCCACCCGCCGGGGTGAACTTGACTGCGTTCGTGACGAGGTTCTCCACGATCCGGACCAGCTGCAGCCGCTCGGCGAGCACCGGCCCGACCGAGTCCGCGACGACGGTGAGAGCGATGTCCTTTGCGGCTGCAGCAGGGCGGGCAGTTTCCGCCGCCTCGCTCAGCACTTCTTCGAGGTCGACCGGATGCCGGTCGAGCTCGAGCGCATGCGAATCCGCCCGGGCGAGGAAGAGGAGCTGCTCGACGAGCAAGCTCAGCCGCTCGGCATTCCGCTGGACGATCCTGAGGTGGCGCTCCGTGGCCGGCGGGAGCCCGCCCTCAATCGGGTCCAGCGACATCTCGAGATAGCCGCTGATCGACGTGAGCGGAGTCCGCAGCTCGTGCGACGCCGTGGCGACGAACTCGTCCTTGAGGCGATCGAGCTCGAGGAGGCGCTCGTTCTGGTCGGCGAGCAGGGCCGCGCGCCGTCGGGCCTCGGCGCTGAGGCGCTGCACCATCAGGCCGGTCACCGTCGCGATGGTCGTCAGGACGAAGGCGCCTCGCCAGCCAGACGCGGGGTACGCGGTTCCACCGATGAAGGCGAGTGGGACCGCCTGGGCGACTCCCATCGCCGCGAGGATCGCGGCCAGCTCACGGCGCCCGGCGGTGAGCGCCAGCCAGAGAACGGGGAGCAGGAAGAGTCCTCCGAAGCCGGAGGCGGATCCGCCGGCTGCCTGGCGGAGAACCGCGGCGAGCGCGATGTACCCGAGAGGGATCCCGATCGTGGCGATCCGTGGGAACGTCGACCAGAGGAGCACCGTCCCGAGCAGGGCGGCACCGAGCGCCGCCGCGGCCGAGACCACGGTGTAGTCCAGCCGGACGCCCGTCGGCAGGAAGAGCAGGGCATACGCCGTGACGACGGCGATCACCGTGAACGGCACAGCGTGGTCCGGTGGCCGGGTTTTTGCCCGTGTGCGGGCGCGCGTCCGCCCGAGCCGGGCGACGAGATCGGCGGTCGATGCGGTCAATTGGCCTCCTGCCGGTAGATCGGCGAAAGCGCAGGAGTCCTGGACCCCTGGGTGGAATGAGAGGCGATGGCCGCCTCCCGGATCCTGGTGGTCGACGACGACGACGACATTCGCGGGCTTGTGCGCACGCTGCTCGAGCGAGCGGGGCACGACGTCGTGGACGCGCCGGACGGACGCGCCGGCCTGCGCGAGCTCTATGGAGCTTCACCCGACCTGGTCATCCTCGACGTTGCGATGCCGGTCCTCGACGGCTGGGCCACCCTCGAGCGGATCCGGGATGTGTCGGACGTCCCGGTCCTGATGCTGACCGCACGAGACGCCGAGCCGGATCGGGTGCGCGGGCTCACCGGCGGCGCCGACGACTACGTGGTGAAGCCGTTCGGGCGCCAGGAGCTCGTCGCGCGGGTCGACGTGCTCCTCCGTCGACCACGCCGCGGCGCGGAGCAGGACACGTACGCCGACGCGCGGCTCAGCATCTCGTTCCCCCAGCGCGCGGTGCGCTACGACGACCGCGAGGTCTCGCTCACCCGCCTCGAGTATCGGCTTCTATCTGCGCTCGTCCGTCATCCGCACCAGGTCCTCGGCCACGATCAGCTGCGGGAGCTCGTCTGGGGCGACACCGTCGCCACCTCGCGCGACGAGGTGAAGCTCTACGTGGGCTACCTGCGGCGGAAGCTCGATCCGGACGACCCTGGAAATACCCCGATCGAGACCGTCCGCGGCTTCGGGTACCGCTACAAAAGGCCTGCTTAGCAGGGAGTTCGCGCCGCTGTCAGGCGTCGGCAATCCGGTGCTCGGCCTGCGGCACGAGAGGGATGGTGTCGTCGACGAGCGAGATCCGCTTCGTCTCCGCCGTCAGCGCAGCATCGAGATCCACCTGCGAGGGGGCGACGGGAGTCACGCAGTAGGGGCACAACTGCCAGAGCGGCTCGAGCGGCGCCCGGCAGTTCGCGCACGGCTGGCGAAGCGTCGTCGTGCAGACGGGGCAAGCGACGAAGTCGGGGTAGACCCCCGAGTTGCACACGGGGCAAGCCGGTTGCGCGCGCGCGAGCTGTTGCTCGAGAGCCTGCAGCTCGACCCGGCGGGAGCGGGCGTCGTCGAGGGTCTCGGAAGGCCGGAAGAGGAGGTAGACGACCGGACCGATGAAGGGCGGCGCGAGCCCGAGCAGCGTGGCGAAGGCGACGAGGAACGGATCCTTGATCCGCCGCCGCGCGTCGTTGCACACCCAGTAGGCGAGACCGAGCCAGAAGACGACCGCAAGGGCGACCGCGGCGTTCCGGGCGATGACAAAGCCGGTCGAGTGGAAGAGGTCGTGGAGCGACGTGAATGACGAGAAAAGGGTGATCCCGCTCACGGCGGGGAAGATGCCCGTGCCGCGCACAGGCAAACGCTGAGACCTTTTTCGGTTTCTCGCGCCGCCGTTTCAAGCACAATGTCGGAGGAGTGGCAGGCGCAAACGGTCGGAACGGGAGGGGGCAGCCGCGCAGGCAGCCTTCGCGCGCGGACCTCGAGTTCGAACGGGTGCTCTTCGCCCGGCACGGACGGCTGCGCCGGCGCAACCGCAAGCGGCGCAGCATCCTGCTCGTCGTGGCTTTGGTGCTCGCGTCGATTGTCGCGCTCCTGCTCGCCACCGTCGCCTTCACGGGCCAGCAGATCCTGCTGTCGCAGTGCAACCTCTCCGACCTGCGCGCACTCGCGCTCGGCGAGAACTCGTTTCTCTACACCGACAACATGCAACGGCTCGGCGTCGTGCCTTCGGCGACGAACCGCCAGCCGCTGCCGCTCTCGAAGATCTCCCCGTCGCTACCCGAGGCCACGGTGGCGATCGAGGACGCCCGCTTCTGGCAGCACGGAGCGCTCGACTATCAGGGCATCTTCCGCGCGCTTTACCAGAACCTCTCGACGGGTCACATCGTGCAGGGCGGATCGACCATCACCCAGGAGCTCGTCCGCAACCTCTATATCGGTAACCCGCAGCGGACGCTGTCGCGCAAGGTCAAGGAGGCCTGCCTCGCCACGAAGTTCTTCGAGGACAACTCGCGCAGGAAGATCCTCACCGACTACCTCAACGAGGTCTTCTACGGGAGGCACGCGTACGGGGCACAGGCCGCCTCTCGGACGTACTTCTCCAAGCCCGCCTCGAAGCTGACGCTGGTGCAGGCGGCGCTGCTCGCCGGTCTCCCACAGGCACCCACGGTGTACGACCCGATCCGCAATCCGAAGGCCGCGCTGCACCGGCGGAACGAGGTGCTGCACGCGATGTGGAAGAATCACTACATCAGCGCGAGCAAGTTTCGGGCCGCGACGCACAAGGGGCTCCAGCTGCGGCCGGGCCACATCTACTCGGAGCTCCACCAGCCGAACTTCTTCGGCTGGGCGACGCAGCAGCTCGGGAAACGCTTCGGCCACCGGCGGGTGGAGCTCGGCGGCCTCAGGGTCAAGACGACGCTCAACATGCGCCTGCAGGGGCTTGCGCTCCACGCGGTGTCCTCGGTCCTGCACTCACCGGCCGACCCCGCTGCCGCGATCGTGTCCATCGACCCGAAGACCGGCGCGGTGAAGGCAATGGTCGACTACCTGCCGGACGGGCGCAGGATGCAGTTCAACCTCGCGACCCAGGCCCACCGCTCGACGGGGAGCTCGTTCAAGCCGATCACGCTTTCGACGGCGCTGAGCCGGAACGTCTCCCTCTACTCGACGTTCTACGGGCCGCCGGAGCTCTTCATCACCGATCCTGCGTGCGCCACGAACAACGGGCCGTGGGACGTCCACAACTACGCCGACGAGGAGGCAGGCACGATGAACCTCCTCGACGCGACGGCGTTCTCGGTGAACACGATCTTCGCCCAGCTCATCTCCAAGGTCGGAGTGAGGAACGTGGTCGCGATGGCGCACCACCTCGGGATCACGGAGCCGAGCGGGCTCCGGAGCCTGTACTTCAAGCCGGTGTGCGCGATCACGCTCGGCTCGGTCGGGTTCACGCCGCTCGAGATGACCGACGTGTACGCCACCTTCGCCGCCGGCGGCATCCACCACACTCCTCAGGCGTTCGAGTTCGTCCGCGACGCGACGACGGGGAAAGTGATCGACAGGCTGAGCAGCTCGAAGGGGAGGCGAGTCCTCACCCCCAACGTCGCCGCCCAGCTCACGTCCGCCCTCCAGGGCGTGGTCCAGCACGGCACGGGCACCGCCGCCGCGCTCGGCTCTCGCCCGGTGGCCGGCAAGACCGGTACCGCGGAAGATTTCAAGGACGCATGGTTCTGCGGCTACGTGCCCCAGCTCGCCACCTGCGTCTGGGTCGGCTACCCGAAGGGCGAGATCTCGCTGTACAACGTCGAAGGCGTGGGAGCCGTCGCCGGCGGGACGCTCCCCGCCGAGATCTGGCGCGCCTACATGGCCCCCGCGGTCGGGAATCTCCCGGTGGAGGACTTCCCGACGCCGGACCTCAGCGGGGGCTCGATCATCAGCGGCAGCGGCACGTACGGCTACTCGCAGTACTCGACGCCGTAGCGCGGTGAAATTCCCACCGGCCCGGGGCATGAGCGCGGCGTGGCTCCGTGCCCGTTGAACCGCCTGGACGATCTCGTCGGCGAGACGATCGAGCAAATCGGCCGCGCTCATCACACCCGACGGCTGCGGCGCCACGGCAGCGCGGTGGCGATCGACCCGCCGCCCGAAGGCGGTTGGGCGAGCACGGCTGCGTTCGCCCCGCGCGCCGGCTGCCGCATCGAGCCGTTCTCGACGGGGCCGAGGCGCTGCTGCACATAGCCGACGCGATTCGTTCGGCGCGCCGCCGTTCGACGACTCCGGCGTGATCGCGCTGCTGCCCGCCCATCCGAACAACGGGGCCGACGACAGCCGCGGCAAGGTCGGGATGCTGATCGACGCCGACAAGCAGTCCGGAGGCGAGACGCCGCGTCTCCTCGCCTGCACGCTCAGTGCAACGTCGTCGTCCGCGACCCCGCGCTCGCGCGGGAGGTGCGGCTCAGGCTCTGGGAAGAGCACCTCGAGCGCCCGCGCGCCCAGATCGACTCCGATTCAGCGCGGGTCTTCGACGAGCTGTGGAAGCCGCTCGCCGAGGAGCGGCTCGAGAAGCGGAAGCGGGACGGCTGGGCCGACGGGAAGCTGACCTTTGCTTCCCCGGGTGTCCCGTCGCACCGAAGCGCTCTGGGCCCGCTCAACGGCCTGGTCGTCGACGGCTAGCGAGGGTAAGGCGCTAGCCGCCGGACTTGCACGGCCGCCCGCCGAACCGCGTCGCGAGGGCAGGCTCGAGTGATTCGAGCGCGTCGAAGCAGTCGCGGCAGAGCGCCGTCGCAGCTTTTGCCTTGCGGATCAGCAGCCCCCGCTCGTCCGGAGGCAAGGTGCCGACCGTGAGCAGGAAGCGGTTCAGTTCGTTCTCGAGCGCGGGTGGGCCCACCTCGTGCACGGTTTTGAGCGGCTTTTCCAGGCGGTGCATGTCGACGATCATCCGCTTTGCCCGCCGGATGGTGCGCTGCTGCTTCTCCGACAGGGTGCATTTCGGACGGCCGTTCGTCCTCCGGGTCGTCGTCCGGGGGTGCGACGCGCCGCTGCCGCAGCCCGCCGCCACCGCGATGGTGACTGCGAGCGCGGCGCCCGCCACGACCTTCCGGATCAGATCTGCCAGGCCCCCTCGTGGATCAGCGGGACGCGCCGGCCGCGGAAGTCGAAGCCGGTCGCCTCGAGCTTGGGGCCGCCGATCATGACGTCGAGGTGGATCGCCGAGTTGTTGACACCACGTGCGGGACTCTCCGAACGCGTACCGCCGAAACCGCTGCCGAACGCGATGTGGGCCGCAGCGTTCTCGTCGAGCAGGGTGTTGTAGTAGATGCGGCCGGTCTGGCCGATGCGCGAGGAGGCGTCGACGAGCGCGACCTCGCCGAGCCGTCGTCCCATCCGGTCGGTGTCGATGAAGTCCGCGACGAAATCCCGGTCGGCGTCGGAGTCGGCGTCCAGCCGCACGAGCCGTCCCCTCGAGAACTCGCCGCGCAGGCCGTGGATCAGCCGGCCGCGGAAGGAGAGGGGGAAGGTGCAGCGGAACGTCCCGCTCGTCTGCCGTGGGTCCGGGCTCGTGAAGACCTCCTCGGTCGGCATGTTCGACGCGAGGTTCCGGCCGTCGACGAGCGTCTCGAAGCCGCCGAGCCAGCGGGTGCCCTCGACGAAGCCGAGGTCGAGCGCAGTCCCCGGCCCACGCAGCTCCACCCGGCTGAGGCCGAGCTTCGTCAGCCGAGCCGAGCGGCGGCTGAGCGTCCGGAGATGCTTGACCCAGCCGCTCGTGCCCTTCCCGTCCTCGTCGGCGAGCCGGCAGAAGCGGAGGAGGTCGCGCGCGAGCTTTCGTTTCGCCTTGAGTGGGTCGAGTCTGGGATAGACCTGGCTCGCCCAGTGATCGGTGGGCCACGCGGCGATCGCCCAGCGGGCCTCCATGTTGAGCTGCGCGCGCCGCAGGAATCCGACCTTCTTGGCGAGGCGCGAGTAGTCGGTCGCGATTCGCTCCGGACGGATGCCGTTTAGGTAGCCGATCTCTCCGTCGCCGGCGATGTGCACCAGAGCGCCGCGTGGTCCCGCAACCTCACGGTAGCGGCGGCGCGACCACGGTGACAGCGCGCCCAGAGCGTCGTCGCTGCCGTGCAGGAGCCGGGCGCGCATGACGAGCGGGTCGGCATTGACCACGTCCACGAACTGCGCGCCGGCGCGGTACGCGGACTCGGCTACGGCGACGAGCAGCTCTCGATGCTCCGGCTCGCCCTGGACGACAAGCGTGTCGCCCTGTTCGATGCCGATGGACGCCCGCACGATCGCGTCGGCATAGCGCGCTAGCGACTCGGGCGGCAGCAACGTTTCGCGCACCACGTCAGCGAGTCGCTTCGAGCGCCTCCGCGACCGTGTCGTGGACGAGGAAATGGCGGTCGAGCCCCGAAATCTCGAGCGCGCGACGAGTCTCGAGCCCGGGGGCGGCGAGGCGGAAATTACTGCGGTCCGACAGTCGCGAGCGCGCCTCGATCAGCACGCCGAGGGCCGTCGAGTCGATGAACCGCACCTGCTCGAGGTCGACGACGAGCATCTTCGGCTCGCCCGAGCAGGCGTCGAGCAGTGCGGCCCGCACCTCTTCCGCGTTGTAGAGGTCGAGCTCGCCCGCAAGCGAGAGGACGACTGCACCGTCGCGGCGGTCGACTCCGGTCACCGCCGAGTCTCGCCCTCCGGATGTCCCGGAGGCCGATGCTGCGTCGTCCGTCAAATCCCATCCTCCCTCGGTTCGTCCGCGGACGGCCACCCGCCCGCGCGGCCATTCAAGCAAGAATGGTCTGGTGGAGCTCGCCGAGATCGCCGCACGTGCCGCCGGCGAGAACTTCCCCGTCGGCTCGGTCCTCTTTCCGCGCCCGCTACGGCCACACATCCGCGCTCTGTACTGCTATGCGCGGTTCGTGGACGAGCTCGGCGACGCGTACGAGGGCGACCGTCTCGCGGCGCTCGACGAGGTCGAGCGCGAGGTGGACGCGGCCTTCGGGGGCGAGGCAACGTGGCCGGTTCTGCGGAACGTGCAGCCGACGATTCGCACGTTCGACCTCCCGCGCGAGCCGTTCCTGCGGCTGATCGAGGCGAACCGCATGGATCAGCGGGTCACGGAGTACGAGACGTGGGCCGACCTGAAGCATTACTGCGTCCACTCGGCCGACCCCTGCGGCCGGCTCGTGCTCGGCGTCCTCCGCAGGCTGGACGAGCCGGAGCTGGTCGAGGCGAGCGACTCCGTCTGCACGGGGCTGCAGCTCGTGAACTTCCTTCAGGACGTGCCGCGCGACCACCAGCTCGGGCGGATCTACCTGCCGGCGGAGGACCGGCGCACCTTCGGCGATCCGCCGCTCGACCGGCCCTCGGAGGAGCTGCGCGGGCTGCTCCGGTTCGAGGCGCAGCGCGCAGCCGAGCTTCTTGCCGCCGGAGAAGTGCCGCGCGAGCAGATCGGCGGGCGGCTCGGCCGGGCGGTTGCGCTCTTCGCCCGTGGCGGCCTCGCCGCGCTCGACGCGCTCGAAGCGGCCGGTTGGGACATCTTCAGCGGACGCCCGCGGCCGTCGCGCGCCCGGCTGGCGCGCGAGGCCGCGCTCGTGCTCGTGCGATGAGCGTCCAGGAGGCCTACGCCGAGGTCGGCCGCATCACGCGGCGCGAGGCGAAGAACTTCGCGTACGGGATCATGGTGTTGCCGCGCGCGAAGCGGCAGGCGATCGCCGCGATCTACGCCTTTGCGCGCAGGGTGGACGACATCGCGGACGGTGAGCTGCCGCCGGAGGAGAAGCGGGCCCGGCTCGAGGAGCTGCGCGCGGCGCTGGAGACCGATCCCGAAGAGCCCGTCTTCGTCGCGCTCCGCGACGCCCGCGACCGCTTCGAAATCCCGTGCGAGCCGCTCGAGGCGCTGATCGACGGCGGGCTGCAGGACCTCGAGCAGTCCGCGTACGCCGACTTCGCCGAGCTCCGCGGGTACTGCGAGAAGGTCGCTGGAGCGGTCGGGCTCGCCTGCGTCCCCGTCTACGGATCGGACGACACCGAGCGTGCGATGACGCTGGGGATCGCGCTCCAGCTGATCAACATCATCCGCGACGTGGACGAGGATCAGCAGCTCGGCCGGGTCTATCTGCCGCAGGACGAGCTCGCCGCCTTCGGGGTCGAGGAGCTGGCTCCGTCGCCGCAGTTCCGGGAGCTGATGGCGTTCCAGGCCGAGCGCGCGCGGACGCATCTCGCGGCGGGCTTGCGCCTCCTCGACTCCCTCGACCGCCGCAGCGCGCTCTGCGTCGGCACCTTCGCCGGCCTGTACCGCGAGACGCTCGACCGGATCGAGGCGAGCGGCTTCGACGTCTTCGGCCAGAAGACGCGGCTCTCCGCTCCGCGCAAGCTCGCTGTGGTGGCGCGGGGGCTGCTGCCGTGAAGGTCGCGGTGGTCGGCGGGGGGCTGGCGGGGCTCGCCGCCGCGCTCGACCTGGTGGATGCCGGTCACGCGGTGACGGTGCACGAGGCTCGGCCGACGCTCGGCGGCGCCGTCCAGACACTGCCCGAGCGCGGCGGCGATCCGGAGCCGCCGCCGGACAACGGCCAGCACATCGCCCTCGGCTGCTTCACCGAGTACCTCGGCTTCCTCGAGCGGATCGGCGAAGGCGACTCGTACCTGCGCAAGCGGCTCGCGCTGCCGGCGCTCGCCGAGGACGGGCGGGTCGCGACGATTGCGCCGAGCCTTCCGGTGCTTCTTCGCTATGGGCATCTGCGGCTGCGTGATCGGCTCCGGATCCCGCTCGTGACGGCGCGTTGTCGCCACACGGAGGCCAGGCCCGGCGAGACGTTCGGACAACTGCTGCGGAGGCTCGGCGCGAGCGACGCTGCCGTTGCTCGCTTCTGGGACGTCTTCATCCGGCCCGCGCTCAACCTCCCGGCGGACGAGGTCGACGCCGGCGCCGGCCTGTTCACCGTGCGGACGGCCTTGCTCGGCCCCCGCGCGAACAGCGATGTCGTCCTCCCGACAAGACCGCTCGGATGGATGCACGGCGATGCGGCCGGCCGGGTGCTCGGTGACCGCGTCCGGCTCGAACAGCGCGTCGAGTCACTCGACGAGCTGGATGCGGACGCGATCGTCGTCGCCGTCCCGCCGCGCGAGAGCGCGCGCTTGCTCGGGGAGCCCGAGCCGGCGCTGGAGGACTCCCCGATCGTGAGCGTCCACCTCTGGTTCGACCGGCCGCTCCTCGAGCAGCCGCTCGCCGGTCTGCTGGGCTCGGACGCGCACTGGGTGTTCGACCGCGGCGCGCTGACCGGGAGCCGGCCCGAGCGCGGGCAGTACCTCACGGTCGTCTCGAGCGGCGTGCCCGAGCTGCTCGAGGTGCGCGGCCGCGAGCTCGTCGAGCGGATCGCCGCCCAGCTCACCGAGCGGCTCGGCGAGGCGGCCCTCCTCTGGTCGCGCGTGAGCAGGGAGCCGTATGCGACGGTCGCGCTCCGTCCGGGGGTTCGGCGGCCGGGAGTGGAGACTGCGCGGCCGAACGTCGCCCGAGCGGGCGCGTGGACCGACACGGGATGGCCGGCCACGATGGAGAGCGCGATCCGCAGCGGTCGCCGGGCGGCTCAGCACATCTTGAGCAGCACTTCCGCCAAAGTTACGGCCTGAGATGGCCGTCACCGCCGAGCTGACCCGCCTCGACAGCGCGATCGACCGCGGCACGCGGCGCCTGCTCGAGCTGCAGCGGCCGGATGGGGTCTGGGTCGGCGAGCTCGAGTCCAACGTGACGATGACGGCGCAGCACCTCTTCTGGCACCACTACCTCGACCTGCGTACACCTGAGCTGGACCGGAGGATCGCGAACGAGCTGCTGGCGCGAATGCGCGACGACGGCACCTGGGCAATCTGGTTCGAGGGGCCGCCGGATCTCTCCACCTCGATCGAGGCCTACGTCGCGTGTCGGCTCGCGGGAGTCGACCCCGGGCCGCGCGCGCTCGGCTTCATCCAGCGGGAGGGAGGGATCCCGAAGAGCCGGCTGTTCACGAAGTGCTTCATGGCCCTGCTCGGCCAGTGGCCGTGGCAGAGGATGGTGCCGATTCCGCCCGAGCTCGTCCTCCTGCCGCCGAGCTCGCCCTTCTCGATCTACGACTTCTCCTGCTGGGCGCGGCAGACCTTCGTCGCGCTCTCGGTCGCGCAATCGCTGCGCCCCGTGCGGCCGGCCGACCTCGACCTGAGCGCGATCGGCGCGATCCCCGGGCTGACCCGGACGCCGGGACGCCCCAACCCGCTGCGGCGGCGCGCGGTACGGGTCGCGGAGCGGTGGATTCGGGAGCGCCAGGAAGCGGACGGCTCGTGGGGTGGGATCCAGCCGCCGTGGGTGTGGGGGATCATCGCGCTCGCCGCACTCGGGCACGGGCTCGACGACCCGACGCTCGGGAAGGCCGTCGAGGGCTGGCAGGGATTCATGGTCTCCGACGGCGAGCGATCGCGGCCCGAGGCGTGCCAGTCGCCGATCTGGGACACGGCGCTCGCCGCGCTGGCGCTCCGTGCCTGCGGCGTGTCCGCCGACCACGAGGCGCTGCGCAAGGCCGGCGACTACCTGCTGCGCGAGGAGGTCACGGTCAAGGGCGACTGGGCGATTCGCAATCCCGACCTCGCGCCCGGCGGCTGGGCGTTCGAGTTCGAGAACGACCTCTATCCGGACGTCGACGACACGGCCGTCGTCGCGCTCACGCTGCACGAGCTCGGCCGCGGTGAGGACGCGATCGCTCGGGGGCTGGAGTGGCTGGTCGGCATGCAGTCGCGCGACGGCGGCTGGGGCGCGTTCGACGTGGACAACCAGGCGCTGTGGCTCTACAGAGTGCCGTTCTGCGACTTCGGCAAGGTGACCGACGAGCCGAGCGCCGACGTCACCGCGCACTCGCTCGAGACGCTCGGCACGCTCGGCTCGCACCACGAGGCGGCGGAGAGCGGAATCGAGTGGCTCCTCTCCGAGCAGGAGGAGGACGGCTCCTGGTTCGGCCGCTGGGGTGTGAACCACATCTACGGCACCGGGGCGGCGTTGCCCGGGCTCGAGGCCGTCGGCATCCCGCACGACCATCCCGCGATGCGCCGCGCGGTCGCCTGGCTCGACTCGGTCCAGCAGCCCCACGGCGGGTTCGGGGAGGACATCCGCTCCTACGGCGATCCGGCGTGGCGCGGCCGCGCGGATTTCACGACCGCATCCCAGACCGCCTGGGCGCTACTGGCCTACATGGGCGCAGGAAACGCTGAAGATTCGGGCGCTCGGCGAGCGGCAGACTATCTCTGTGCGGCGCAACGCACGGACGGTGACTGGGATGAGCAGCATTTCACCGGCACAGGGTTCCCCCTCGATTTCATGATCCGGTATCACCTCTACCGCATCACATTTCCCCTCTTGGCACTGGGACGACTGAGAGAAAGGTTGGCTGGATGAAGTTCCCCCTCGCATCGACGGTCTCGATCGGCAAGTACGTCGCCGCGCAGCAGCGGAAGGGCGAGCGCTACCCGCTCGTGCTCATGCTCGAGCCGACCCTCGCCTGCAACATCGCGTGCATCGGCTGCGGGAAGATCCGCGAGTACGAGTCGAACCGCGCGCGCCTGTCGGTCGAGGAGTGCGTCGACGCGGCGGTGCAGTGCCCGGCTCCCGTCGTGTCGATCTGCGGCGGCGAGCCGCTCGTCTACAAGGGGATCGACGAGGTCGTCCCGCAGGTGCTCGAGCTCGGCAAGACGATCGAGCTCTGCACGAACGCGTTGCGGCTCGAGCAGTGCCTCGACTGGTTCGAGCCCTCCAACCGCCTGAGCTTCGTCATCCACCTCGACGGGATGCG
>JBKPLL010000102.1:0-7944 GCA_046731605.1 Actinomycetota bacterium | reverse complement strand
TGTCGGGAACCTCGTAGACGTACTCCCTCATGACCACGGGGCCATCGAGGGATCCTTCGCGGACGGTCCAGCTGTAGGGCGCCATCCGGCGGATCCTGCCAAACACGGCAGGACTTCACGCCACCGTTCTGAACCCTTTCCGGCGTTCTTCAGGCTTAGCGTGACATTCGGGGTTAGACACTCGGTGTAGTGGGGCATTTGGCGCCTCGTGGAAGCCAAGTCCACCGAGCAGCAGCTCGCCATGCTGCACATCCTCTACGGCGCGTCTACGACGGCCCTGAACGCTTTCCGCGCGGCAGACAACCCGGTCGACGAACAACTCGTCGCCGACCTCGAATCAATGGTCGTTCGAACGCGAGGCGAGATCGACCGACTTGCCGCGTTGGTCGCCGGCGACGCTGCCTGACGCTCTGTCCGTTCACGGCTACGCTGCTCGCGATGGATGCGCTGGAGGAACGTCTGGCACGGAACGAGACGCTGTTCCGATCGGTGAACGAAAACATCGAAGGAGCTGCGCAGTCGAGTCAGCTCGACGAGCACGTGTTCGAGTTCTTCTGTGAGTGCTCCAACCTCGATTGCACCCTGCTCTTGCCGCTGACGCTCTCCGAGTACGAGCGGGTTCGCGCCGACCCGAGGCAGTTCGTGGTCGCGCCCGGACATGAGTTGCCGGACATCGAGATCGTGGTCGACCGGCGTAGCGCCTACCAGGTCGTGGTCAAGGAAGGGCAGGCGGCTGAGTTCGTCACCGAGCACGATCCGCGCGACCCCTCATAGCCGCTGACTCCGATCGCCACAGGAATCGTCCGATCGGGTCCGTAGCTTTCTGTCGTGAAGGTCGTAGGCATCGATCCGGGGACTGCTGCTTGCGGGTACGGAATCGTCCAAGAAAGCGGAGGCCGCCTCAGGGAGGTGGTGCACGGCTGCTGGTCGACCCCCGCCGGGCAGGACACCGTTCTCCGTTTGAAGACGATCCACGACGCGGTCGCGGCACTCATTGCCGAGCACGCACCGGATGCGGTGGCGCTCGAGGAGTCGTACGTCGGCGCCGACGCCCGCATCGCACTCTCCGTCGGGCAGGCACGCGGCGCCGTGCTCGTCGCGGCCGCCAACGCGGGACTCGATTGCCGCGAGTACGCACCCGCCAGCGTCAAGCAGGCGATCTGCGGCTACGGCCGGGCCGAGAAGGCGCAGATGCAGCGGATGGTGAAGATGATTCTCTCGCTCCCCGAGGAGCCGAAGCCACACCACGCAGCCGACGCGCTCGCAGTCGCGATCTGCCACGCGCTCGCGCCGCCGCTACTGCGCGCGGCAGCGGGCTAGGAACTCGCATCGAGCTCCAGGGAACGTCCGTTCCCGTGCGTACGCTCCTCGCATGATCGCTCGCCTCCGCGGCAAACCCGCCGCCAACACGCCCGAGGGACTCGTGCTCGACGTCGGCGGTGTCGGCTACCTCGTGCATGCGACCCCGACCGCCGTCCGGAAGGGCGATGCCGCGGACGAGATCACGGTCGAGACGTACCTCCACGTGCGGGAGGACGCGCTCCAGCTCTACGGCTTCGCCGACCGGAGCGAGCGCGAGCTCTTCGTACAGCTCCTCGCCGTGAGCGGCATCGGGCCGAAGGTCGCGCTTGCGATCGTCTCCGGCTCCCCCGTCGCGGACCTGCGCCGCGCGATCGTGCGCGGCGACTCGGCGCGCTTCCAGGCGATTCCGGGCATCGGGAAGAAGACAGCGGAGCGGATCGTGCTCGAGCTCAAGGAGAAGCTCGGCGATCCGGAGCTCGTGCCGGCCTCCGACGGCTCCGGCGAGCACCACGTCGTCGCGCGCGACGCGCTCGTCGAGCTCGGGTGGTCGCTGCTCGACGCCGAACGCGCCCTCGCCGAGGTGGACGCCGACCTGTCGCCGGAGGAACGCGTCCGGCTCGCGTTGAAGAAGGCTGCATGAGCGCAACACAGTTCCTGACGCCGGCCTTGCGCGACGACGAGGAGGAGGTCGAGCAGAGCCTCCGGCCACGCCGGCTCGACGAGTTCGTCGGCCAGGCCCGCGTCAAGGAGCAGCTGGGGATCGCGCTCGACGCGGCGAAGGGACGCGGCGAGGCGCTCGACCACGTCCTCCTCGTCGGGCCGCCCGGTCTCGGCAAGACGAGCCTCGCGCACATCATCCGCGAGGAGCTCGGCGTCGGCATCCGCTCGGTCGCCGGCCCCGCGCTCGAGCGCAAGGACGTTGCCGCGATCCTCACCGCCGTCGAGGTGCGGGACGTCGTCTTCGTCGACGAGATCCATCGCCTCGGCCGCGCGGCAGAGGAAATCCTGTACCCCGCGCTCGAGGACTTCCGGCTCGACATCGTGATGGGGCAGGGGACCGCCGCTCGGACGCTCACGCTCGACTTGCCGCCGTTCACGCTCGTCGGGGCGACGACGCGCACAGGCCTCCTCACCTCGCCGCTGCGCGACCGGTTCGGGATCACGTTCCGCCTCGACTACTACGAGGACGGCGAGCTTGCCACGATCGTCCGTCGCTCGGCGGGAATCCTCGGCGTCGAGATCGCCGACGACGCCGCCGCCGAGATTGCCGGCCGCGCCCGCGGCACCCCGCGGGTCGGCAACCGGATCCTCCGCCGCGTCAGGGACGTCGCCGAGGTGCGGCACCAGGGCGCGATCACGACCGCAATCGCCCGCGAGGCGCTCGAGCTGCTCGAGGTCGACGAGGCGGGGCTCGAACGGCTCGACCGGGAGCTGCTGCGGGCGATCGCGGAGAAGTACGGCGGAGGCCCGGTCGGGCTCAACACGCTCGCCGCGGCGCTCGGCGAGGAGCCGGACACGATCGAGTACGTCTACGAGCCGTATCTCCTGCAGCTCGGCTTCCTCCAGCGCACGCCGCGCGGCCGCACGATCACGGCTCTCGGCCGCGCGCACCTCGGCGCGGCTCCCGAGCCCGGGACGGACGCGCGCCTCTTCTAACGGAAAAGCGTCTGGCGATGAACGCGCCGGCCGCCGCTATTCCTGCGAGGCCGGCAGTCAGGAGGTTCGTCTGGACACAGGTGCGGCAGGCGTTGCAGCACGTCGTCGCGGTCGGAGTCAGCTCCCCGTACCTCGCGGCGGCCCGAGTGAGGTGGCCTTTCCAGACTGGCTGCATGAGCAGAAGGGTACGGTGTCAGCTCCGTGCCCGATCTCTGGACGCCGCTCACCGAGCTGCCGCACGAGGCGTTCGTCGAACGCCTGCACAAGGCGATTGCGTCGTTTGCCGAGGCGAACGGGGTAGAGAAGCCGCTCGTCGAGGTCGAGCTGGTGGACCGGTCGCGGTTCGTGCTCGAGCGGATCGAGCCCGAGCCCGGCTTCGGGATGGTGACGCTCTACGTCACGGACGCTCGAGACGACGCGCCCGATGCGCTCATCGTCCCGATCGGCTCTTTGCGGCGGATCGAGCTGAGCAAGTCGCCGGACGATCGAATCCAGCGCTTCGGATTCAGCGTCCCGCCCGCCACGTAGACGAGCCACGGCGCGACGAGCAACGCCATCACGTCGAACCAGACGTACCCGCTCGCGACACCGCTCGGGGGGTTCCCGTCCGGGATCCCGAGGCCGGGCAAGGCCGCGGCCCAGCGCCACGTCCCGATCGAGGTTCCGTACAGCTCGAGCGCTGCCACGACGAGGAAGACGCCGGCGTACGTGGCCCTCGAGCGGGAGCGCCAGAGAAAGACGAGCAGGAGCGGCACACCGACCGCGCCGGCGACGTCGAGACTCGGCAGCACGGTCAGCCCGGCGATCCCCCAGGCGGCCGCGCCGACCGCGGCGGCCCAGACGACCGCGCGGGTCCGGATGCTGCGGCTCAGCGCGACCCCGCTGAGATAGACGAGACCGTGCGCGGGCGGGATGAAAAGTGGCAGGTTGTGCAGGCGGTAGTGGTAGACGCCCCAGACGAGCGACCCCGTCACCTCCCCGATCGTCGCGAAGAGCACGACGCCCACGGCCTGCGCTCGCACGAGCGTGCTGAGCGGCCGGAGCGCAGCCGCCAGGACTCCGAACGTGAGCACGCCGAGTGCGAGCTGCCCGTGGAACGAGACCTGCGTGTCGAGCGCAAGGAGGCCTGCGAGATATGCCGGCAGCACGACCGCGTATTCGCGTGGGACGGTCACCTCCGGTACTGGAGCTCGTGCCAGCTCGGTGTGGGGAGGAGCTCGAGCAGCGCCCGGCCGCCGTTCGTGTCGGCGAAGGTGAAGTCCTGCCGCTCGTCGTCCCAGTCCACCTCGAGCAGTCCCTCCTTGACCCGGTGATCGAGCCAGGCGCCGCGGAAGACGAGCTTCTTGAGCCAGTAGACGAGGGACTCCCCGCGAACGAGCGCAAGCGCGTCCCAGTGGCGGACGAGGTACTCGCCGAGCGGACTGCGCGGCGTCTCGATCGCGTCGCGCTCGACGAGCTCGACGAGGTCGGCGGT
The DNA here is from genome assembly GCA_046731605.1 of Actinomycetota bacterium. Lineage (GTDB taxonomy): Bacteria > Actinomycetota > Thermoleophilia > Gaiellales > Gaiellaceae > Palsa-739. The sequence goes on along the minus strand of JBKPLL010000102.1, from coordinate 3,512 downwards.
CTCGTCCTCGTCCAGCTCCGGACCGGCGACGAACCCGAGCCGAACGGCGGCGGCGGTGACCCGCTCCTCGAAGTCCTGGCTGCTGAAGGAGAAGCTGTAGCCGAGGAACTCGACGACGTAGTCGTCGCCCGAGTGGTAGTTGCCGGCCGCTTCCACGGCGGCAGCGTACCCTGACCACATGCGGGTACTCCGCTATTTCGCGGCGCTCGTGGGCGTGCTCGCGCTCGTTGCGGTGACGGCCTGGGTGCTGTCGTGGCCGTTCGAAAAAGCGGTCTATCTCGCGCCCGTGATCGTGGTGGGCGGAGCTGCCGCCGTAGGTCTCTTGCTGCTGTGGGGGAAGATTGCTCTCAACTCGCTGCGCGAGTCGCGCCATCCACGCCGGGTGCTCGCCTACTGGGTGCTCGGGCTCGGGCTGCTCGTCGTCTTGACCGTGCTCGGCGTCAAGCTCCCGAGCGAAGGCGGCTAGCCGCCGGTCATCTCCTCGCGCGTCGTGTAGCCGGCGCTCCGGTGCGCGCGTCGCGGGCACCGCTTCTACTCCATCCCAAACCCCCACCCACCCTGGGGGACCGGTGAAGTGTGCCGCCTCGCAGGTGACGCCCTGGTCGCGGCTCCGTCACGAAAGGCACGCAGTTCCGATCCAGCTGTCCCGTTCGGCCAGGCGGCTGGGCCGGTTCCGTCCGCCCGTCCCCGTAGCTTGGCTGCAGATGCACGAAGGCTCCTGGACGCTCGCCGATTGCCCGCCTGCCGCCCAGGCGGAGCTTGTCCGCGAGCTCGGGATTTCCGAGCTCACTGCCGCCGTGCTCGTCCGCCGCGGCTACTGCGATCCCGGTGTTGCTCGGCGCTTTCTCGACGGCGAGCAGCCCCCTCACGACCCCTTCCTGCTCGGCGACATGGAAGCCGCCTGCGCCCGGATCCGCGCGGCCGTGGACAGGGGCCGGCGCATCTGCGTCCACGGCGACTACGACGTCGATGGCATCGCCGCCACCACGCTCGCCGTTCTGCTCCTGCGCGAGCTCGGAGCGGACGTCGCCTGGCATCTGCCGAGTCGCTTCGACGAGGGCTACGGCGTCCGTAGCGAGACGCTCGCCCGACTCGCTGACGAGGGCTGCGGGCTCGTCCTCACCGTCGACTGCGGAATCACCGCAGCCGCCGAGGTGGCCGAGGCGAGAGAGCGGGGCCTCGATGTCGTGGTCACCGACCATCACCGGCCGGGCGAGACTCTGCCCGACTGCCCCATAGTCGCGACGCGACCCTCCGGCTACCCGTTTCCCGAGCTCTGCGGCACCGGCGTCGTCTACAAGCTGGGCCAGGCGCTCTTCGGCGTGGACTCCGAGATCCCGCGGCGTCATCTCGACCTCGTCGCTCTGGCCACGATCGCCGACGTCGTCCCGCTCGTCGACGAGAACCGATCACTCGCCATTGCGGGCCTGCGCGCCCTGGCGCGCACGGCCAAGCCCGGCCTACGCGCGCTCATGCAGAGCGCCGGCGTCGACCCGGCAGCAGTCGATGCCGGGTGCGTCGGCTTCCGCCTCGCACCCCGCCTCAATGCGGCCGGCCGCCTCGGGCATCCGCGCGAGGCCCTCGAGCTGCTCCTCACCGACGACGAGGGGGAGGCACGCCGGCTCGCCGCCTCGCTGGAGGAGCTGAACCGCGAGCGCCAGGCCGTCGAAGGCCGGATCCTCCGCGAGGCCGTGGCCCAGGTCGAGGCGTGGCCGCCGGAGGACCGCGCACGTCGCGCCTACGCCGTTGCGGGGGCCGACTGGCACGAGGGCGTGATCGGCATCGTCGCCTCGCGGCTCGTCGAGCGCTACCACCGCCCCGTCGTGCTCATCGCGGGCACCGACGGCGACTGGAAGGGCTCCGGCCGCTCGATACCCACATTCGACCTGCACGGCGCGCTCGGGGCGTGCTCCGACCTGCTCGGCCGCTGGGGCGGCCACCGTGCCGCCGCGGGCCTGTCCATCGCGGAGGAGAACGTGGACGCCTTCGCCGCCGCGTTCGCGGAGCACGCCGCCACCGTGCTCGCAGAGGGAGACCTCGAGCCCATGACGTCCATCGACGCCGTCGTCGCACGCGGAACGGACCTCTCGCTCGATCTCTGCGCGGAGCTCCAGAAGCTCGCGCCCTTCGGGCTCGGGAATCCCGCTCCGATTCTGCTCGCTCCGGGCTGCGGGCTCGGCGAGCTTGCGACCGTTGGCGACGGTAAGCACCTTCGCTTCCGCGTCCGGCGCGCTGGGAGGGATGCAGGCAGCGCGATCGCGTTCGGCCAGGGCTCGAGGCTGGAAGTGCTGCGGCCCGACGCCCTCTACGACGTTGCGTTCCGGCTCGAGGAGAACCACTGGAACGGAACGGTCGCCCCGCAACTCGTCGTCCGGCGGATCTTCGCCGGCGCTCCGCGCTACCGCGAGTTACGCGCGTGGCTCGCAGCCGAGTGGCAGAAGCCCGAGGCTGCGCGCGATGCCGTGGCGAGGGCGATCTTCGACGAGCTCGGCATCGTGGCGGGCGGCCCTCGCCGCGAGCTGCTCGAGTCGCTGCGCTTCCGCGAGCTGCTCGCGGCGGAGGCGCCACTCGCGGCAGCCGCGTGATCCGACCCGAGCGAACCGGCCAGGCGGTCCACAACACCGCCTTCGGTTAGCGGGAATTCAGCGAGAGCGCGAGCGCGCGAGCGAGGCGGAGGATGCTCCGGCGCCTCCAATAGCGGCGAAAACCAGGCATGGAACGCGTCACTTCGATCACTTAACGGCCGTTCCTCCCGCAAAGGTTCGCCCCGAAACCCGGGAGTACACTGAGACAGTGACGACGCTGGAAGCAGGCGAAAGGCACGAGGAGCTGCTCGAAGGGCTGCTCGCCGAGCTTGCCGCGCAGCGCACGGACGTCGACGTCGAGCTCGTCACGCGCGCGTTCCGGTTCGCCGCCGCCGCGCACGAGGGACAGCAACGCCGCTCGGGCGAGCCGTTCATCACCCATCCCGTCGGCGTCGCCTCGATCTGCGCGGGCCTGCGTCTCGACGAGCAGACCATCGCGGCCGCGCTGCTCCACGACGTCGTGGAGGACACCGGCGTCGAGCTCGACACGCTGCGCGAGGAGTTCGGGGCCGAGATTGCCGCGCTCGTCGACGGCGTCACGAAGCTGACCCGCGTCCAGTTCCAGACACGCGAGCAGGCGGAGGCCGAGAACTACAGGAAGATGGTCGTCGCGATGGCCGAGGACGTCCGCGTCATCCTCGTCAAGCTCGCCGACCGCCTCCACAATCTCCGCACGATCGAGTACCTCGGCAAGCAGAAGCAGATCCAGAAGTCGCGGGAGGCGCTCGAGGTCTACGCGCCGCTCGCGCACCGGCTCGGCATCCACGCGCTGAAGTGGGAGCTCGAGGACCTCGCCTTCCAGACGCTCCATCCGCGCAAGTACTCGGAGATCAAGACGATGGTCGCCGAGCGGCGCGCCGACCGCGAAGGCCAGGTCGCCGAGGCGGCCGACGTCCTGAGGCGCGAGCTCGAGAAGGTCGACATCCC
>JBKPLL010000101.1:0-32365 GCA_046731605.1 Actinomycetota bacterium | reverse complement strand
CGCGTGCGGCGGCGATTCCGGGCCTCGTTCGCGACGATGGCCAGCAGCCACGGGCGGAAGGGCTCGCCGCGGCGGAAGCGCCCGAGCGCCCGATGCGCCTTGACGAAGCCGTCCTGTGTGGCCTCCTCGGCGTCCGCCGCGTCCCCGGCGATCATGTACGCCGTGCGGAAGGCGAGCGACTGGTAGATGAGCACGAGCTCCTCGAAGGCAGCCGGGTCGCCCCGGCACGCCCGCTCGACGAGCATCTCCTCGCCAGGGGGCTGCACAGGTCGATTGTCATCGTTCAGGCCGCGGTTTTCAGCGTCCGCAACCGCGCAACGTCCCGACGGCGCAGCACGAGCACGAGCAGGACGGCGACGGCACCTACGCCGACGATCGTCCAGCCCCAAAGGAACGACCCGTCGCTTTCGGCAGGCGGCGACTCCGGCAGCCCGGCTGCGACGAGGGTCACCTTCAGACCGGGGCCCGCCACGAACCAGCCGCCGTGGGTGCGATTGACTCCCCAGAAGCGCTGATCGGGGCTCATGTACGTCACGGGCGTATTCGCGTATGGATAGACGTCCTGGACGAGCGTGCCAGTTCCGTGCGGACCGGGCACGCGATACGTGATGCGATAGCGCGGGCCGAGGTTGCCTGCGGGTCGTGCCCGCCTGGTCGGGTCCGGGACCTGAAGGAACACCTGGGGGAAGAACCCGCCGAGCTCGACGAGCGACCCGAGCGGCGTGCCCGGCCCCGACTCGCCCTCACCCTTGATCGGCACTGCACGATCGAGGCCTGGGCCTGACAACGAGGCGATGGAGGGGCCCTTCGCCGCCGCCGGCGCCGTCGCGACGAGCACCGCAAGCGTCTCGGCGGTCGCGAGCAGCAGAAGCTTGCGCATGTGACTTCCTTTCGTCGACACCTTCTGCCCCCATACACCGGCGAGGGCGTCGCGGTTCCCGGAGGGATCAGATCGTCAGGACGACCTTGCCGAGCTGCTCGCCTGCCTCGAGCCGCTCGTGCGCGGCGCGGATCTCCACGAGCGGGAGGACCGAGTCGACGACTGGCAGCGCGCGGCCGCTCGCCACGAGCTCGTACGCGCCGGCGAAGTCCTCGCCGGTCCCCATCGTCGAGCCGAGGATCGAGAGCTGCTTCCACCAGATCCGGTGCAGCGCCGCCGGCGGGTTCGGCCCGGACGTCGCGCCGCAGACCGTGATCCGGCCGCTCGGTGCCGCGACCTGGAGGGACGTCGCCCATGTCGCCTCGCCGACGTTCTCGACCACGACGTCGACGCCGCGGCCGTCGGTGGCTTGCTGCACCGCCGCCTTCACGTCTCCGGTCGCATGGTTCACGGTGGCGTCCGCGCCGAGCTCGCGGGCGCGCTCGAGCTTCGAGTCGCTCGAGGAGGTGACGAGCACGCGCGCCCCGAGGGCCTTGGCGATCGCCAGTGCCGCGGTCGAGACGCCGCCGCCGATGCCCCACGCGAGCACCCACTCGCCCTCGCGAAGGCCGGCGCGCGTCACGAGCATTCGGTACGCGGTCTCGAATACGAGCGGGAAGGCTGCCGCCTCCTCGAAGCTCAGCCCGTCGGGGATGGGGTGGACGTTCGTCGCCGGCACGGCGATCAACTCGGCGTTCGTGCCGTCGCCGTGCTCCCCGATCACGTGGATCCGGCCAACGCCCGCCTCGACGCCAGGATTGAGAACGACACGCTCGCCGAGTTCGAAGCTGCTCACGCCGTCCCCGAGCGCCTCCACCACGCCCGCGCCGTCGGCGCCGAGGATGCGCGGCTTCGGCACGGAGGGCAGCCCCTTGCGGATCCAGACGTCGAGATGGTTCAGCGCCGAGGCGCGGAGACGGACGAGGACCTCACCCGGCGCGGGCTCGGGATCCGGCGCCTCCTCGAGCACGAGCACTTCGGGACCGCCGTCCTCGTGGATCCGAACCGCGCGCACCGGGGCAGACTATCCGCGTGACCCGGGACGAACTGCAGGCTCTGGCCGACGAGCTCGGCCTCGACGCGATCGGCGCCGCGCCGGCCGAGCCCTACGACGGCACCGAGCGCCACATTCGCGAACGGAAGGCGCGCGGCCTCTTCGCCGACATGCGCTTCACGATGGCGCGACCGGAGGAGTCGTGCCATCCCGAGACGCTGCTGCCCGGCGCTCGCACGGTCGTTTCGGCGGCCCTCTGCTACTGGCTTCCCGAGCCCGGGCGCCCGGAGGGCCATGGACGGTTGCCGCGCTACACGTGGGTCGACGCCTACGCGCGGCTGCGTGAGAGGCTCGACGAGCTCGGCCGGAGGCTCGGCGGCACGTACCGCGTCCTCGTCGACGCGAACCAGCATGTCGACCGGGAGGCTGCGGCGCGGAGCGGCGTCGGGTTCTACGGCAAGAACACGCTCCTCATCACCCGACGGCACGGCTCCTGGGTCGTGCTCGGGACGCTCGTGACCGACGTCGAGCTCGAGCCGACGCCGCCGCTCGGCCTCGACTGCGGCGAGTGCCGGCTCTGCATCGACGCCTGCCCGACCGGCGCGCTCGACGAGCCGGGAACCCTCGACTCGACGCGCTGCCTCTCCTACTGGACACAGGCGCCCGCGCCCCCGCCGGCGGAGTACCGCGCCGAGCTGGGGGCGCAGGTCTACGGCTGCGACATCTGCCAGGACGTCTGCCCGTGGAATCGCGGGGTCGAGAAACGACGGGCCGGCGAGGCTCTCCCCCGCGATGCGACGCCGCACGTCTCGCTCGTGGACTGGCTGCGCAGCGACCCCGACGTGCTGCGGAACCGCTTCGGGCGGCTCTACGTGCCGCGCAACGACGGCCGGCGGCTCCAACTCAACGCCCTGGTCGCTGCAGGCAACGTGGGTGGCGACGGCGAACGGGACGCGGTGTCTGTCTACCTCGACGACCCGGACGAGGCGACCCGCGAGGTAGCGACGTGGGCGATGGCCCGGCTGGAGGAGCGGAATGCTTAGCCGCCCGGGCCGCTGGCTCGTCCTGCTGCGGGCGGCTCTCGTGGTCGTCGGCGGGATCGCGGTCGCGCTGACGGACTTCCCGCCCTCGTACCTGGCTTGGGCGTGGGCGGTCGTCGGGTTCTTCGCCGCAGTCACCGTCTTCTCGGCCGTGCTCTCGGTGGTCGAGCTCGAGCCGGTGACCCGCGTGCGCGCCCGGGTGCTGCTGCTCGCCCTCGACGCCCTCGTCGCGATCGGATTCATCTCGGTCTTCTCGTTCGAGGCCGGCCAGCCGTGGCGGGCGCTCTATCTGATCCCGATCGCGGCCGCCGCCCTGCGCTTCGGGCTCGTGGGCGGCGCCGTTGCCGGCGCAGTGATGACCGGCGCCACCCTCGTGATCGACGCGCTCGGGCCGGGCCTCCAGTGGAGGACGGCGTTCGCGCGCGTCCTCGTCGGCATGCTGTCCGGTCTCGTCATCGGGCGCCTGCGTGACACGCTCAACGCCGAGCGAAGCCGTGCGGAGTCGCGGGCCGCCGAGGCGGAGCGGCTGCGCGACGAGCTCGGCCACCGCGTCGACGTGCTCGACACCGCGAACCGCTGCGCACGCGCGCTCGGCTCGTCGCTCGTGCTCGACGAGGCGTTCGGCGCGTTCATCCGGGAGCTACGCGGCCTCGTGCCCTTCGAGCGGACTGCGATCGTGCTCGTGGAAGGCGACACCGCCACCACGATGGCCACGGCCGGTCGCGGAGCCGGCGAGATCTTTCCGCCCGGCAACAGCGACCCGATCGAGGGCTCGCTGCTCGAACGGGTGCTCGAGGGCAAGATTGTCGTGCGGCGCGACCTCACCGCGCGCGACGCGCCCGCTGACGAGCAGCTGCTCGCTCTCGGTCTGCGGAGCGAGCTCGTCGCCCCGCTCCTGCTCGGTGCGCGCACGATCGGGATGCTCAGCCTCTCGCGCGACCGCCCCGACGCCTTCAGCGACGACGAGGTCGAGCTCGTCGCCCTGCTCGGCCGCCTCGTCGCGACCGCGGTGCAGAACATCCGTGCCTACGAGGCGGAGCGGAAACGCGTCGAGGAGCTGGCACGGCTCTCGCAGCTCCGTGCCGACTTCGTCTCGCTCGTGTCACACGAGCTGCGCAGCCCGATGGCAGCCGTGATCGGCGCAGCCCGGACGCTGCAGGACCGCTGGCGAATGCTCACCGCGTCGCAGCGCGAGTCGTTCCTCGCGCTGATCGGCGACGAGACGGCACGGCTCGCCGAGCTCGTGGGCGACGTTCTCGACACCTCGCGGATCGAGGCGGGGACGTTCAGCTACCGCTTCGAGGAAGTCGACCTGGGCCGCGTCGTCGACGAGGCCGTCGAAGCAGCGGTGCTCGCGCAGCAAGACGTCCCGGTCGTCGCCTCCGTCCGCGGCGGGCTGCCGGCGATCCGCGGCGACCGCGCCCGGCTTCGCCAGGTGCTCGGCAACCTGATCGAGAACGCCGTCAAGTACTCGCCGGAGGGCGGGGAGGTGCGTGTGTCGGCCAGCGCCTCGAACGGCGCCGTGCGGATCGCCGTGCGCGACACCGGCCCGGGGATCCCGCAGGACCAGCAGACCCGCATCTTCGAGAAGTTCGGCCGGGTCGACGTGCCCGGCGCCTCGAAGCCGGGGACGGGCCTCGGTCTTTTCATCGCCCGCTCCATCGCGGAGGAGCACGGGGGCTCGCTCGACGTGAGCTCGGGAGGCGCCGAGCCGGGCGCAACCTTCACGCTCACCTTGCCCGTCGGCGTTTAGCAGAGGTCGTCGGCGTTGACAACAGCAGGGTGTCCCAGATACCGGACGCCATCGTTCTACGACGCGATCGAGACCTGGAGTCGCGGCAGAACCACATCTGGGTTCGGCGCGGCCTCTTTGCGCTGATCTGCGTCGTGCCGGTCCTGGCGCTGGCGAACCTGTTTGGCCAGCACCCGCAGACCTCCAGTGGGGCCGTCGCGGCGGCGCGGTTCTCGGTCTCCGCGCCGTCGCGGGTGCGCGGCGGGCTTCTCTACCAGGCACGGTTTCGCATCGACGCGAAGGAGAGGATCGCCCAGGCCGAGCTCGTCCTCGACCGGGGGTGGATCGACGGCCTCACGATCAACACGATGGAGCCCTCGCCGACCAGCGAGACGAGCCAGAACGGCAAGCTCGCCCTCGATCTCGGGCCGATCCCGCGCGGGCAGTCCTACGTGCTCTTCGTCGACTTCCAGGTCAACCCGACCACGGTCGGCCGCCAGGACCAGGGTGTGACCCTCTACGACGGCAACCGGCCGCTGGTCAGCCTCCACCGAACCCTCACCATCTTCCCGTAGATGGATCTCGCGCTTCGAGCAATCTTCCTGTACGGGTTCGTCGTCCTCCTGATGCGCATAACGGGCCGGCGAGAGCTGTCCACGCTGAGTGCCGTCGATCTCGTCTTGCTCATCATCCTGGGCGACGCGATCCAGCAGGGGCTGACCCAGGACGACTACTCGGTGACCGGCGCCGTCATCGTCGTCTCGACCATCGCTGCGCTCCAGGTCGGCACGTCGTACCTCACCTTCCGCTCACGGCGCGCACGGAGGGTGCTCGAGGGCGAGCCGATCATCATCGTCCAGGACGGGAAGCTGATCGACCGGAACCTGAAGCGCGAACGGCTGACCGAAGACGAAGTGGCCGAAGAGATGCGCGCGCAGCAGATCGCGACGGTCGAGGACGTGGAGTGGGGCATCCTCGAAAGCAACGGAACCATGAGCTTCATCCCGAAGTAGCCCGGTAGAGACGCCAGCTGCCGGGGACCCCTTTCAGCTCACGCTCCCCGCGGCCCTCGAGGACGAGCCCCGTGCCGGCGACGAGATCCTTGACCGTCTGCGAGACGAGCACCTCGCTCGCCTCGGCGGCGGCGGCGACCCGGGCACCGATCGAGACGGCCAGTCCCGCGACCTTCTCGTCGTGCAGTTCGCACTCGCCGGTGTGGACGCCTGCGCGCAGCTCGAGCCCGAGATCGCGAACGCCGGCGACGAGTGCCTGCGCGCAGCGGATCGCCCGGGCCGGGCCGTCGAAGGTCGCGAAGAAGCCGTCGCCGGCCGTGTCCTGCTCCTCGCCGCGGAAGCGGGTCAGCTCCCGGCGAACGAGAGCGTGGTGACGCTCGAGCAGCTCGCGCCAACGGCGATCACCGAGCGCGGCCGCCCGCTCGGTCGAGCCCACGATGTCGGTGAAGAGAACGGTGGCCAGAACGCTGTCCGGGATTTCGGGCGCCGCCTCGGCGGAGACGAAGCGCGCCACTTCCTCGGGGATCTCCGGCGACAGGAAGATCTGCTAGAAGTCCGTCCCCGAGACACGGAGCGCGTGGGCAGAGGGGATGAGGTCGGTCACCTCGCGGGCGTGGCGTTCGGCGTTCCCGACTGTCCGATACATGACCAGCGTAGGCACACGGACGGCCGGCAGAACCTCGCGAAGGTCGGTCTCGACCCACGCGCGGTGGAGGGCGTACGCGGCTGCAGGGCCGGCCCCGACCCGGAGCCAGTTGACGAACCACTCCCGCCTCGGCCGGGTCGGCGTAGAGCGACGGCGCGGTGTCTTCGAGAACTTCGTCGCTGAGCTCCTTTGTGCCCCACCGCCGGCGTAGCTCGGCAAGCCGCGTGCGCCAGTACTCGGTCTGCGCGTCAGGGTCGCGAGCGCGCGGGTGAAAGAGGACGAGTGCACGCGTCCGCTCCGGATACGTGGCGGCGTACAGCGCCGCCATCGAGCAGCCTTCGTGCGAGGCCAGGAGAACCGTGCTCGACGAACCCGTTGTCTCGAGGACCGCGTGCAAATCCTCCATCCGCGTCTCCAGAGCAGCGAACTGCCCGCCGTGATCCGAGAGACCGGTCCCGCGCTTGTCGAAGAGAATCAGGCGGAACGACCGGGCGAGTTGCTCGTAGAAGTCGCGCCAGTGCCGCGACTCCCAGCCATAGACGAGGTTCGAGACGAAATCGGGGACGTAGGCGAGATCGGTCTCACCATCGCCCACCACCTGGTAGGCGATCGCAACGCCGCCGTTGCGTGCGTAGCGGATGTCGAGCCCCACGACGCGATCCTCCCGCAGATCCCGCGCGTCCGCAGACAGCGCATTCGCTGCCCGCGCGCGAACTCGTTCCCTCAGGTGCCCAACTGAATCCGAGGCTCAGGCGCGGGCGCGCATGCGCTCGACGCCGAGCTCCTTCGCCAGCGTCTTGGCGCGGGCGGCGATCGAGTGCCGCAGCTCGTCCGGCTCGAGGAGGACGGCCTCGCCGCGGGCGGCGAGGATCTCGCTCTCGAGCCACTCGTCATCGCCGTACGGGCGCTCCGCGAGCGCGGTGCCGTCTCTGAGCAGCTGCGCGCCGCGCTCGGTCGCGAATCTCGCGACCTCCTTCGAGTAGAGGATCCGCGCCGTCCGGGCGTTGCGCAGCTTCGTCGGCTCGAAGCCCGAGCGAGGCTCGAAGCGCTCCTTGGTGAGCGTTGCGCTCCTCATCCGGTCCAGACGAAACGAGCGTTCGCCGTCGCTCGTCCGGTCCCACGTGTGGACGTACCAGTTCGGCAGCTCCCGCCCGAACGAGTACGGCTCGACGAGCCGTGTGGAGGGCTCCGAGTCGCTCTCCTTCTGGTACTCGATCTCCACGAGCCGCCGCTCGCGCATGCCGCGGGCGAGCCTCGAGACCAGGTCTACTTCCTCGGTGCCGACGTTCGGCTCGGGCGTGCGGGCGAGCTCGAACTGCCCGAACGTCTCCTCGAGCTTCTTGCGGACGCGAGACAGCGGTGTGTGCGCGTCGGCGGCGATCATCGGGCCCACGTACTCGAGGGCGAGCCGGATCGCGCGCGCCTCGAGCGGCGTGAGGCGGGGTGCGGCGCGGAAGGTGTCGCCCCACAGCTCCTTGTCGACGTGCACCGAGCCGTCACGCAGCTCCGCGTAGACCGTGTAGCAGCCGCCGCCGAAGTTGACGAGGTTGAGCAGGGAGAGGTGCTCCTCCAGCTCGTCCGGCGGGATGGAGGGAAAGCGCTCGAGCAGCTCGGAGGCCGGGATCTCGGCGTCGCGCTCCTCGCCGCACGCCGCGAGGAGATAGGCGAGCAGCGCCTGCAGGACGGCGAACCGCTCCGGCGCCACGGGCCCCGCGGGGCGCTCGACGACGCCGTCGCCGTTCGAAGCCGGCTTCTCGCGGGCAGGCTGCGGGGCTTCGCCTTCGTGGCGCTCCCGGACGCGTCTCAGCGCGGCTGCGACATCGCGCTTGAGCTCCGGCGGTTCGAGCGGCACCGCGCGGCCGTTCTGGCGCAGCACCCAGGACGCGAGCTGCGGGATGGAGGAGTACTCCGTGACGAAGACGCCGTCCTCGAGCCGGCCCGTCGCGCCGTACGCGCGGCGCACCCACCACGCCGTGTCCCCGCGCACCTCGATTCGCGCGGTGCCGATCGCGCCGCCGATCTGCCAGGGCGGCCGGCCGCGGTAGACCTCGACGTCGAAGTCCGTCGGCGCGCGGAAGTCACGCTCGCGCCTCGTCGCGAACTTGATGTCTCCACGGATGCGCGAGACGCGGAACGTGCGGATCTCCTCGCGGTCGAGGTCGTGGCCCACGACGTACCAGAGACCGTTGTCGTTGAGCAGCGCGTACGGATTGAGCGTCCGCTCGCTCTCCTTGTCGCGGGAGATCGACCAGTAGTCGAAGCGCACCGTCCGCTGCTTCGAGATCGCATTCTCGAGCTTCGCCAACCGGCCCGGCGTCTCCGGCGAGTAGTCGGGATCCAGCACCTCCACGCGGCTCGCGGTCTCGGTGGGCGCCTCGCTGAAGCCGGGCCGCCCGAGCGCGAGATTCTGGAGCGCGAGCCGCAGCGGCTCGGCATATGCGAACTTCCCCTCGAGGAGGTAGAACGCGGTCTGGAGCGCCGCGAGCTCCTCGTCCTCGAGCTCGAGCTGGGGGAGGAAGTACTGCTCCGAGCGCAGCGTATACAGCTCCTCGCCGGTGAACTCGTCGCGCTGCGACTGCAGCGGGACGCCGAGCGAGAGGAGCTCGGCGCGGTCGGAGTAGAAGCGTCGCGCGAAGGCCTCGTCCGACATCTCGGAGTACCCCTCGACGTTCGACTTCACGTCGCGCGCAGTGATTGCTCGCCGTTCCGCCATGAGAAAGGCGACGAGCGAGAGCTGGCGGATCAGCTTGTCGGTGTCGTGGGACAACCCGCGCCGGACACTACAGCCGTACGGCTGTGGAACGCGACTGTGGAAAGCCTGTGGAAGGCGAGTCGGCTACGCCGCGGCTTTGGTCTCGAGATGCTGGTGCGACGGGCAGTAGTCGCGCTCCGGCAACGGTGTGCGCTGGCACGGCTTGCCCTTGCGTGTCGTCGCGCGACAGCGGGCGATCCCGCCGTCGAGCAGACCCGACTCGATCTGCTCCTCGATGAAGTCGACCGCGGCCTTCACGCCCTCTTGCACCGCCCACGCGACCTGCGCCTGCGCGGTGATCGGGAAGTGCCGGCGGATGTCCTGGAACAGCGCCCGGTCGGGCTTCGCGAAATAGAGGGGGTCGCTGGCCAGCCGTTCCATCGTCTGCTCACACGCCTCGAGCACGGCGCGGCGCGATTCCAGCTGGGTCTCGCGGTCGGAGTACGGGTCGATCTGGTCTTTCACGGACCTGTAAATGGCCCGTGAGTATTGATACATGCACTTCTGCAGCTGGGCAGTTCTCTCTTCGATCACGTGTCTCTCCGTCTCCTCCCGCAGACCCGTAAGGCCTTATTTGAAGCCGATTGTCGCGGGGCTCCCCTCATGCCCGGGTTCCGATCCTACATGGTAACGACACTGTCACAAAGTCCGGGAATTCGTTGTCTTCCCAGCAAACGAAGACAGCCTCACCCACGACGCCGGTCCGCGGCCGGGTCGCCCTCGGCGACGCGTCGCCCGAACCCGGCCACCCAGATGACGGCGAGCACGAGGCCGACGACGCCCGCGGCGATCCCGACCCAGGGGATGAGGAACAGCAGGATGATCCCCACCACGATGAATGCAATGGCTACACCGATCACAGGGTGCGCGTCCCCGCGACGGCGGAATGGGAAACGTAGGGACTGGGTCAGGCCTGGAGAACCACGAGCCGCTCCTCGGTCATCTCGCGGATCGTGTAGGCCGGGCCTTCCTTTGTGTTGCCGGATCCCTTGACGCCGCCGTACGGCATCTGGTCGGCTCGGAACGTGGGAGCCTCGTTGACGGTGACGCCGCCGAATTCGAGCGCCTCGGCCGCCGCCAGCGCCGTCGCGATAGAGCCGGTGAAGACCCCCGCCTGCAGCCCGTAGTCGGTCCCGTTGGCGCGCGTGTAGGCGTCCTCGAGCGAGTCCACCGCGTTGACGACGCAGACGGGCCCGAAGACCTCGTCGCACACGACGCGGGCCGTCTCGGGCGCCTCGGCGAGGACGATCGGCCCGAGCGGGTCGGCGTCGGTGGCGCCGGCGAGGAGCTTCGCGCCAAGAGTCTGGGCCTCCTCGACCCACTCGGCGATCCGCGTCCGCGCGTCGGTATCGATCACCGGCCCGACATCGGTCGCCTCGTCCCCAGGGTCGCCGACCACGAGGGACTCGACCTTCGGGAGGAAGCGCTCGAGGAAGCCGTCGAGGACAGGCCGCTCGACGTAGATCCGCTGCACCGAGATGCAGCTCTGACCGGCGAAGGAGAAGGCGTTCGCCGCGAGCTTCGTAGCAGCGAGCTCCAGATCGGCGTCGGCGGCAACGACGACGGGCGTCGAGTTGCCAAGCTCGAGCCGGACGCGCTTCTTCGCCGCGCGCTCCGCTAGGCCCCAGCCGACGCCGCTCGAGCCGGTGAAGGTGATCATCCGCACCCGCTCGTCCTCCACGAGGACGTCGCCGATCTCGGCAGAGGGGCCGACGAGGACGTTGAGCCAGCCAGCGGGGAGACCCGCCTCCTGCTCTAGCTCTGCGAGCAGCAGCGCCGAGAGCGGCGTCTGGCTCGCCGGCTTGAGCACGACCGGGCAGCCCGCCGCGAGTGCAGGAGCGAGCTTGTGCGCGACGAGGTTGCAGGGGAAGTTGAAGGGCGAGATCGCGCCGATGACGCCGACCGGCCGCCGCAGCGTGAACGCGAGCTTCCCTTCGCCGGCCTCCGACGCCGCCATCGGGACGACGTCACCGGCGAGCTTCCGCGCCTCGACGGCGGCAAAGGTGTAGGTCGATACGGCCCGCGAGGCCTCGACGCGCGCGGTCTTGATCGGCTTCCCGGCCTCGGCGCAGATCGTCTGCGCCATGTCCTCGTGCCGGTCGCGCAGCAACCCTGCGACCCGGTCGAGGATCGCGGCCCGCTCGTGCGCCGGCAGCGGCGAGTCGAGGGCGCTCGCGGCAGCGTCGACTGCGCGGCGCGCATCCTCCGCGCCCGACTTCGGCGCGCGGCCGACCACCTCGCCGGAGTACGGCGAGCGGATCTCGATCCACTCTTCGGTCGCAGTCGCCATATGCTCGGTCCTTGCTCAAGCGTGACGATATCGGCATCCACCTGGGCAGCGAGGTCGTGTTCGGCGGGCAGACCTGGCCGGGCTTCGTGCACACGATCGAGCATCGGGACGGCCTGATCCTCGTGGACACCGGGATGATCGATTCGACGCCGGAGCTGGACGCCGAGTGGTCTCCTACTCCTCACCCGCTGGATCCCGAACTGGTGCGCCGCGTCGCCGTGGTGATCAACACGCATCTCCACTTCGACCACTGCGGTGGGAACCGGCTCTTCCCCGGCCTGCCGATCCACGTCCAGGCGCGCGAACTCGCCGACGCGCGCACGCAGGACGGTTACACGATCCGCGAGTGGATCGACTTTGCCGGCGCCACGTACGCCGAGCACGACGGCGAGGTGGAGATCCTCCCCGGCGTGCGGCTCGTGCCGGCTCCCGGTCACAGCGACGGGCACCAGATCGTCGTGGTCGAAACGGACGAGGGGCCCGTCGTACTCGGCGGCGACGTCGGCTACTCGTTCAGGGAGATCGGGGAGGCGGACACGCCCGGGAAGCGGCTCGTGCTCGAGCTCGCCGCTCCGACGTACCTCGCACACTCCCGCGAGCCGCACGTGCCGCGCAGGAACACGTAGTTACTCGTCCGGGATCCGCGAGGCGAGCGCGGACAGCACCTTGTCCTTGATCGTAGGGACGTCGCGCATGAGCGTCCGGAAGCCCGTGGCGGTGAGGACGAGGATCCGGGACGGGCCGCGCGTCTTCACCGTCGCCGTCCGGGGCTGCCCGGTGATGAGGGCGATCTCGCCGACGAAGTCCCCGGGACCCAGCTCGTTGACGACCTTTCCCTTGCGGACGACGTCGGCAGCGCCCGCGACGAGGACGATGAACTCGTAGCCGCCGGATCCCTCGCTGGTGAGGTGGCGAGCGGCCGGTAGATCGAGCTCGTCCGCGAGCATGGCGATCTGCCCGAGCTCGCGCTGCGAGCAGCGCTCGAACAGCGGCACGCGCTTCAGGAGCTCGATTTTCGCGTTCTTGCGCAGCATCTACCGAGGTACAGTCTCTTGCATGACGCAGTCCGGCGCAATGATCGTCGACTCGGTCCGCAGCCCGATCGGGAAGAAGAACGGCACGCTGTCCCACATTCGCGGCGACGAGCTGTCGGCGCAGGTCGTGAATGCGCTCGTCGCACGGAACCGCGTCGATCCGGCGGAAATCGAGGACGTGCAGTGGGGCTGCGTCACGCAGGTCGACGAGCAGGCGTGGAACATCGGTCGCAACGTCGCGCTCACCGCGGGCTGGCCCGTGTCCGTCGCCGGGACGACGGTCGACCGGCAGTGCGGGTCCTCGATGCAGACGAACTTCAACGCGGCCGCCGCGGTGTGGTCGGGGCAGCTCGACCTCGTCGTTTCGGGCGGCGTGGAGATGATGTCGCGCGTCCCGATGGGGTCGAACAACGGCTCGATGTCGCCGCTCGTGTGGGAGCGCCACGAGATCGTGATGCAGGGCATCTCGGCCGAGGAGATCGCGAAGGAGTGGGGGCAGACGCGCGAGGAGCTCGACCGGATCTCGTTCGAGTCGCACATGCGCGCCGCGCGCGCGATCGACGAGGGGCGGTTCGAGAAGGAGGTCGTCCCGATCGAGCTGGACGTGCCGGATCCAGAGGACTCCGGCGGCTCCGCCACGGTGACACGGGTGCGCTTCGCGGTCGACGAGGCCGTGCGCCGCGAGACGACACTCGAAAAGATGGCGTCCCTCCAGCCCGCGTTCATCCCGGACGGCGTCGTGACGGCCGGAAACTCGTCCCAGATCGTCGACGGCTCGGCCGCCGTGCTCGTCGCCTCCGAGGGGAAGGTCGCGGAGCTCGGGCTCGAGCCGCGAGGCCGCTTCGTCTCGTTCGGCGTCGTGGGCGTCGATCCGCACCTGATGCTGCACGGGAACCCCGAGGCGTCGGCGAAGGCGCTCGCGAAGGCAGGGCTGACGTGGGACGACATCGAGGTGATCGAGGTCAACGAGGCGTTCGCCTCGGTCGTGGCCCAGTTCCTCGCCGACACGGGCTTGCAGGAGCGCTACGAGGCCGGCGACGTGAACCCGAACGGCGGCGGCATCTCGCTCGGCCACCCGCTCGGAGCGACGGGCGCGCGGATCACCGCGACGCTGCTCTCGGAGCTCGAGCGGAGGGATGCGCGCTACGGGCTCGCGACGATGTGCATCGGCTTCGGCCAGGCCATCGCCGCCGTGATCGAGCGCGTCTAGCTCGAACGCCGCTCACGGCGGCGGCCTCCCGGAACGCGTGAGCGGCGTGTCGCCTACCAGCCGCCGGAGTGGTACGAGATCCGGCCCGGCGGCCAGTACGTGAAGATCACGGGGCC
This sequence comes from Actinomycetota bacterium, assembly GCA_046731605.1. Classification (GTDB taxonomy): domain Bacteria; phylum Actinomycetota; class Thermoleophilia; order Gaiellales; family Gaiellaceae; genus Palsa-739. The sequence continues at coordinate 18,619 of JBKPLL010000101.1, read as the reverse complement.
GATCAGGCTGCTCCTCGGGACGGCACCCCACCTGCGCGAGTCGCACGAGCCGGGTCGGTTGTCGCCGACCATGAAGTACGCGCCGTCGGGCACAGGCCACGTCTGTCCGAAGTGGGCCGAGTCGGCGAGCCGCGTCGCGCGAGAGAGGTAGGGCTCCGCCAGCTTCGTCCACGTCGCCCTCCCAGACGCGCGGATCCAGATGAAGCCGTGGTCGTCCTCGCGCACCGTCTCGCCCGGAAGCCCGATCAGGCGCTTGACGAAGGTGGTGCCGGCCTCGTGGCCTCCACAGACGTCGGCTTTCGAGGGAGCAGTGAAGACGACGACCTGCCCCCGCTGCGGGCTGCCGAAGCGGTACGCGAGCCGGTCCACGAGCACGCGGTCGCTCGTCGAGCCCGTGCAGCCGGCGGCCGGTCTGGCGCATTGCAGATACGGCTCCATCGATGCCGACGGGATCCGGAACGGCTTCGCCACCTCGGCTTCGAAACCGAGCACGAATCCGATCGCCACGGCCAGGGTGACGACCCAGTCGACGATCTTGCGCCAGGGATCCGGCAGGCGGCTCAGCGGGTGCACGCTCAAGCCAGCCCAGGATAGATCCGGTCTCTGGATTGTCCACACCTTCCACTGATTCCACACCCGCTTGCGTCCGGGCGAGGGAGGGAGGAGAGTGGCCGGACACTGCTAGCGGCGACCCCCACCCGGCGCAGGGAGCGGGCACTTTCGGAGGCCGGGGCATACGCGCGCTGCCACGGCCGGCGCGCCCTGTCTCCGGTACGGATCACGGTCGCCCCGGACAGGGACGAGCGACTCCGGACAGTCCTGATGCGCGCGCTGGAGGAGCTCCGTCCCTAAGTCCTAGTTAGGCTCCGCCTTCGTGAAGGTCGGAGTCGTCGGGCTGGGGACGATGGGGGCTGGCATCGCGCAGCTCGCTGTCGAGGCCGGCCTCGAGACCGTCGGCCGCGAGGTGACCGACGAGCTGGGGGACACGGCACGCGGCCGAATCGAGCATTTCCTCACGCGCAAGGTCGAGAAGGGCCAGCTCGACTCGTTCGACATCGGCCTCCTGAGCCTGACCACCGACGTCTCCGCGTTCGCGGGCTGCGACGTCGTGATCGAAGCGATCGTCGAGGAGCTCGAGCCGAAGCGCGAGCTGTTCGCCGAGCTCGAGCGGGTCTGCCGGGCCGATGCCGTCCTCGCCACCAACACGTCGGCGCTCTCGGTGACGGAGATCGCCGGCGCGACCTCGACTCCGGAGCGCGTGGTCGGCATGCACTTCTTCAACCCGGCACCCCTCATGCCGCTCGTGGAGATCGTGCGCGCCGAGCGGACCTCGGACGAGGCCTTCGAGACGGCCTACGCGCTCGGCGAGCGGCTCGGCAAGCACCCGATCGGCTGCCACGACACGCCGGGCTTCGTCGTCAACCGGATCCTGATCCCGCTCCTCAACGACTGCGTCCGGGTGCTCGACGAGGCCCGGGTCACTCCCGCCGACCTCGATGCGGGCATGAAGCACGGCGCCGGCTGGCCGATGGGCCCGTGCGAGCTCGTCGATCTCGTCGGGATCGACGTCCACGTGCACGCGAGCGAGGCGCTCTGGGAGAAGCTGCGGGAACCGCGGATGGCTCCTCCCGCGCGCCTCGTGGCGATGGCGAACGCGGGCCTGCTGGGCCGCAAGAGCGGCCGCGGCTTCTACGAGTACGGCGGCTAGGCCGGCTGCTCGACCAGCTCCTCGAGACGAAGCGCCTGGAGAGCCGCTGCGGACGCCTGGGAGAGAAGCGCGGACGCTTCCTCGGAAGCGCCGCTCGCCCGTAGGGCCTGCGCGAGCGCCTCCACACACGCCGCGAGGCCGTCGGCTCGTCGCTGCAGGCGGTCGTCAGTCATGACAACAGAGGCTTCGCGGAGTTGTCGGACGTTCCTGCCGCGCGTACCCTGGGAGCGCCATGCGCCGGATCCTGCTCAGTTGCGCGCTTCTCGCGGTGGTCGCGGCCTCGGCCGTGGCGGTCTCCCGTGCTTCCGCGACGGCCAGGCCTGGCTATCTCGTCGTCAAGAAGGCCAGGAATGACGGAGGCGTCCACGGCAAGCCTGTCGTGACGGTCGTCGTGCGCGGCTTCGTCCTGGGGCGCATCTCGCAAGAGGCCGCGGTCGAGATGTATCACCTCGCGCCGGCGTCCGGCGCGGGCGCGCCGCAGGTGAAGGGAACCGACGTCTACAACTCCCCGGCCCGGTGGCACGGCCTGTCCGGCAGGCGCTACAGCGGCAGCAGCTTCCGCTTCCGCGCGCCGGGAGGGCTGTACCGGATCGTGGTGCGCGGGTCGGGCGTGTACATCTATGCCGGCGGTCGCGGCACGGTGTGGGTCCAGGGCTCCTCGGCGAACAGGCGCACCGACGGGGAGTACTCGGTCAATGGCGGCACGTTCCGCTCGTTGCCGACCGACATCGTGAAGCGCAAGATCGGGCGAGGGTGACGGCAATGGCAAGCGAGACGATCCTCGTGGTGGAGGACGAGCAGGCGATCGCTTCGTTCGTCTCCGCCTATCTGCGCAAGGACGGCTTCAACGTCCGGATGACTGCGAGCGGCCGCGAGGCGCTGGCCATCGTCGGTACCGACGCCCCGGCGCTCGTCGTCCTCGATCTGATGCTGCCCGACCTCGACGGGCTCGAGGTCTGCAGGCGGATTCGCGAGACGAGCACGCTGCCCGTGCTGATGCTGACCGCCCGCGACGACGACCTCGACAAGATCGCGGGGCTCGAGGTCGGCGCCGACGACTACCTCACGAAGCCCTTCAACCCTCGCGAGCTCGTGGCGAGGGTGCGCGCGATCCTGCGGCGGAGCGCGGGGAAGACGAAGCCCGACGGCGGTGTGCTCACTCACGGCGATCTCGTGCTCGACGCGGGCCGGCGGGAGTGCCGCGTCGGCGACAAGGAGATCCGGCTGGCGCCCAAGGAGTTCGACCTCCTCTGGGAGCTTCTCGACCACAAAGGCCTCGTCCTCACCCGCGATCAGCTGCTCGAGCGGGTCTGGGGCTACACGTTCGCGGGCGACACGCGCACCGTCGACGTCCACGTGCGCCAGCTGCGGCGGAAGCTCGGCGACGCGGCGCCGATCGTCACCGTGTGGGGCATCGGCTACAAGGCCGGTCCCGCGCCCGCCGTCGCAGAGTAGGGCGTCCCGTGCTCGGATCACTGCGCTTCCGGCTGCCGGCGCTGTTCCTGCTCGGCATCGTGCTCGCCGCCGTCGTAGCGACGCTCATCGCCGTCCGCTTCTTCCAGAGCTACACGCGCACGCACGCGGCCGCCGAGCTGCGCGGCGAATCGGCCGGAATCGTGCAGCTCTACGAGCAGAAGGCCGGCATCGGACACGTCGCCGTCGACAATCTGAGCCTCGCACTGGGCGGAGACCGGGTGTTCTGGGTTCCGGCGGCGCCCGGAGGGCTACTGCTGGCGGGTCGGCTGCCCGAGCTACCGCTCGGTGTTTTGCCCGAGGGAGCCCTCGAGGAAGCGAAGCCGCCGGCCTTCGACCTCCACGTGGGAGGCACCGCCTATCTCGGTGTTGCAAAGCCGGTCACGCTCGGGCCGGTCCACGCGGGCGCGCTCGTCGTCGCGGAGCCCGAGTCCGCGTTGCGCAGCCGATGGCTGCAGCTCGTCCGGGAGCTCGCGCTCGCGTTCGGGATCGGCATCCCCGTGGCCGCCGTGGTCATGCTCTACTTCTCGCGCCGGATCGCGCAGCCGCTCGAGGGGCTGGCCACTGCGGCAGACGAGGTAGCCGCCGGGCACTACGACGTCGCCGTGCCGGAGCGCACGTGGGGAAGCGAGGTCGAGCGGCTCGCAACTCGCTTCCACGAGATGACCACAAGGCTCTCGGAGTCGGAGCAGCTTTCGCGCAACTTCCTCATGTCGGTGTCGCACGAGCTCCGCACGCCGCTGACCGCGATCCGCGGCCATGTCGCCGCGCTGCGCGAGGGCGTGTTCGAGGACGAGGCGGCGCAAGAGCGGTCACTCGAGGTGGTCTCGGAGGAGGCGCTGCGACTCGAGCGCCTGGTGGGCGACGTCCTCGACCTCGCGAAGCTCGACGCGCGGCGCTTCGCGCTTCTGCGCGAGGAGGTAGACATGCGAGCTCTCTGCGAGCGCGCCTACACGACGTTCGCGGAGGAGGCACGGGCGCGCGGCATCGAATACGACCTCGAGCTCGGAGAAGGAGCCGTGCTCATCACGGACGGCGACCGTGTGTTGCAGATCGTCACGAACCTGCTCTCGAACGCGCTCCACTGGACGCCGGAGGGCGGGCGCGTCGACCTCGGGCTCAGCGCGCAGAACGGCGAGGTGAAGGTGGCGGTCTCGGACACCGGGCCGGGGATCGACCCGGAGGCTGTGGAGCGCATCTTCCGGCCGTTCTGGTCCGGCGACGGCGGCGGCACCGGCCTCGGTCTCGCGATCGCGCGCGAGCTCGCCTTCGCGCTCGGCGGCCGGCTCGAGCTGCACAGCGAGCCCGGCCGGGGGAGCCGCTTCGTGCTCGTCCTACCCGTGCGGACGACTCAGCCGGCTGCTTGACGCTCGTCGAGGCGGTAGACGACGGCGCCGTCGCGCGTCAGTCCCTCCTCGAGCCTGGTCAGCCGTTCCTCGACGCTGCGCCAGCCGGAGGCGATGAGGTCGACGAGCAGGGCGAGGTCGTCGACGCGGGCATGTCGGTCGGCGAGGAGGTCTCCCTCGATCCGCTCGAGCCGGCGGATCGTCTGATTCGTCAGGCCGCGCATCTCGGCCAGGTGACGCGCGCTCGGCCGGAAGTGCTGGCGGAGCCCGTCCTGGATCGCCTCGGGCAGGCCCGCCTCGAAGCGGGCGGTCGTCGCGGCGAGGGATTCCACGGCATGCCGCGCCCGCTCGAGCGTCGCGTCGAGTGCTGCCGGGTCCGTGCGGCCCGCGGCCGCGTCCTCGATGCGTTGTTGCGCGCGGGCGATCGCGTCCATGTCCACGGGCTCGAAGATAGAACTCGCGTCGGATGGACGTCTCGGAGCTCGACTACGAGCTGCCGCCCGAGCTGATCGCCCAGCAGCCGGCAGAGCGGCGTGACGCGTCGCGGCTGCTCGTGTGCGAACGCACGACCGGCGCCGTGCGCCACCGGACGTTCGACGAGCTGCCGGAAGAGCTGCATGGGGAGCTCGTGGTCGTCAACGACACGAAGGTCGTGCCGGCGAGGATCCCGATCGAGTCGCCCCGCGGCGAGGTGCTGCTGCTCGAGCGGCACGAGGACGGAACGTGGGAGGCGCTGGCGCGCCCGACCCGGCGGCTGCGGCCCGGTCGCCGCTATGGGCCGGTCGAGCTGCTCGAGCACCTCGGCGAGGGTCGCTGGCTCCTCCGCCTGGACGGCGAGCCGGCGGGCGAGACGCCGCTACCGCCGTACATCACCGAGCAGCTCAGCGACGCATCCCGCTACCAGACCGTCTACGCGCGCGAGCCGGGCTCGGCGGCGGCGCCCACGGCCGGGCTGCACTTCACGCCGGAGCTGGTCGCGCGGCTCGAGCCGGTGCAGGTCACGCTCCACGTAGGGCTCGACACGTTCCGTCCCGTAACCGAGGAGCGGCTCGAGGAGCACCGGATGCACGGAGAGCGCTACGAGGTCGAGCCTGATGCGTGGGAGCGGATCCGGGCCGCCGAACGCGTGCTCGCGGTGGGCACGACGACGGCGCGCGTGCTCGAGACGCTCGCGCGCGGCGGCCCGCCTGCAGGTCGCACCGAGCTGTTCATCGCGCCGGGCTTCGAGTTCCGGCGCGTGGACGCGCTGCTGACGAACTTCCACCTGCCGCGCTCGACACTGCTCGCCCTCGTGATGGCGTTCGCCGGGATCGAGGAGACGCGGCGCCTCTACGGGCTCGCCGTCGAGGAGAGGTACCGCTTCTACTCGTTCGGCGATGCCATGCTCCTCCTGTAGTGGCACTGATGTTCGACCACGTGACGATTCGTGTCTCCGATCGCGAGGCGAGCCTGCGCTTCTACAGGACGCTGCTCGAGCGAGAGCCGAGGGGCAGCGAGTACCTCGAGTGGGACGAGTTCGGCATCGCGCAGGCCGGCGCCGGCCATCCGGTGACGCGCAACCTTCACGTCGGGTTCGCGGCCGAGTCGCGTGAGGAGGTCGACGACTTCTGGCGCCGCGGAGTCGACGCGGGCTACAAGAGTGACGGCGAGCCCGGGCTGCGGCCGGAGTACCACCCGAACTACTACGGCGGCTTTCTCCTCGACCCGGACGGGAACAGCGTCGAGTACTGCACCGGGTTCAGGGACGAGGCCGGCGGGCCGCTGATCGACCACCTCTGGCTCGGCGTCCGGGATCTCGCAGCGAGCCGCCGTTTCTGGGAGACCGTGGCGCCACTGCTCTCGCTCAATGTGAGCGACACCCGGCGGAAACGGTTCCACGTCTGGGCCGACGACCGGTCATTCGCGCTCGTGGCGGATGGGCGCCCGGCGAGCGAGGACGTCCACCTCGCGTTCCCTGTGGCGACGGACGCCGACGTCGCCGAATTCCACCGCGCCGCGACCGCGGCCGGGTATCGGGACAACGGTGCTCCTGGCGAACGACCGGAATACCATCCGGGCTACGTCGGTGCCTTCGTGCTCGATCCCGAGGAGAACAACGTGGAGGCGGTGAACCACAACCGGTGAGACCGAGGAGCGCGAACGAGTGGCGCGACTTCTGGCGGGACGGGGGAGAGCGAGAGCTGGACGCGCAGCTCGACGAGTTCGCGCCGTACTCCGTGCGGATCGCCACGCTGCTCGGCAGCAACGCGCCGGAGCGCGCCGTCGCCGCCGAGCTCGGGCGAATCCGCGAGCACGAACTGAACGCCGCGCCCGACTCCGAGCGCGATGCGGAGATCGCCGCCCGCGTCTACGCGTGGTTCGAAAGCGCATCGCTTGCCCGCTCGAACGCCTCGCGGATGTCGGCTTCCAGCAGCTCGATCAGCGATGTGTTGCGCAGCGTCGACCAGACGAACTCCCGCGATCCACAGCGGCGCACGTAGGCGTCCTCGAGGATGTCGCCCAGATGCCGGCCACGTCGGTGCTCGCGCCGGACGTAGGAGAGGAGGCGCTCCTCGCGGAACGGCTTCCGCCCGGAGAAGAAGTAGGGCGTGCGTGCCAGCCATCCGGCGTTTGCCATCGCATGACGATATACCCGAATGGGTCAGCGGGAAACGGGTTGCCCCCGTCTACGCTCGTCCCGTGAGCGACCCATTCAGCGTCACCGCCCGGGACGGCGCGGCGCGCGCCGGCGTCCTCCGCACGGCGCACGGCGAGGTACGGACGCCGGCCTTCATGCCGGTCGGGACGAAGGCGACGGTGAAGGCCGTGGATCCGGACGAGCTGCATGCGCTCGGCGCCGAGATCGTGCTCGGGAACGCCTATCACCTCCACTTCCGGCCGGGCGAGGAGCTGGTCGCCGAGCTCGGAGGCCTGCACGCCTTCATGGGCTGGGACGGGGCGATCCTCACCGACTCCGGCGGCTTCCAGGTCTTCTCGCTGCGGGACACGCTGCTCGCGGCGGACGACGACGGCGTCACGTTCCGCTCGGTCTACGACGGCAGCCCCGAGCGCTTCACCCCGGAGCTCTCGGCGCGCGTGCAGGAGCTGCTCGGCTCCGACGTCGCCATGTGCCTCGACATCTGCCCGCCCGCCGGCGTTCCGCGCCCCGAGCTCGAGGAGGCGGTGCGCCGGACGACGGCGTGGGCCGAGCGCCAGCGCGGCCTGCCGCGGGCGCCGGGACAGCTCCGCTTCGCGATCACGCAGGGGGGTCTCGACGGCGAGCTGAGGCGCCGCTCGTCGGAGGAGCTCGTGGCCCTCGACTTCGACGGCTACGCGATCGGCGGGCTCAGCGTGGGGGAGCACCGCGACCCGATGTTCGACGCGACGACCGACGCTGCCGCGCTTCTGCCCGAGGAGAAGCCGCGCTACTTCATGGGGATCGGCGACCCCGAGGGCGTGCTCGAGGTGATCGAGCGGGGCGTCGACATGTTCGACTGCGTCCTCCCGACCCGCACCGCGCGCACGGGCAGCGCCCTCACGAGCGAGGGTCGCCTGAACCTCCGCAACGCTCGCTTCGCGCGCGACGAGCGTCCGCTGCAGGAGGGCTGCGCGTGCCCTGCCTGCTCGCGCTTCGGCCGGGCGTACATCCGCCACCTCGTCAACCAGCAGGAAATCCTCGGGCTGCGGCTGCTCAGCCTGCATAATTTGCGCTTCCTGCTCGATCTCGTCGCCGCGGCGCGACAGGCGATCGAGCGCGGCGAGTTCCTCACCTGGAAGAACGAGGCGCTCTCACGAGCAAAGGGAGTCGACGAGTGATCATCGGAGCGAGCAGCGGGTCGGGCTTCATCTTCATCATCATCATCGCGTTCCTGCTCCTCTACCTGATCGTGGTCCGGCCGCAGAAGAGGCGCCAGACCCAGCAGCAGCAGATGATCAACGAGCTGCGCGTCGGCGACGAGGTGCTCACCGCCGGCGGCATCTACGGCACGGTCTCGCAGCTCGAGGACGACCTCGTCACCGTCGAGATCGCGCCCGAGACCGAAGTGCGGGTCGCCCGGCGCGCAATCGCGGGTGTGACGCGCGACCCGGAGGACGAGGACGCCGACGGGACCGAGGAGCCCGAGGCGCCCGAGGTGGACGACCAAGGCGCCGGCGGCGACACATCGAATGAGGAGATCCGCGGCTAACCTGTGCCGCGGTCTTGAAGGATCCTTCGTGAGAGAACGGCGCAACTACCTCCTCTTGATGGGCGCCATCGGCGTCGCCGTGGTCGGCGCGCTTCTGCTCGCGCTCCCGAGCTCGCCCGTCCAGAAGAAGCCGACGCTCGGGCTCGACCTCCAGGGCGGCCTCGAGGTCGTCCTGCGCGCGATCCCGAACAAGGGCCAGCAGATCAACGCCGCGCAGATGCAGACGGCGCAGGAGATCATGACCCAGCGCGTCAACAAGCTCGGGCTGTCCTCGCCGAACGTCGCCGTCCAGGGCGGGAACGAGATCGTGATCCAGCTCGCCGGTGTCCACGACCCGGCCAAGGCCGCGAAGATCATCGGCACGACCGGTCAGCTCCAGATGTACGACTTCGAGCCGAATCTCGTGGCGCCGACCGTGCAGGGGAATCAGCAGCCGGCGCCGCTGCCGTCGCTCTACAGCCTGCTCTCGGGGCTGAAGAAGGAGGCAGCCAAGGGCACACCGCAGGGCTACTTCCTCTTCAAGACCGTCAAGAAGAAGGTCACCGAGAAGGTCAAGGGCAAGAAGGTCGCGAAGACGAAGACCTGGCACCAGCTCGTACAAGGCGAGCCGCCGTGGGGCGCCCCGAACCTGAAGCAGCTGCTTCTGCCGTACAAGAACGGGAAACAGCCTCCGAACACCGTGGTGCTGAAGCTGCCCGCCAACCGCGAAGCGGTGTGGTGCAAGGGCGCGCTGAACTGTCCGGGCGCCGGCCAGAACGGGAAGTCCTCGAACGACAAGTACTGGTACCTCTTCAAATACTTCCCGGCGTCCGCCCAGCATCCGGACGGCCCGCCCGAGCTGACGGGACACGATCTCGTCGAGTCGGGCATCGGCAGCGACGTCGACCCGAACACCGGCCAGAACATCGTGACGCTGCAGTTCACGAGTCACGGCTCCAAGCAGTTCCAGAAGATCACCGAGGCGGAGTACAACCGCGGTCGCGTCAACGCGGGCCAGTCAGGCCACCTGGACGCTCACGGCGACCCGAACACGATCAGCCAGTACGCGGGCCACAACGCGATCATCCTCGACGGCCGGCTGAGGTCCACGCCGTACATCGACTACACAGACCCGACGCTTTCCCAGGGCATCGTCGGCAACGCGCAGATCTCCGAGCCGAACGCGAAGTCAGCGAAGAACACCGCGCTCGTCCTCCAGAGCGGCTCGCTGCCCTACACGTTCGAGAAGCTCTCGCAGACCACCGTCTCGGCGACGCTCGGCAAGAGCTCGCTCGACCAGGCGATCCTCGCCGCCGCGGCGGGCCTGATCATCGTCGCGATCTTCCTGCTCATCCTGTACCGCTTCCTCGGGCTCGTCGCGGTCTTCGGCCTCGCGATCTACGCCATCCTCTACTACGCGGCCATCCTCATCTTCGACGTGACGCTCACGCTGCCGGGCTTCGCCGGCCTGATCCTCACCATCGGCGTCGCGGCCGACGCGAACGTCGTCGTATTCGAGCGCATCAAGGAAGAGGTGAGAGCCGGGCGATCGGTGCGAGCCGCAGTTGCGGCGGGTTACGGCAAGGGCTTCCACACGATCCTCGACGCGAACGTCGTGACCGTGATCACGGCGATGGTGATCTTCCTGATCGCGGTCGCGGACGTGAAGGGCTTCGCGCTGATGCTGCTGATCGGCACCGTGATCTCGCTGCTGACCGCGGTCGCGGCGACGCGCGCCATGCTCGGCCTGCTCAGCGGCTTCCGCTGGTTCGACAGCCCGCGCTTCATGGGCGCCGCGGGTCAGCAGACGGCGAAGTGGCTCCAGATCGACTTCATGGGACGCCGCAAGCTGTGGTTCGGGATCTCGGCGGCCATCATCGCCGCGGGCGTGATCTCGCTCGCCGTCCAGGGCCTCAACCTCGGGATCGACTTCAAGGGCGGGACGCAGATCACCTTCAAGACGTCCCAGCCGTACACCCAGGGGCAGGTACACAGGTTCATGGCGGACCACGGGCAGCCCGACGCGGTCGTCCAGGGCCAGGGCAGGGCGGTCAACGACGAGTTCAGGGAGTGGCAGGTCCGGACGCAGGCGCTCAAGGCGGGCGAGGCGGCGACATTGAACCAGGCCCTGAAGAGCGACCTCGGCGCCTCCGGAGGCGGGGCGAAGAACGTCTCGGGGACGTTCGGCCACCAGATCGCGATCGACGCGGTCTACGGGATCATCGTCTCCCTGCTCCTGATCTCGATCTACATCGCGATCAGGTTCGACTTCAAGTTCGCGATCCCCGTGATCCTCGCGATGGTGCACGACATCGCGATCACGGTCGGCGTCTACTCGCTCGTCGGCAAGGAGGTCACCGTCGACACGGTGGCCGCTGTGCTCACCGTGCTGGGTTACTCGATCTACGACACGATCATCATCTTCGACCGCATCCGGGAGAACATCCCGCTCATGCGGCGCTCGCCGTTCGCCACCATCGCCAACGTCTCGCTGTGGGAGACGATCAGGCGCTCTTTGGCCACGACGTTCATCACACTCCTGCCGATCATCTGTCTCCTCATCCTTGGCGGCCAGACGCTCAAGGACTTCGCCTTCGCGCTCATGGTCGGCGTCATCTCGGGCGCGTACTCCTCGATCTTCATCGCGGCGCCGCTGCTCACCACGTGGAAGGAGCGCGAGCCGGAGTACGCACGCCGGAAGAACCTCGCCGACCAGGAGGGTGAAGGTCGGGACGGCGGGACGCCGGCCCGCCGCGGGCCGTGGCAGCCCAAGGGCGGCCCGGCTCTCGACCCGGGCACGCTCGCACTGGAGGAGTCGGAGGCCGCGCTTGCGGCCGAGCCGACCCCGAGCCTGATCGATTCCGTGGCCTCGCCCGAGCCCGCGACGGCGAGCGCGCGCCGCGAGAAGCGGCGGCAACGGCGGCGCTCGAGGCCGCATGGCCGCGCGCGGTAGCAGCCGGCTCCTCCTCGACACGCTCGAGGAGTTGCTTGCCGAGCTGCCGGGCCGTGTCCGCGGCAGCCGGGAGCGCTTCTCGGAAAGCGCGCTCGCGGCGGTGCGCGGAATCGCCGACGAGCTGAACCTCGTGACGCGCGACGAGCTCGACGAGCTCGAGCTCCGGGTGGCGCAGCTCGAGCACCGGTTGAGGCTGCTCGAAGGCCCGCCGGATCTTCCTCCCGCGGCGTAGCTCTAGCGCCTGAAGCGGTTCACCGTCGCGGCGAGGAACGTCTCTGCGTCGTAAACGATGAAAGCGCAGAGTGCTGCCAGCGGCAGCTCCGCGAGTGCTGCCTCCGCGATTGCCTCCCACATCTCACCGCCGCGCTGCGAGGTCACGACGTCGAACCACGCGTCACAGACGAGCATCGTCCCGGTGACGGCGGCGAGCGGGACGAGCCACTGCGAGCCGCGGAAGGCCGCCCACGCTGTGACGGCGAACGACGTGGTGAGGGCGAGGTCGAAGCCGATCCAGGCGAGGTCGTAGTGGAGCGTGACGTGCCGGGAGGGAAGCACGAAGGTCAGGTACAGCGTCCACGGCACCAATCCGACTGCGACGAGCACCAGCAATAATGTCACCCAGCGCGCCGGCCTCTCGACGAGGGGTTCTTCGAGTTCCCTCATGGACGCGTTGTACCCTCGGCGCGTGACTTCCCGCCGGCCCACTGAGGAGAGGCTCCTCGCGTGGGCGGCCGCAGTTGTCGGCGTGATCGGGATCGTTTCCGCGCTGACGCCGGAGATGGCGAACCGCGTCGAGGTCGTGCGGGGCATCCTCCCGCCAGGGTGGCCCGAGGCCGCCCGGGTGCTCACCGTCGCCTTCGGCCTCGGCCTGATCTGGCTGTCCCGTTCGCTCGCACGGCGCCGCCGGCGCGCCTGGCAGCTCGCGGTCGCGGTCGTCGTGGCCTCCGCTGCAGCTCATCTTGCGAAGGGCCTCGACTTCGAGGAGGCGGGGATCTCGCTCTTCCTGCTCCTCGCGCTCGTGCACCGCCGGCGCCGTTTCGATGTGCCGGGCGACCCTGCGAGCGTACGGCCGCTCCTCGGGCTCGGCGCGGCCCTCGCGGGCATCGCGGCCGTGGCCGGCGGGGCGGAGCTGCGCGGCATCGAGTTGTCGCACCGCACCGGCGACGCGCTCCTCGGCCTCGCCGTCGTCTTCGGCTTCCTCGCTCTCTACTTCTGGCTGCGGCCGTTCGGCCATGCCGTCGCCCAGACGGTTGGGGAGCAGCGGCTGGCGCGGGCACTGGTGGACGAATATGGGAGCGACAGCCTCTCCTTCTTCACCCTGCGTCGTGACAAGAGCTACCTCTTCTCGCCGTCCCGGCGCGCCTTCCTCGCCTACCGTGTCGTCGCGGGAACGGCGCTCGTCAGCGGCGACCCCGTCGGCGACGAGGCTGAGATCGGCTACCTCCTCGCGGAGCTGCGGCGGATCGCCCGTGCGCACGGGTGGAGACTCGCGGTCGTCGGTGCCTCCGACGAGCATCTCGATCGCTATCGCGCGCTGGGGCTAAAGCCCGTCTCGATCGGGGAGGAGGCAGTCCTCGACCCGTGCGACTTCTCGCTCGAGGGACGTGCGATTCGCAAGGTGCGCCAGTCCGTCTCCCGCCTCAGGAACGCCGGGTACTCCTTCCGCGTCGCGGCGGCCGACGAGGTCGCGCCGACGCTCGAGGCCGAGCTGGAGGACGTGTCCGCCTCGTGGCGGCGCGGTGGGCCGGAGCGCGGGTTCTCGATGACGATCGACGACCTCCACGTCCGCGGAACCGTGCTCGCCCTCGCCGAGGACGCAGCAGGCCGCGTCGGTGGGTTCCTCCATCTCGCACCGTCGGCGGCCGCCGGCGGGTGGTCGCTGAGCGCGATGCGCCGCCGCCCGGATGCCCCCAACGGCCTGACCGAGTTCCTCGTGGTCGAGACGCTCGCCTGGGCGCGCGAGACCGGTGCGAGCGAGGTCTCCCTCAACTTCTGCGCGTTGACGGACTTCCTCTCGCCGGAGCGGGTGACGACGCCGGGCCGGCGGGTCATGAGGCGCGGGCTCCTCCTCGCCGACAACGTCTTCCAGCTCGAGCGCCTCTACTCGTTCAACCGGAAGTTCTTCCCGCAGTGGCGGCGCCGCTACATCTGCGTCGAGCGCCTCACCGACCTGCCCGCGGTCGGGCTCGCGTACCTCCACGCCGAGTCGCTGCTCGTTCCGCCCGGCCCGTGGACGCGGAGGCGCGAGTCCCGCCGTCTGGCCACCGGCAGACGCTCCGCGTAGCCTTTCCGTCGTGAGTACGACGCGCAGCATCGGGCGCCTCTCGGAGATCGCGCAGGTCATGGTGCGCCACGGCTTCGGCTACTTCTTCGAGGCCCACAAGCTGAGCGACCTCCTGCCGGGCCGCTCCGCGGAGGATCGCCTCGCCGACGTCGCGGCCGAGCACGGCGCCGCCGCGTCCGCCCGCGGCCAGCACCTGCGCGAGGTGCTCGACGAGCTCGGGCCGACGTTCGTGAAGTTCGGACAGCTCCTCTCGACGAGACCGGACGTCGTGCCGCCCGACATCGTGATCGAGCTGCGGGGGCTCCAGGACGACGTGCGGCCGTTCCCCTTCGAGCAGGCGGAGCGCGTGATCGAGGAGGAGTTGGGGAACACGCTCGAGCGGCTGTTCCTCGACTTCGAGCCGGCGCCGGTGGCGGCTGCCTCGATCGGTCAGGTGCACCGTGCGACTCTGCCGAACGGGCGCCGGGTCGCGGTCAAGGTGCAGCGGCCTGGCGCGCCGCAGAAGATCGAAGCCGACCTCGGCCTCCTCTACCAGGCAGCGCGGCTCGCGCGCGAGCGGATCCGGGCGCTCGACTTCGTGGACACCCGCCAGCTCGTGGACGAGTTCGCGCGCTCGATCCGCAAGGAGCTCGACTACCGGCAGGAGGCGCGCAACGCCGAGAACTTCCACCGCCACTTCGCGGGCCACCCGCACGTCCGCGTCCCAAAGGTCTACTGGCAGTACACACGACCGCGCGTCCTGACCCTCGAATGGATCGACGGGATCCAGCTCGCCGACCTCGACCTCGTCACGACGACCCTCGAGGAGCGCCGCGAGATCGCCTACCGGATCACCGAGGCGTGGATGACGATGATCTTCCGGCACGGCTTCTTCCACGGCGACCCGCACCCGGCGAACATCCTCCTGCCGACCCAGGCAGGGGCGATCGGCCTGGTCGACTTCGGCGCCGTCGGGACGCTCACCGACGACGACATGACGAAGCTGACCGGCCTCTTCATCGACGCCGCGAACGAGAACATCGAGCAGCTGCCGAAGCGGCTGGCCGACCTCGGCGTGCGCTATCCGAAGGAGCGGGAGGGCGAGTTCCTCGCCGAGCTGCGCGAGCTCTACTACCGCTACTACGGCGCGAGCCTGAGCGAGGTCGACCCGATCCAGGTAATCCGCGAGGGCTTCCAGCTCATCTACTCGATGAACCTGCACCTGCCGGCGCGCTTCCTCCTGCTCGACCGCACGATCGCGACCCTGGGCTCGGTCGGCGCCGAGCTCTATCCCGACTTCAACGTCTTCGAGGTCGCCCGGCCGTATGCGCGCGACCTGATGCTCGAGCGGTTCGCTCCACACCGCGTGGCCCGGCGGGCGCGGCGCGAGGCCTTCCGGTACGCGCAGGTGCTGGCCGAGGCGCCGCATCAGTTCCACGACTTCATGGAGGAGATCCGGGACGGCCAGATCGAGGTCGGCTTCGTGCACAAGGGGCTCGACGAGTTCATGGGCAAGCTCGACGTCGCCTTCAACCGGCTCGTGGTCGCGCTCATCGTGGTGGGTGGGCTGATCGGCTCGAGCATGATCGGGATCTTCGCGACGCACGGGCCGCAGGTCCTCGGGGTGAACGTCATCTCCGTGATCGGCTTCGTGCTCTCGGCCGTGCTCGCGGTCTGGCTGCTCTGGGGTGTCGTCCGCAGCGGCCGCCTGTAGAGCCTTCGTCACGCTTTTGCTCCAAAGGACATCTGGCGGAGCGTCGGTGCTGCGCCTAGCCTCGGTGCCATGACCGCGCTGCTCCTGGCCGAGCCCGAGCCCGCCGTGCGAGGCTTCCTCGAGCGCCAGTTGCGCAACGACGGCTTCGACGTCGTCTCATGCGAGCGCGCGGAGCAGCTGCCTCGTGCGGCTGATCCCGACGTCCTCGTGCTCGGGGACGCGGACGCGCTCGACCGCGGTGTCGTGCCGGACTGCCCGGTGATCGTGCTCGGCAGCTCCGATCCCGCGGCCCGCGTGCGGACGCTTGCGCGAGCCGACGACTGCCTGGCGCGTCCGTTCGTCTACGAGGAGCTGCTGGCGCGTATCCACGCGTTGCTGCGGCGCTGCCCGCCGCGTGACGACCTCGCGGAGATCGGCCCGCTCGCGATCGACCGTGGGGCTCGCCGAATCACGGTGCGCGGCCAGGAGGTCGGGCTCTCGGCCAAGGAGTTCGCGCTGCTCGTGAAGCTCGCGTCTGCTCCGGACCGCGTCTTCACGCGTGAGCAGCTCCTCCGCGACGTGTGGGGCTTCCGCACCTACGTCCCGACGCGGACGCTCGAATCGCACGCCTCCCGCGTCCGGCGCAAGCTCGCCGTGGCCGGGCTACCCGGCTGGATCGTCAACGTGTGGGGAGTCGGCTACAAGCTCCGCCACGTTCCGGCGGGCTAGCAGTTCTAGTAGCCGCCGTTGCTGCAGCCCGCAACCGCGAGCGCGAGCAGCACCAGGAGCGAAAGCCACGCGAGCCGATGAGCTGTTCTTCCGAGCATGACCTGGACTACGCAGGCTGCCGGGGGACGGATTGCCTAGAGGAGCGCTCCTTCCAGCCGCAGCAGCCATTCCTTCCGGTCAAGCCCGCCGCCGTAACCCGTGAGGCTGCCGTTCGCTCCCACCACGCGGTGGCAGGGGAGGACGATCGGCAGCGGGTTCCGGTTCATCACGGTCCCGACGGCGCGTGCCGCGCGCGGGGCGCCGACCTGGGCGGCGAGCGCGCCGTACGTGGTCGTGTGCCCGTACTCGACCCGGTTCAGTTCCACAAGGACACGGCGGTGGAACTCCGGCGTCGCGCGGAGGTCGAGCTCGAGATCGAAGCCGTGCCGGCGTCCGGCGAAGTACTGGTCGAGCTCTGTGCGCACCCGATCGAGTGCTCGCGGCGAGCGCAGGACGCGCGGGCCGAAGAGCCGGGCCAGCCGCTCGAGCTCCGCCTCCGGCGCCGGGTCGAAGCCGACGCGGCAGAGCCCGCGGTCCGAGACGCCGACGAGCAGCCGCCCGATCGGCGTCTCGTCGAGAACGTCGTACGCGACGTCGAGGTCGCCGGACGCCGCCGCAGCCGTGCGGAAGCGCTCGTCGAGAACGGTGGGGACTGCGGTCATCTCTGCTCCTTCTCCTTCCGTAGCCGCCGCACTCCGGCGGAGGCCGCCTGCCGAGCCGCCTGCTCGTTCGAGCCGAGAGCGGCGGCGATGGTGTCGTAGTCGAGGTCGTAGCCGTAGCGGAGGACGACCGCCGCGCGCTCCTTCGGCGGGAGGTCGTCGGTCAGCGGCGCGAGCTCCTCCACGGCCGGGCGCTCGTCCTCGCCCGCCGGCTCGAACACGAGCTCCGCGGTGGGCCGTTCCCGCCGTGCTGCATCGACGACCGCGTTCGAGGCGATCGTGAGCACCCACGCGCGCAGGTGCTCGCCGTGCTCGAGCCGGCCGTACGCGCGCAGCGCCCGCAGGAATGTCTCCTGGAACAGGTCGTCGGCCCGGTCTCGCCCCGCCCGGCGCCGCAAGAACGCGAGCACCTCGCCCCTGTGGCATTCGTAGAACCGCTCGAAGGGAGGGATGCCGCTCACCATCCAGTCAAACGTAACGGCGGTTCAAGATGTGAGGTGATGAAGCTCGCGGTCGTCGGACACGTGGAGTGGGTCGAGTTCGCGCGCGTCGACCATGCGCCGGCCCCGGGGGAGATCGTGCATGCCCTCGAGACGTGGGAGGAGCCGGCCGGCGGGGGCGCCGTCGCTGCCGTTCAGCTCGTTAACCTGGGCGGCACGTGCCTCCTCTTCACCGCGCTTGCCGACGACGACCTCGGCCGCCGCTCGCGCGAGGAGCTCGAGGCCCACGGCGTCACCGTGCACGCGGGTAGCGCGCCGGGGAAGCAGCGCCGGGCGCTCACGCATATCGACGAGGACGGCGAGCGGACGATCACCGTGCTCGGCAACAAGCTGCTGCCCTCCGGGGAGGACGGCTCTCTGCCCTGGGAGGAGCTTCATCGCTGCGACGCCGTCTACTTCGTCAGCGGCGACGTCGCAGCTCTGCGCGCGGCGCGCCACTCTCCCGTGCTCGTCGCCACGGCCCGCGAGCTCGCAACGCTGCGCCGGGCCTCGGTCCGGGTGGACGTGCTGGTGGGGAGCGGCGAGGATGCGGCGGAGCGGTTCGAGACCGGCGAGCTCGAGCCGGAGCCGAGCATCGTGGTCACGACGGCCGGCCCGCTCGGCGGCTGGATCCGTCCCGGGGGGCCGTTCCGGGCGGCGCCGTTGCCGGGGCCCGTCTCCGACGCCTACGGCTGTGGCGACTGCTTCGCCGCCGGGCTCACGTATGGTCTCGCGTTGGGGAAGCCGGTGGACGAGGCGGTCTCGCTGGGCGCCCGTTGCGGCGCGGCGGTCCTCACCGGCCGCGGTGCGTACGAGCACCAACTCTCAGGCGACGACGTGGACTCGGACTAGGAGCCGGAACGAAACCGCGGTAGGGTCAGCTCATGAGCCAGCTTGCTGCGGGCGCCGCCGCCCGCGCGGCGCTTCCGACGCCGCAGGATTCGAACCGCGTGGGACACGACTGGCTGGCGACGCTCGCCGAGGTGCCGCTGTTCGAGGGGCTTCCGAAGCGCCACCTGCGACGGATCGCGAAGCTCGCCCGCATTCGCCGCTTCGCACCGGGCTCGACCATGGTTCGCACCGGCGACCCCGGCAGGTCGTTCTACGTCCTGCTCGACGGCAAGGCGAAGGT
>JBKPLL010000100.1:0-24009 GCA_046731605.1 Actinomycetota bacterium | reverse complement strand
TTCTCGACCCTCATCCGAACTCGCTCGCGAATTCGCTGGTTCATCACGACGCCCTGGGCACCACCTCAGCCTCGAACACCCGATCGAGGGGGACATAGTCGCGGAGCTACCTCCCAGGGCGACGTGCACACCGCGACGACTAAGCGAGCCGCTCCTCCGAGGGCGGCTCGCCGTCTCTTGAGGCTGCTCACCCTCCTGGGTGGGCCTAGCGGGGAGGTTTCTCAGGCGAGTCCCCCCGCGACTTTCTTTGGTGGCTGGGCAGATCGGCCGGTGCTAGCCGCCCGCCTTTCGGAGGCGTTCCAGTTCGACTTCAAGCTCCGTGTCGGTTAGAAACCCCTCCTTGTGCAGCTCCCGCAAAACGGTGCTGTCTTCATCACCGACGACGATGACCCCGACTTCCTGCACGAGGTGGGTTGGATGAAGTTGTCGGATGCCCAGGAGCTTGCCCGCGAGCTGGGCCATGCGTTCAGCGCCGACTGAGTCAAATTCGCGAGGACGCTCCCTCCAAGAGCGACGGCTGCACCGCTTCGACTTGCAGCAGCCCGGCAAACGGGCACAGCACCACGAACGGTTCGTCTTCCTCGAACGCGGCGACGCCGAACACGTGGAAGCGCGTGCCGTTGCCGTCGACGATCTCCTCACCCGCCTCGATTGGCACAGCGTAGGTCGATTCGCCGAGATCATGCCCATCTGGCGAGTGCAAGCGATAACGGAACATGAGTCCTCCGTGTCCGGGGGCGGCCGCGCTGACGACGACAGGAGCCGCGGCCAGTGCGTGGTGCATCCATACGACCTTCGGC
This sequence comes from Actinomycetota bacterium, assembly GCA_046731605.1. Taxonomy (GTDB): domain Bacteria; phylum Actinomycetota; class Thermoleophilia; order Gaiellales; family Gaiellaceae; genus Palsa-739. The sequence goes on along the minus strand of JBKPLL010000100.1, from coordinate 23,209 downwards.
CCCCCAGCGCAACTGACTGTGGAAATGGTGGAAGCTGTGGACTACTCCCGCTGGCTCGCGCCGACCAGCCGTCGTCCCTGCCGCCGGTGCACCCGCTCAAGCCCGCCGTAGCTTGCCGCCAAGCCAGCGGGTGGAGCGAGCATGGCGCCAGCGCGGCCAGGAGCCCGTCTGCGCTGAATGCCGCACCCCGCCGAAGCCTCCCGACGAGTGTCTTCGGTGGTTGGGAATATGTGCACGAGATGGCCGCCCGCCAGTCAGCGCCGCGCGTCGCTAGAGCGGTAGGCCGAAGTTTCCCTTGCTTCAGGGCTGAGAGTAGAAGATCCTTCCGCACCAATCGCGGGCTTGCTCGGGCTCGCCGGAGTATCGGGTGTCCTAAAGCGACCCCCAGGGACTCCGGTCAGTGCTTTAGCGACCTCTCACGCCGTCTCCGATCTAGTCCACCTGCGACGGCAAGCATCAATTCCAGCGAGATTTACAGCTCGGTGCTCAGGGCGTGGCAGGTGCCGCTTCCCGATCCGCCGTAAGGGTCGCCGCCGCCGGCTGCGAGTCCCCGGGCGGGGGCGCCGCGACAAGGACGGGTCCCCCGGCGCGCGGCGGAAGCTCGAGGGAGAAGATCGTCCCTCGGGCGTCCGACTGGACCCGGCAGGCACCCCGGTGTGCCTTCGCGATGGCGTCCACGATGGCAAGCCCGAGACCGGCGCCGCCGGCGCCCCGCGAACGGGCGTCGTCGGCGCGGGCGAAGCGGTCGAAGATCCGGTCGATCGCGTCGGGCGGGATGCCGCAGCCCTCGTCGCGGACCTCGATTACACGCTTGCCGCCGACGAGCCTGCTGGAGATCTCAATCGTGTCCCCAATCTCGGTGTACTTGACCGCGTTCTCGAGGAGAGCGTCGAGCGCGATCCGGAGCCTTTCGGGGTCGGCCTCGACGCGCACCGGTGCGAGCGAGCCGAGGCGCCAGCAGCGGGGCGCAATCTCCGCCCAGCGGATGAAGATGTCCTCGAGGAACGGCTCCAGCTCTAGCTCCTCCGGCAGCAGGAAGTCCGGACGCTCGGCGCGGGCCAGCAGGAGCAGGTGCTCGACGATCCGTTCGATCCGCCCGAGCTCGTCGAGGGCGACCTCGACCTCCGGTACGCGATGGCCGGCAACTTCGAGATGTCCACGTGCGATCGTCACGGGCGTGCGCAGCTCGTGGGAGACGTCGTGGAGGAAGCGTTCCTGCCGTTCAAGCAGAGACGCGCGCGACTCGGCGAGCTGCTCGACCTCGGACATCGCTTGTTGGCGGCGCCGGGCGTGCCAGACCATGGCGAGGAACATGAAGGACATCAGCGGCACCTCGGTGAGCTCGCTCCACTCCTGCGTCTCCACGTGCACGTCGTAGACGATCAGCACGCCGGTGCTCGCGGCGACACCGACCAACACGGACGCGGTAGGAACGGGTCGCCAGACGCGGAAGCCGTAGAGCAGCGTCAGGCTGACCCAGATGAAGTGGAAGGGGACGGTTTCCCAGGCCTCCCACCGCACCATCGCGGCGATGTTCGCGCCGGCGAAGGCCAGCCATCCGAGGTCGACGAGCCTAGGCCGCATCGAGGCAGTACCCGGCATGCCGGACCGTGCGGATCGGGATGTGTGTGCCCAGCTTCTTCCGCAGGCGGCGGATGCAGACGTCGACGACGTTGGAGCCGGGGTCGAAGTGGTAGCCCCAGACCTCGGCGAGCAGGCGCTCGCGGCTCAGGACCTCGCCCGCATTGGCGGCGAGTTGGTGGAGCAGCTTGAACTCGCGGTCCGAGAGCTCGATGACGGAGCCGCCGGCGCGCGCCTGCCGGCGGGCTGGGTCGAGGACGAGCTGCCCCACCTGGAGCGTGTGGGGCTCCTCGCCGATTCCGCGCCGTCCGACATGGACACGTATGCGTGCCAGCAGCTCGTCCAGCGCGAACGGCTTCGACATGTAGTCGCAGGCACCCAGCTCGAAGCCGCGCAGCTTCGTGCGTAGATCGCTGCGGGCAGAGAGGATCAGCACGGGCAGCTCCGGCTTCCGCTGTGCGAGCTCGCGGAGCACGGTCAGGCCGTCGATGCGAGGCAGGAGCAAATCGAGCACGACGAGGTCGTACGGAACGTCGTCGAGGCGGCGCAGTGCGGTCGCTCCGTCGGGGGCGGTGTCGACTCCGAAGCCCTCGGCCTCGAGCCCCCGCGCTAAGAACGACTGGATCCGAGCTTCGTCCTCGACAACCAGGATCCGCATGAAATCGCCGCGGCACCCTACCGCGGATGACGCGGGAATGACAGGTTCATGACAACTTTGTCATTTCGACCGCGTGCGCCGGCGGCAGTTCATATGTTCCGCGCCGCATGGCATATCCGGGGGGAACGTTGGTTGTCGAGTCGCCTACCACACTGCGCAGGCGATTGGGACAGGCGTTCCCCTTCCCGGACGGTGCCGCGCGCCACTGGATCCTCTCCTCGATCATCTGGCTGACGGTCGTCGACCTCTTCGGGCTCGTGCTCGCGACCGAGTTCGTCTCGCCGGAGGCGTTCGGTGGGATCTCGTGGCTGCAGTTCAGCCGCATCAGGCCCTCGCACGTGAACGGCGTCATCCTCGCCTGGCTGACGATGATGTACTTCGGCGCGCTCTTCTACATGCTGCCGCGCCTCGTCGGCACGCGCGGGATGTGGAGCGAGCGGCTGGGGATCATCTGCTGCTGGGCCTGGAACGTCATGTTCCTGCTCGGCGTGATCGGCCTGCTGACCGGCCACAGCCAGGGGCGCGAGTACGGCGAGTTCATCTGGCCCATCGACATCGCGCTGCTCGTGATCTGGGGGCTGAACATCGTCAACATCCTCGGCACCGTCGCCATCCGGACGATCCGGCCGATCTACGTCAGCGTCTGGTTCTTCATCGCCAGTCCCATCTGGCTGGCGGTCGACTACGCGATCGGCAACGTCATCTGGAGGCCCGGTCACGTCTGGGGTGCGCCGTCAGGGGCGCTGTCGAACAGCCTCGCTGACGCGATCCTCAACTGGTGGTACGCCCACAACCTGTTCGGGCTGTGGCTGACTCCGATGCTGCTCGCGCTGACGTACTACATGGTCCCGCGGATCACGAACACGCCGCTGTACAGCTACACGCTCTCGCTGATCAGCTTCTGGGGGATGGCGTTCTTCTACACGGGCGTCGGGGATCACCACATCCTGCAGTCGCCCACTCCGGCGTGGCTGAAAACCATCGCCGAGACCTCCTCCTGGATGCTGCTCGTACCGGTTTTCGCGTTCACGATCAACATTCTCGGGACGATGAAGGGGAACTGGGACAAGTTCTTCACGAACTTACCCCTGCGTTTCACGCTGACCGCATTCTTCTTCTACTTCCTCGTCAACATCCAGGGGGCCTTCGAGGCGCTGCAGCCGTTCAACCGGCTCACACACTTCACGAACTTCGTCGTTGCGCACGCGCATCTCGCCCTGCTCGGCGCCTTCACGATCCTGGGCATGGGGGTGATCGACTACATCGTTGCCCAGATGTACGCGCGTCCGCTCTGGAGCCGAAGCCTGACCGAGTGGATGTATTGGCTCGTAACGATCGGCTTCACCGGCTTCTTCACGGTGTTGACGCTGGCCGGCTTCCAACAGGGCTACGAATGGGAGCAGGGGATCCCGGAGGTGAACGTGCTGCCGCAGCTGCACGGCTACTACATCGCGCGCGGGATCTTCGGCGCCATGATCGTCCTCTCCGGAATCGTCCAGATCGTCAACATCGGCATGACGATCTTCACCAACACGGCGGAGCGCCGCCGCCGCGAGACGTTGAATGTCGCCGACGCGATCGCGCCGCCGCTGGAGGTATAAGTGGACGAGGGGTCGAACCATCCGCCGGAGGCCGAGGAGCAGATCCCGCGTGGGTGGGCGCGCCATCCCCGCGAGCGGATGCTGATCACCCCCTGGGTCGCCGGCCTGGGCGGCCTGATCGCCTTCTTCACCGTCGTGGCAATCGTCGTCTGGCTGCCGATCCACACCTTCGACCCGGCCGCCTCTGAGGACTGGACGCCGCTCTCGAACACCGCGCTCGCCGGACGAAATCTCTTCGCGCAGAATGGCTGCTACGTCTGTCACTCGGGCTACTCGCGGCCGCAGGATGTGCGGCACGCCCTCTACTTCCTCTACCCGAAGATCTCGCAGCCGGGCGACTTCTACGGCAGCGACCAGTCGCCCAACCTGCTAGGCACCGAACGCACCGGGCCCGACCTCTCGCAGGAGGGCGGCTGGCACCCCGACGACTGGCAGCGTGCCCATTTCTACGACCCGCGTTTCGTCGACCCCTTCTCGCTGATGCCGCCGATGAAGTCGCTCTTCTCGGACGGACAAATCGAGCAGCTGACGTCATTCGTGCAGATGCGCAGCGGCAAATCCGGTCTGCTCCGGTACGCCGGACAGCTCTACGCGAAGCACGTCGTGACCCAGAATCAGGGCTGCCCGACCCCGCGTGCCGGCTTCACTGCCGCGCAGGCGAAGATCGCCGAATGCAAGGACGTGCCGGTTCCCGCAGGCCAACTCGAGGAAGCGCCCAACCTCGCCCAGATCGACCGCAGCTACTGGCTGTCGGCCGATCCCCTGCCCGTTACCGAGGAGAACCTGGGACGCGGCAAGCAAGTCTTCCTCGACCGTTGCGTCGCATGCCACGGTCCGCAGGGCGACGGCACCGGGCCGGGGGCGAAGTTCATGTCGCCGCCCCCGGCCGACTTCACGGACTCGGACGACGCCTGCTGCGGGGGCGACACCGGCCCGGGCGACTTCTACTACCGGATCTTGCGCGGCTGGACCGGGACGGGGATGGAAAACTTCGGAGACCGACTGTCGGTCAACGACATCTGGCGCGTCGTCCTCTTCCTGAAGACGATTCCGAACGGCACCCTGAAGAAGGGCGTCGTGCCCGAGCCGAAGGATTTCATCACGTGGCAGCCCTCGAAGGAGTTGCTCGCCTGGCTCAAAAGCCAGCAGAAGCTCGAAAAGAACGCCTCCTTCCACAAGAAGCCGGTGACCGACCCGTTCATGCAGGAGGCGATGCGCGTCTTCCCGGGCCTTGCCCCCGGCGACAGCTTCTACATCAACGGCACGAAGGAGACCCTTTCGCTCCACGCCGCGCGCAACGCCATCCGCGCCATCTACTTCGACCTCCTCGACCGGGCCTGGGCCGACGCCAAGGCACGCGGCGAGAAGCTGCCGCCCGAGTCGCAGAAGATGATCCCGCCGGAGGTGCCGGGGGAATGAGGTTGACACGGCTGCTGACGATTGCGCTGCTCCTGCTGCTCGCCACCCCGAGCGTCGCGCTCGCGCACGACGCGCCGGAGAACGATCAGTCGAAGTGGGTAATGGCGGACTGGATGATCGACGTGTTCTTCATCTTCTCCGGCATCGCCTTCGTCGCCTTCCTCGCAGCATGGAAGGCAGGCCACTTCCACGAGCTCGAGAAGCAGGCGGGCATCGCGCTGCTGGTCGAGGAGGAGGACTACTACACGCCCGACTGGGCGCTCGACGAGGAGGAGTGGGCCGATGGGCATGCCGAGCGGTGAGAGCCCGCAGCACGCGAAGGATTACTACCACTACCTGATGGCCCACCACCAGACGGAGCACGCGGTCGAGACGTGGCACGTGAACTGGCTCTCCCTCGCCTGGCTGTGGGGCTTCGTCGCTGCGCTGGCACTGATCCTCATCTGGTGGATCTGGCAGTACCGCACGACCCGGCAGCGGACGCGCATCTACCCCATCGACAGTTGGAGCGGCTACGCGAGCGAGCTGGCCGGCCCGGCGACGTTGTTCTTCGTCCTGCTGACGGCGATCCTGGTCGGCTTCGCCGTGGCGATGATCGTCGGTCACATCGTGAACGGACAGATCTTCTGATGGCCGCTCCGATGGAGTACGCCGCGCCGCCGATCTCGTCCTACTCGGTCGGATGGGAGACGGTCCTGCCGGGAGATGCATGGGGGTACGTGTACGCATCGCTGCAGGCGTACAAAGCGCACGTGCAGGAATATCCGGGCTGCCAGCGCTTCGAAGCCTTCGCGTCTCCGAGCGAAAACGGCGAGATTCGCCTGCAGTGCTACGCGAGCTGGGACACGCCCGAGCAGCTCGAGGGATTTCTCGAGCGCGGCTACACGCTCGAGCGCATGCTCGCGGACGTCGGCGCCCCCGCCCCCGAACGGACCTTGATCATGGAGAAGGTCTTCTGATGGAAGGGCAGGAACCTGATCGCCGTCCCGCGCGGCCGCTGCAGGGCTACCGCGACGTCGGCGACACCGTCCGCCACGGGCGGGCGAATGTCATGCGCGCCTGGATCATCCTCGGCGTGCTAGTGGTCGGCTATCTCACCTGGACGCTGATCGTCTACTTCTTCGAGCCCGGACTGCGCTGACAGCACGCGATGTGGGTCCAGCACCTCACGTCGCTCCAGTTCCTGACGTACGTGGCGTTCTTCGCCGTCGCCATTGCGGCGGTGATGCGGTTCCTACCCGGTGCGCCGGCGCCCGTCCGAACCGAGCCGTACGACGAGGAGGAGCTCGGCCGGCACGACCGCCGCCTGGGCAAGTACTTCGTGGCCGGGGGCGGCTTCCTCGTCCTCGGCGGCGTGCACATGGTGCTCAAGAACCTCCCCTGGACCGCCGAATGGCTCGCCGGCGCCGGCTACGCGGGACACCTCGTGCGCGACCTGTCGAACACGCACGTGATGATCGTCGGCGGCGGCACGCTGCTCGCCACCGGGCTGTGCTGGTGGGTGCTGCCCCGAATCGTGGGCCGTCCACTGGCGAGCGAGGGCCTTGCCCAGTACGCGTTCTGGTTGACTGCGGTCGGCCTCCTCGTCTTCTACGTCGCGCTCGTCGCCGACGGGATCGCGATCAGCCGGCTCGTCGAGCACGGCTGGGACTACCAGGCGGCGAAGGCGCACATGGGCAAGTGGTACAAGCTCCCGGTCGGCGTCGGCGCCGGCGTGATGGGCCTCGGCTACTGGTGCTTCGCCGCCAACGTCTGCCTGACGATCTTCCAGGCGCGGCTCGTCCGGGTTGCGAAGCCGCTCGGGCACCTGTGGAAGTTCGTCGCCACCGGCGCGCTCGCGTTGACCGTCGGCACCGTGCAGGGCGTGATCCAGGTGCAGCCGGCGAAGGCGGACTGGCTCTACCGCGCCGGCCACGCCGGCGAGTGGATCGACCCGATCAGCCACGCCCACATCAACCTCGTCACCGGGCTGGCGATGCTCGCTGCGGGGGCGCTGCTCGCGCTCGCGCCGCAGCTCGGCGGCGAGACGCCGTCGCGCCCCCGCGCAGACGCGTGCTTCTGGACGCTCCTGGTCGGCTCGCTCGCCTTCTACGGCTCCTGTCTCTACCTCGGCTTCCACGAGGGGAGGCTCGTCGTCCGTGGCGGCCTCTCGCCGGAGCGCGCCGAGGAGGTGACGCGGCTACATGCCCCGTTGATCGTCGGCAGCGGCGTGCTCATGTTCGCCGCCTTCTGGTTCCTCCTCGCCACGCTCCTGCGCGCGTACAGGACAGCAGCGTGGCCGTTACGGTCTTTCGTCTACGCCGGGTGCGCCGCCCTCGCCGTCGGGACGCTCCAGGGGCCGATCCAGGCGCTGCCGGCCGTGAACGAGCTGCTCGACCGCGGCGGCGACGCCGGCGACCTGATCGTCAACCTGCACGCGCAGCTGAACATGCTCGGCGGGCTGATGGTGCTGCTCATCGGGGCCGTCGGCGGACTGCTCCAGCTCCCGACGCGGAGGATGCGGACGACGCTCATCGGCGTCCCTGTGGGGATGGGCGTCTACTACGCGGCCGGCATTGCCTTCGCGGCCCTCGAGGCGCACGCGATCACCCGCGGCCGGAGTTTCCCCACCGCAGTCGCCACGTACGAGCCCTGGCAGGCGCTCGTCCTGATCCCGGCGGCGCTGGCGGTGCTCGCCGGGTTCGCCGCCTACGCCCGCACCGTCTGGGCGGCGACGGCCGAACCGCGGGCAGAGGGACGACGCGCGCTGCGCCTCTTCCCGCGCGCCTTCAGCGGCCGCATCCCAGCTCGCGTGGTGCGACGCCCACCCGCCTCCGTGGCCGCCTACGAGGTCCCGATGGGCGTTCTCGGCTTCCCCGGCGTCGGTTGGCTCTTCGCCGGGTATCCGCTCCAGGCGAGCGTGCTACTGCTCGTGGGCCCAGCGTTCGCCTGGGCGGTTCTACCGGCCGCGTTCACGCCGTTTGGACACGGTCCGTTGCGCGGCATCGGCTGGCAGGTCGAGCTCTTCTGGCTCCCCGTCAGCACCGCCCTGTCGGCAACGGCGCTCTATCTCGCTCACCGGCGGCGACGACGTGCCTTCTTGGGACCGCCGCCCGGCGGGGGACGACGGCGCCGGCGGGCCAACCCTCGCCTGCGCATCGGAGCCACGGCCGGGACGATCGCGCTCATGCTCGTCTCGCTTCCGTTCGTGGCCGCTGTCGGCGGCATCGGCAGCGGCGGCGTCCGTTACTCCTACCTGCCACACCTGACCTCCGAGATCACGGGCCAGTTCCTCTCCACGCAACGCGGACCCGTCAAGCTCTTCTCCTGGAGCGATCCGCAGGAGGCATTCCCTCCCGATGCGCTGCGCATTCACGCTCGCGACGTCCGCGCACTCACCGCCCGGGCGGCGGCCCTCGACGCAGCCGCCGCCTACCGGCTCTACGACCTCGACCGCGACGTGCCGGTGCCGCTCCAGGCGCGGCGCGCGGGGCCGCGCGAGCTCCGGCTGACGCCGAAGCGGCGGTTGGAGCCCAGCCGTTACGTCTACACCGCGTCGCACGAAGGCATGTTCGGCGGCCGCGACTATGCCTACCTCGAGATCGTCCCACCGGGTGCGCCGACGACGCCGATCGCTAGCGGCGGCGGACGCGCACCCACCATCGCCCATGCCCTGCCGCCGGTAGCCGCGACCCTGCTCGCCCTCGCTTTCGCCCTACTGCTCCTCCGCTCGTTCCGCGCCCGGCCGGCCGGCCAGAAGGCGTTCTGGGCCGCCGGCTTCCTGCTCTTTGCCGCCGCCACGGCGGCCGAGGCCATTGCCCAGCACGGAGGCTGGACGCCGGCGCTCTTCCGCACGTACTACCTCTGCGGCGGGATCCTGGCCGTCGCCTACCTCGGTACCGGTTCCGCCTGGCTGCTCCTCCCGCCCCGTGGTCGCGATTGGCTGCTCGGCGGGCTCGCAACCGCCACGCTGGCCGCGGTGGTCACCGTCGCGCTCGCCCAGGTCGACTCCGGGACGCTCGCGCGCGCCGCCGGCGGCCGTCCGCCGGCCAACGGCGCGATCGCCGGCCACGCTTTCTTATGGGCGGCCACGCTCAACTCGCTCGGCACGCTGGCGCTGGTCGGCGGCTCGCTGCTCGCGATCGCACGCCGCATCCGCGTCCGAGAGAACCTCTGGATCGCGGGCGGCGCCGCGGTAGTCGCCCTGGCCACCGGCATCTCCCGCACCGGCGACTACAGCTTTGTCTACCTCGGCCAGCTTGCCGGACTCGCCCTCATGTTCTGCGGCTTCACTCTCCCCTCCCGGGGGTCCGCGACGCGCAGGCAACCGCAGACACGCACTGCCCATCCCGCCACAACCGTCCATTGATCCGCAGCGAGATCCACCGGCAAGCACGGGAGGTCGCCGACAGCGAGCTCGAGCGCTGTCGGGCGCTGCGCGCGCTCCCGGCGGAGGAAGCGTTGGTCGTCGCGGATGTCGTGCGCAAGACCGCGGCCGCCGTCGCCGACTGCCTGCTCGATGAGGCGCGGGCAGATCCCAGGCTCCAGGTTGCGCTGCTGGATTCGCCGCTGAGGTGGAATCTTGTCCCAACCAGCCGGAGGTGAGCTGATCACCTACCTGAAGACGCTCAAGTACTCGCCGCGACCCGCGCTCGATTTGGACTAAGTTCCGCGGCGCTGTGCGTCTTGAAGTCTTCCACGCGGGCGTGCGGCACTGAGTCGAGTCGATTGAACCCTTCGGCACCATGAGGCTCGCCGAGGCGAACCAGACGAGGTCACCCTCCTCATTGAACTCGTAGCCTGTCTCGCTTTGTCCAGCCAAGGGAGCCTCATCTCTACCTCGCGCAACTTCCGCCTCGGTCTCATGTCAGGGAATGGCGGAGCGGGCCGCGGTTCTCGCACACGACTCGCACGGCCCAGCCGCGCGGCACCGTCCACATCAGGTAGCGCGAGTAGCCGTCGAAGTTGAAGCCGCCGTTCTCGCCGTTGTATGACGCGATCAACGTAATCGTGACCCGATGCCGGTGGGCGTCGACGGAGAGGCCTCACGCCTCGCCCCGCAGCTCTTCAGAAAACTTCTCGTGAGCGGGGCTTTCCTTTCTACCTCGGGCGGCCCGGGGTCGCGTTCGAGCTCACGACGTAGTGAGTAGCTCGAACGCTCAAGCCGGATGTCCTAAACGAGCCCTCCATTCGGAGGAGGAAGGGAACCGCGACCCGGCCTATCTGCGTTGAATGGGGTCAGGAAGAAGGGGGACGGCGCATCGGCCAGCCGGGCAGGGCGCCGTACCTGACCCCGTCATTCTCGAACTTCGGTACAGACCACCAGACGGCGTCTCCGATCGGTCAACCGCGGACACGGACTCGGAAGACGAAAGGCGGGCCGACCTGGCCCGCCAACTGAACGCTTCGATCTACAAGGCCGCTCGATCCTTTGGCGACTGGGGAGACGAAGAGCTCACGTTCGTCTGCGCCTGTGGTTGCATGGCCGAGGTCAAGCGTTCGCTGCAGGACTATGTGACCGGAGGGGCCATCGTCACCGGTCACGCGCGCCCTGCAGCCCACCCCTTCGATCCGCACGACGGATAACTCCTTCAGCCGATGGCCGCGCTCGAGCTCGCGGTTCGGCATCCGGGCGGGGTGCCACCATGCGCGGACGATCCTTGGTAGGAACGATCTCCTCGTCATCGCGCGGCGCTGGCGGCAGCAAGGCCCGGTTCGCCGGCCCGGCGAGTGGGTCCCGGTAGGAGTCGCCGACAAACGTGAGCTTGCTGAGGCGATGGCAGCGCTGGGGCGAGAGGACAACGCGTGGACCGAGACGCGAGTCGTCAGCGCCCACGAGCTGCTTCACGCGTTTCGCGCAGAGGAAAGCCAGCGGATCCTCGAGCGGCTCAACAGCCGCACAATGGCCGAGGCCAAACGCGACCTCGAGCTCCGCCGGGCAGCGGCAGCGCGGCTCGCGGGCCAGGCCGACCGGCGTTCGGCCAGCGATCGCCGCTCCGGCCGCGATCGCCGGTCTACTGCCGCGCAGAACACGCGGGCAGGAGGGGAGGAGCGCCGGCGCGGCGAGCGCCGTTCAGGACGAGATCGGCGCCTTCGACACGTGGCCCTACGAGCCTAGAGGCGCCGCTCGACGCGGTTTGATCGCTTCCTGTCGTCCTTGCTGAGCCGCCGGGAAGGGTGCGAATCGCTGCTCCGCGGCGTCAGAAGCGGCCTTCGTGCCCTTCGATCCAAGCGCCGCCTCCGGCCTCGTACTCAGCCAGAGTCGTCGGGGCGACCCCCATGCAGCCGCACTCGCAGAAGAACCCGACCTGCCGATTCTGGTCCAGCCAGACATGGGCGCCGATCCGGTGGATCAACGTGAGGATATGCGCGTTCACCTCACGCGCCAGCTCCGGGCGACGAGGAACCCGGGGGGTGGAGTCCTCAGCCATCTCCGCGCCTCCGTGTCAAGGGAAACTAGAAACGGCGAGGGCGGTCCGAGAGTTTCGCCCGCAGCTGGACGAGAGCCGCGAGGCTCGTTACCGTCGCGACATGACGGGTGGCTACGTCGGGGGCGCCATCTTCTTCTTCATCATCCCGATCTTCGTGGCGGTCGCACAGGGGCGCGCGAAGGATCGGGCGGGGCTCGCCTACGGGATCTTCCTCGGCTGGATCGGCGTCATCATCCTCGCCTTCCTGCCGCCGCGGACGGGCGACAAGTACCTGGAGTGCCCGTTCTGCAAGGAGAGCATCCGGCGAGAGGCGCTCGTCTGCCCGCACTGCCTGCGCGACGTCCGGCCGCACCGTGCGGCTCATCCTCCAGCCCCGTAGCGGCGTACCCCGTCCGCGGGGTGGCTCGTTCCCCTGACATGACCTTCACGCTCAGAAGTCGCCGCGCGCAGGTGAAGCGCGTGCTCGCGCTCATCGAGCTCTACAGCCGCGGCTGAGCCGCGGCTGCGGCCCGGCTCTCTAGCGCCCGTTCGTGTGGGCGATCTCCGGCTCCTCGACCGGCCAGCCGTAGTCGACCTCGGCCGCGAGGGCGCTCGAGGCGTCATCGGACGGCTCGTAGACGTGCCCGAGATCGTGATTGAGCTCCTCGGCGCGAAGCGGCAGGTCCACCTCGTCCGCCTCCGGCGTCCGGGCCGGGAGGCGGAACGCGGCCGGGTTGGCCCGCGCTCGCTCCGCCACGAGCACCGCCCCGTAGCCGAAGGCGGCCAGAAGCGAGCAGAGGATCGCCGCGCCGAGCCCCTCCGTCATCCACAGGACGCCGAAGCCGAACCCGGCCAGGCATCCGAAATACCGCATCGAGCTGTCCACCGTCTACCTCCTCGGAGTAAGTCCTGGACCGAGACGATTCGCGGCGGCGCCGCGGACACCTGCAAAGGGCTGAACCGCCCGGCGCCGAAAGTCAGGTCATGAAGCAGACGACACTCACGATCGCGGCGCTCTTCGTCGTCTTCACGATCGCGGGCCTGATCGTGCTCTCTGCGCTCACCATGGGCGCAGTCGCCGGCGCGTAGCGCGGCACGCCCGATTCGTCCCGCACTAGGGTGGCCGCGTGCAGGCGCTGGTCAAGGCCGAGGCGGCAACGGGCCTCTCGCTCGAGGACGTCCCCGTGCCCGAGATCGGGATCAACGACGTCCTGATCCGGGTGCACAAGACCGGCATCTGCGGCACCGACCTCCACATCTACGACTGGGATCCCTGGGCGCAGCGGACCATCCCCGTGCCGATGGTCATCGGGCACGAGTTCGTCGGCGAGGTCGTGGAGTGCGGATCGAATGTCAGCGACTTCCAGGTCGGCGACCTGGTGAGCGGCGAGGGGCACGTCGTGTGCGGCCGCTGCCGGAACTGCCTGGCCGGGAGGCGCCACCTCTGCGCGCACTCGATCGGGCTGGGCGTCCAGCGGCCAGGCGCATTCGCCGAGTTCGTCGCGCTGCCGATGACGAATCTCTGGCACCAGAAGCCGGGGATCGACGAGGAAGTCGCCTCGATCTTCGACCCCTTCGGGAACGCGGTGCACACCGCCCTCACCTTCCCCGTGCTCGGGGAGGACGTGCTGATCACGGGTGCCGGCCCGATCGGGTGCATGGCGGCCGCCGTCGTGCGCCACGCCGGCGCGCGCCAGGTCGTTGTCAGCGACCCGAACCACTACCGGCTCGAGCTGGCGAGCCGCATGGGCGCCACCGTGACGGTCGATCCCACCGAGCGGGAGCTCGCCGACGTGCAGCGCGAGATCGGCATGGCCGAGGGTTTCGACGTCGGGCTCGAGATGTCGGGCAATCCCCAGGCGCTACGAGCGATGATCGACGCGATGGCCCACGGCGGGCGCGTGGCGCTGCTCGGCATCCCCGCCGACGAGGTGACGCTCGACCTGAACCCCGTGATCTTCGACATGCTCACGCTGAAAGGGATCTACGGGCGCGAGATGTACGAGAGCTGGTACCAGATGACCGTGCTCGTCGAGTCGGGCCTCGACATCAAGCCGGTGATCACGCACCGCTTCTCGTTTCGCGATTTCGAGGAGGCGTTCGCCGTTGCCCGCTCGGGGCAGTCGGGCAAGGTCGTCCTCGACTGGACCAAAATCGAGGAGGGCTGATGTACGGAACGCTGCGAGACGAGCTCGTCGGGACACTTGCCGAGGTGCGCGAGGCCGGGCTCTACAAGTCCGAGCTCGAGATCACCACGCCGCAGGGCGCACACGTCGACGTCACCGGCCGCGGCGAGCTGCTCAACCTCTGCGCGAACAACTACCTCGGCCTCGCCAACCATCCCGCGATCGTCGGGGCGGCTCACGAGGCTCTCGACCGCTGGGGCTACGGGCTCGCCTCCGTCCGCTTCATCTGCGGCACGCAGGCCGTGCACCGCGAGCTCGAGGAGCGGCTCTCCGAGTTCCTCGGCACCGACGACACGATCCTCTTCAGCTCCTGCTTCGACGCGAACGGCGGCCTCTTCGAGGCGCTGCTCGGCGAGGAGGACGCGGTCATCTCCGACCAGCTCAACCACGCCTCGATCATCGACGGGATCCGGCTCTGCAAGGCCCGCCGGCTGCGCTACGCGAACGGCGACATGGACGAGCTCGAAGCGCGGCTCGAGGAAGCTGCCGACGCGCGTCACCGGCTGGTCGCGACGGACGGTGTCTTTTCGATGGACGGCTATCTCGCCCAGCTCGACCGGATCTGCGAGCTCGCCGAGCGCCACGACGCGCTCGTGATGGTGGACGACTCCCACGCCGTCGGCGTCGTCGGCCCCAACGGTCGCGGCACGCCCGAGCACCACGACGTCGTCGAGCGTGTCGACATCCTCACCGGCACCCTGGGCAAGGCGATCGGCGGCGCGAGCGGCGGCTACGTGTCGGGGCGGCGCGAGATCGTCGAGCTCCTCCGCCAGCGCGCGCGTCCCTATCTCTTCTCCAACAGCGTCGCCCCGACGGTCGTCGCGGCCAGCCTGCGGGCGCTCGAGCTGATCCAGACCTCGGCCGAGCTGCGTGACCGGCTGCGAGAGAACACGGCGCATTTCCGGGCGCGGATGACCGACCTCGGCTTCGACGTCCTGCCCGGCGAGCACCCGATCGTGCCGGTGATGATCGGCGACGAGGTGACCGCCGCCGCCTTTTCGGCCCGGCTCGTCGACCTCGGCGTCTACGCGGTGAGCTTCTCGTTCCCGGTCGTCCCGCGAGGGACCGCCAGGATCCGGACGCAGATGTCCGCCGCTCACACGATCGCCGACCTCGACTTCGCCGCCGACCAGTTCGCGGCCGCGCGCGCCGCTTCATGAGACCCGTAGTGAATGCGGATGCCGGGCCACCCGGCCCGGCGTAGCCTGCGACCGTGCATCCGTCCGCCTCCTTCAGCGCGGCGATCCGCGTGCGCATCGACAACATCCCCGGCGCGTTCGCCCGCCTGGCTGCGGCGATCGGGGAGGCCAGCGGCCTGCTCGGCGCCATCGACCTCGTCCGCGTCGAGGGCTCGACGAAGATCCGCGACGTCAACGTCCTTGCCGACGACGAGCAGCACCTAGAGGCGATCGTCGCCGCCGTCCGCTCGGTGGAGGGGGTGGACGTGATCCAGGTCTCGGACCGCGTCTTCCTCGCCCACCTCGGCGGCAAGCTCGAGGTGCGCCCGCGCCTGCCCCTGAAGACGCGCGACGACCTCTCGATGGTCTACACGCCGGGTGTCGCGCGGGTCGCGCAGGCGATCGCGGAGGAGCCGGAACGGGTCTGGAACCTGACGATCAAGCGCAACTGCGTCGCCATCGTCAGTGACGGCACCGCGGTGCTCGGGCTCGGCGACATCGGCGCGGAGGCGGCCCTGCCGGTGATGGAGGGCAAGGCGGTGCTGTTCAAGGAGTTTGCAGGCGTGGACGCCTTCCCAATCTGTCTCGCGACGAAGGATCCCGACGAGATCGTCCGCACGGTCGAGGCGATCGCGCCCGCATTCGGCGGCATCAACCTCGAGGACATCTCGGCGCCGCGCTGCTTCGAGGTCGAACGGAGGCTGCGCGAGCGGCTCGAGATCCCGGTCTTCCACGACGACCAGCACGGGACGGCGATCGTCGTGCTCGCGGCGCTCCTCAACGCGCTCCGCGTCGTCGACAAGCGGCTGGAGGACGTACGGATCGTCACCACCGGCTGCGGCGCGGCCGGCATGGCGGTGACCCGAACGCTGCAGAGCGCCGGCGCCCGCTGGATCGTCGGCTGCGACGAGGGCGGAGCGCTCTACCGCGGACGGGAGGGGCTGAACGCGGCGAAGCAGGAGTACGCCGAGCAGACGAATCCCGAGAACCTCCGGGGCTCCGCCGACGAGCTGCTCGAGGGAGCCGACGTGTTCATCGGCGTTTCGGTGCCCGGCGCGATCGGGGTCGATGGTGTGCGCCGGATGGCGCCGCGCGCGATCGTCTTCGCGATGGCCAACCCCGATCCTGAGGTCGACCCGGAGTCGATCGAGGGGCTCGCCCAGGTGATCGCCACCGGCCGCAGCGACTACCCGAACCAGATCAACAACGTCCTCGCCTTCCCGGGCGTCTTCCGGGGCGCACTCGACGTCCGCGCGCGCACGATCGACCCGGAGATGGAGCTCGCGGCCGCCCGTGCGATCGCCGCGGCGATCTCCGACGACGAGCTCTCCGCGGACTACGTGATCCCGAGCGTCTTCAACCGCTCCGTCGCGCCTGCGGTCGCCGCAGCGGTCGCCGAGGCCGCGCAGACGACAGGATCCGCCCGCCGCTCGGCGCCCGTCACAGCAGCGGCTCCATAGGTCGAGATCCACCTCAGTCGATCGCGCGGCGATAGAAGCCGCGGATGCCGACGGTGAGCAGCACGCTCACGGAGACGACGAGGACGACGATGCAGACCCAGGGCGGCATGTGCGGCACGCCGGGGACCATCGCGCCGCGAAAGGCCTCGCTCACATAGGTGATCGGGTTGCAGGCCGTGACGACCTGGAACCAGCGGATCCGATCCAGCGACGGCCACGGGTACTGACTGCAGCCGGTGAAGAGCAGCGGCGTGAAGACGAGGGAGAAGAGCAAGGTGATCCGCTCCGGCCGCACGAGCGTTCCCATCAGCAAGCCGAAGCCGGCGCCGACGAGCGCTCCCAGCACCAGCGCGGCGAGGAAGAGCGCGAATCCCTCCCAGCGCCACGGGATCGAGCCGAGGATCAGGATCCCGACCGGAATCATGATCAGCGTCGCGATCAGCGAGCGCACGACCGCGAAGAGCACCTTCTCGGCGGCGACGTACGACGTGGGCATCGGCGCCAGCAGCCGGTCCTCGATCTCCTTCGTCCAACCGAACTCGGCCACGAGCGGGAAGGCGAGCGCCTGCATCGCCGTGAGCACGGCCGTGAGCGCGAGCAGGCCCGGGAAGAGCAAGTCCGTGTAGCCGTTCTGCGTGTAGTTGAGGGTGCCGAGCACCTTCCCGAACACGAAGAGCAGGAACAGCGGCTGCAGGATGACCTGCGCGAGGAAGGCGGGGAACTCGCGCCAGGTGACGTACAGGTCGCGATAGAGGACGGCGCGGAAGGCACGCCATTGCGCCCCCTGCTCCAGCGCCGGTGCGGCGACTGCGCTCATCGCAGCGTCCGTCCCGTGAGGTGGATGAAGACGTCCTCCAGGGTCGGCGCCCCGAGCTTCACGTCCTGAAGGGCCAGCCCGTGCTCGGCCAGCACCGCCGCCGCCGGCGCGACGGAGAGGGCCGCGTCGCCCGTGACGTAGAGGCGCACCCGCAGCGGCTCGGATCCCGCTGGCCGCGCCTCCGGACCGCCGTTCCCGCCGGTGACGTGGACGGTCTCGACCTTCTCCACGCGCGGGAGCGCCCCGAGCGCATCGACGACTGCGCCGTCGGCGGCCCGGTCAGCGGTGAGCTCGAGCGTGCCCTCCCCCTCCAGCGAGCTGATCAGGGCGTCGGGCGTGTCGAGCGCGAGCAAGTGCCCGTGATCCATGACTCCGACCCGGTCCGCGAGCAGCGCCGCCTCGTCCATGTCGTGGGTCGTGAGGATGAGGGTGACCTGCGAGTCACGCAGCTCGCGCAGGCGATCCCAGACGAAGAGGCGTGCCGCGGGGTCGAGCCCCGTCGTGGGCTCGTCGAGGAAGAGCACGCGCGGCGCGTGCATGAGCGCTCGGGCGATCATCACGCGCTGCGACTGCCCGCCGGAGAAGAAATCGGGCCTGTCGCGGGAGCGTCCGAGCAGCCCAAACTGGTCGAGCAGCTCGTCGGCGCGTTTCTCGCGCTCCCGGGCCGGCACGCCGTGGTACGCAGCGTGGAAGATCAGGTTGTCCCGGATCGAGATCGAGCGGTCGAGGTTGCTCTGCTGGGGCACGACCGCGAGCTGTGCGCGCGCCCTCACCGCGTCCCGAACGACGTCCACACCGCCGATGCGGGCGGCACCGGCAGTCGGCCGCACCCGAGTCGTCAGCATCCCGACGGTCGTCGTCTTCCCCGCTCCGTTCGGCCCGAGCAGCCCGAAGACCTCGCCTGCGGAGGCGGCGAAGGACACGCCGTCGACCGCGTTGACGGACGACTTCGGATACCGCTTGACGAGGTCGAGGACCTCGACAGCGAGCCCCGCGCTCTCCTCGGGAACCACGTGCCCCGGCACCGTGAAATCGTAGGCGCCCGCGGCGGAGCGGGCGTAGGATCGCGTTCCGCTGCAAGAACTCCGCGAAGAGCCGAGCGGTTCGGCACACTGGGGCGATGCGGCGTGGGGTCTGGTTCCTCGGTATCGGCGTTGTCCTGGCGGCGCTCGGTGCAGCGTCGGCGTACGCGGCCGACACCACGACTACGACGTCGACGACGACCACCGCCACTACGTCGACGACCACCACGGCGACGACGACCACCGGCACGACCACGACGACGCCGACCTTCGCGCCGCTCGCGCCCTCGTACCTCCCGAGTGGCTGCGTCGGTGCGGGTGCCGCGGCGATCGCGGTGCCTGGACGCCACGTGCTCACGCTCGGCACGCCGGCGACCGGCCGCGGCCCGTCCGCCTATCCCACGAGTGCCCCGATCGTCCGGTTCCTGTCGTCGGCTGCGAGCGGCTCGGGCTGCACGGGTTCACGCGTCGCGCTCGGCTCGGTGTCGCTGTTCGGCGGCGCCGTGACGGCGAGGAGCGTCGTGGCGGCGCACGGGAGGGGATCCGTCAGCGGCGTGGCGATCTACGGCTCGCCGGTTGGGCTCGGCGCCGGGCGAACTGTGCGCGTCGGCGGCTGGGGACAGGTCACCGCCCAGAAGACGGTGGGACGGCTCACCGCTCCGCTCGTCGTGCAACTTCTCGCTGCCCACCGCGGGTTGCCCGCCGGGACGACGATCGCATTCGCATTCAGCGCCTCCGCGGAGGTCGCCCACAAGTCCAAGCCGAAGCACCACCCCGGCACCGGCCACAACGGCGGGAGCCAGAACGGCGGTGGCTCGTCGAAGCAAGGCTCCAAGGGGCGGAGGCACGTGCATCACAAGACCCCGGTGGCGCAGCCGCTGACGGCGGTGCCGGGGCTCGGCTACAAGCCTTCGCACTACGTCTTTCCGATCGACGGTGGCGCCTCGTACGTCGACACCTACGGCGCGGGACGCAACGACATCTACGACGGCTGGCACCACGGCGACGATCTGTTCGCGCCGCTGGGCACGCCGGTCGTCGCCGTGGCGAGGGGGACGCTGAGTCTCGTCGGCTGGAACTCGCTCGGCGGCTGGCGAGTCTGGCTCACGGACAGGAAAGGCAACTCGTTCTACTACGCCCACCTCGCCGGCTACGCCCGGTGGATCCTCACGCATCCGCACGTGCGCGCGGGCCAGGTGCTCGGCTTTCTCGGCCGCACGGGCGACGCCTTCACGACGCCGCCGCACGTCCACTTCGAGATCCACCCCCACCAGCCCGCGTTCGTCGGACTCGGCTACGACGGCGCGGTCGATCCCACGACGTACCTGCAGAAGTGGAAGGTCGAGCACGTGCCCGCGAACGAGATCCCGCGGCCGGCAAAGCTCAGGGCGCCGGTCGGAGCGCCGAGGCAGGAGGCCGCGGTCGTCTGGCACCAGCTGCTTCAGGCCCGCGACCTGCTCGGGTTCGAGACACCCACGGCGTCTGCGGCGGCTGCGGTCGTCGCGCATCGCCCGTTCCCGCACCCGCCGAGCTACGAGATCTCGGGCGCCGCGCCGCTGCCGACCGCGGACGTGCAGCAGGCGTCCGCCCACGTCTCGGCCTCCTCCAGCAACACGCCTCTGCTGGTGGGCGGGCCTGTCGGTGGATTGCTCGCACTCTCGGCCGTTGCCGCCGGAGCCTTCACGTTCCGCCGGCGCCGGCGGACAGCCGCAGCCGCCGAAGCCGCCCCCGACCCCTCGAGCTAGCCGGCCTCGTCCGGACGGTCGCGGTCGCGCTGCTGCTCGACCGTCTCCTCGGTCGGCGGGGCGCCGCCGGGGCCGGACATCACGACGCCGCCCTCCTCGACGAGGTCGTCGGGAGCCGCGTGCCGGTACTCCTCGCTCTGCACGCCCCCTCGAGGGTCGCCCGGACGGTCGAGCGCGTGGGCGTCCCCCTCCTGGCGCGCCGCCGTGGGCTCGTCGTCACGCTTGCCGAAGAGGCGCTTCAACATGAGCAGTGACCTGCCCGGGGCGCCGCTACACTAAGCCTCCGCCGGGCGCATTCGTCTAGTGGCCTAGGACACCGCCCTCTCACGGCGGCGGCACGGGTTCGAATCCCGTATGCGCCTCTGCAACGAAGGCCCCTGCTCGGCAGGGGCTTTTTTGGTGCGCGTAAGCTCTACTGCAGTACGGCGACGTAGTAGCCGCTGCCGCTCTGTTGGAGCAGTCGGTGGATCCGCCACTCCGTGTCTACGAGGATGGTCGCCATCTCGTCGGGCGAGACGATCAGGTAGTCGAACCAGGGCCCGACGAGGTCTCGGTAGCGAACGCGCAGCCGGAGCTGGCCCGCCGCTCGTCCCCGCTGGCGGTTCCGCTCCTGGTAGGCGAGATGGGCCGGGTCTTCCGTCGCGTAGGGGTCGTTCGAAGCCGCCACGATTCTGTCGGCCAGGGGGCGGAGCCGCCGGAGCAGGCGCTTCGCCTTGCCCGGCGAGCCGAAGACACCGAGTTGTTCCCGAACATGACGATGGTGTCGAACCGGCCAACCGAGTCGTCGACGTCTTCGAACGCGAGGAGCAGCACGTCCCGACACTGCGCGCGCACGTGCCACCTCGACCGCGCCCGGCGAGACGTCGATCCCGACCACGCTTCTGCCGCGCCGCTGCAGCTCCAGAGCCGCTCGTCCCGCCCCTACTCCCACGTCGAGGACCCGCCCGCGTGCCCAGCGAAGTGCGCGACGCTCCACCGCGGGCCACCGGGCAACGGGTGCGAAGTAGGCGATCTTTGCCGCTTCGATGAACCCATCGTCCCGCTCGATGATCTCCGGGCCGGTCCCGTCGCGGAGCATTTGCCCAAAGGCGTCCGCCACCGTCAGGTCTTTGGCAGAGGTGCCGCGCCCCTCTGTGTTAGGGCGACCGCTCGACGACCAGCACGTTTCCGGAGGGATCGATCCGATCGGCCACCGTCCAATCGACGACGCGCCAGGGGCCCGAGCCGTCGGGCAGGTGCAGGACGTCTCCGAGCCTCGGCTCGATCACGGGGCTCGCCGAGCGATAGCCGCCGAAGATCTCCGGCGCGTCGAGCTCCCCCTCCCTCACGCTCCACACAAGCTGGCCCATAGACGAATTTTGGCACGAAGACGGTCACCCGAGCTGAGGGAAAACGCCGTCCCCGGACCGCCCACAGCGGGTGAACCTCGGCTCGATTGGCGTACCCTGCGCCCGTGGAGGTCGAGACCGGTCTCAGGGGGCCGTTGCTGCCGGCTCGGTTCGAATCCGTCCGGCTGCTCGGTCGCGGCGGGATGGGCTCGGTCTTTCTCGCGTGGGACCGCCTCCTCTCGCGCCACGTGGCGATCAAGATCCTCGCGTCGGACCTGGCCACCGACGCCGTTGCGCGCGAGCGATTCGCCCGCGAGACCGCGCTCGCCGGCCAGCTCGGGACGCACCCACACATCGTCACGGCGTACGAGGCGGGCGAGTGGCAGCAGCGGCCGTACGTGGTGTTCGAGTACATGCCGAAGGGGAGCCTGGCCGAGCGGCTCCAGGAGCACGGCCTGCCGCCTCGGTCCCTGGCTCTGCGCTGGCTCGAGCAGGCGGCGGCTGCGCTCGACCACGCCCACGCGGCGAAGATCGTCCACCGTGACATCAAGCCCGGGAATCTCCTCCTCGATGCGAACGACGACCTCAGCATCGCCGACTTCGGCGTCTACCGGCGTGACGGCGAGGCCACGCTCACAGCAGAGGGCGAGATCGTCGGCACGACCGGTTATCTCGCGCCCGAGCAGGCCGAGGGCCGAGGCGCGACCGCGGCGAGCGATCGCTACGCGCTGGGTGTGGTCGCGTATCAGCTCCTGACCGGACGCTTGCCGGCGGCCGGCGGTGCGGGAGTGGCGGGGTCGCCGGCGAGGGTGTTCGACCGCGCGCTCGCCGACGAGCCGGGCCGGCGCTATCCGACGGCGAGCGCGTTCGTGGATGCGCTTCGAGCCGCCCTGCCGGTCGATCCCGAGTCGACCCTGCTCAGACCGACGCGGCGGCGGCTGCTCCCGCTGCGGACGACGCCGGGCGCGCGTGCGGTCGCACCTTCCCCGGCTTCCCCGCGCTATCGGCAGCGAACGCGGCTCTGGCGCGTATCCGTCTTCCTGCTGGCTGCGCTGGTCGTAGCTGCGCCGGCGACGGCCGGCGGACTCGTGCTCGGGCGCAAGCTCGCGCGGACACAGCCCGCACACCCGCAGGCTCGAGCGGTACCGACCCGGTGCGCGGTCTCGCCCTTCGAGGCCGACGCGAACCTCGTCGTCTCCGGCGTCGGCGCCATCCGCTTCTGCCGCTCGCAGGCCGAGTCGCTCTCGGCTCAGGGACAGGCCTGGGCCTATCGCGCCAATACCCACCTGCTGGCGCCGGACAGCGGCCGCCCGGGCGATCTCAGCCGTGTCTGCGCGCTCGCCCGCGGCCACCTGACCGCCGCGGTCTACGACGATCTCGGGCGAGACATCGGAACCGACCTCTGCCACACGTTCGCCGCAGCAGGCTGGGCGCTACGGAGCTAGCCACACCTGCGGCTCGTGCGGTCGTCCGGCGACCGAAGTACGCTCGGCCAAGCCTTGGCCAGCCATCTGATCGACGCCAGGGGAACCGTCGAGCCGAACGTCGACTCTAACGGCGTCGAGTCGCGGCTCCGTGAGGGTGTCTTCCTCTGGCTCGACATCGACGATCCCACAGAGGCCGACTTCACGCTGCTGAAGGAGGCCTTCGACCTGCACCCGCTCGCGCTGGAGGACTCGCGCAAGTTCGGCCAGCGCCCCAAGATCGAGGAGTACGACGACTTCACCCTTCTCGTCGTGTTCGGGGCCGTCGACGACCCCGACCGACGCACGGGACTCGCGCCGATCGAGGTGCACTGCTTCTACTCGGAGAAGTGGCTGATCAC
>JBKPLL010000099.1:0-17918 GCA_046731605.1 Actinomycetota bacterium | reverse complement strand
GAGGTGTCGCTCGTTGCGATTCTCGACGCCGACAAGGAGGGCTTCCTCCGCGGGCGGACGAGCCTGATCCAGACGATCGGCCGCGCGGCGCGGAACGTCAACGGCAAGGTGCTGATGTACGCCGACAAGCAGACGGAGGCGATCAAGGAGGCGCTCGACGAGACCAACCGCCGCCGCGCCGTGCAGCTCGCGTACAACGAGGAGCACGGGATCGTCCCGGAGACGATCGCGAAGGGCGTCTCGGACATCGCCGAGCTGCTGCAGCTCGAGTCGCCCACGGTGCCGTCCTCGCGGCGCCGGCGCGGCGCGGCGAAGGTGGAGGGGATGTCGCGCGAGGAGCTCGAGAAGCTCGTGGTCACGCTCGAGGAGGAGATGTACCTCGCCGCGGAGGAACTGCGGTTCGAGTACGCGGCGAAGTTGCGGGACGAGATCAAGGACCTGCGGCGCGACCTCCAGGCGTTCGAGCAGACCGCGGCGTAACAGGCCGAGAATTCTGCGTTCTCAGCCCGCCGCGCTACGCTCCGCGAATGCTCGGAGCCGTGTTCTCCACGCTGTTCATCGCGTTCATCACCGGGGCGCTGGCGCGCTTCGCGCTGCCCGGGCCCGACCCGATGCCGCCGTGGCTCACGATCGCCATCGGCCTGGTCGCCAGCGCCATCGGTTTCGGGGCCGTGCTCGGGATCGGCGGGCGCGATGCCGCCTCCTGGGGAGGCCTCGCGAGCTTCGGCGTCGCAGTCGGGCTCGTCGTGATCTACCGGCGCTTCGTCCAGAAGCGGCCGGTCTGGGGGAGAGACGCCTACCGCTTCCCCGAACGGGGCTTCGGGGTCGAGCAATATCGCGAGCGGCTGAAGCGGGCCGGCATCGATCCCGACCAGATCGGGACGCAACAGCAGTTCGGCGTTCTCCAGCAGAGGCCGCCGCTACAACCCCAGCCGGCCACCACCCACGTCCGCTCGGGGGACGACCCGACCGAGAACCCGGCGCACTATCTCGGCCTGCTCGAGGAGCTGCACGACACGGGTGTTCTCGACGACGACGAGTACACGGCGGCGCGGACGCGCCTGCTCGAGAGCCTGCGGGCCTAGAAAGGGGCGCGCGCAATGGTGCTCTGGTTCATCCTAGTGCTCGTCCTCGAAGGCCTGATCGTCGGCGCGCTCGCACGCCTCGCGCTACCGGGGCCCGATCCGATGGGGATCCTCGCCACGATCGGGCTCGGCCTCCTCGGCTCCTTCGTCGGCGGCATCCTCTCGTGGCTCTTCCTCGGCCACGCGGGTGGGATCATCGTCTCGATCCTCGCCGCGACGCTCCTGCTCTACCTCCATCGCCGGTTCGTCCAGCACCGGCCGCTCACGGGTCCGGGCGCGCACCGGCTGCCGCCGGGCTAGCGCACGAAGCGGCGCTCGGCCCCCAGCGTCCAGTCACCACGTGACCAGCGGAACGTGCGCACGACGATCGCGTCCGCGTCGGCCTCGTGCAGGTGGAGCCCCCGTGCTTCGCCCAGCCGCCGCGGGCGGGGTTGCCCGAGCCCGGGTGCGATCGCGACGACCGCTGCGCGCGCCTCGTCGCCCACCACCTCGAACTCGTGCCGCTCGCTCACGGCCGCCTGGTGGATGTGGCCCGCGAGGATGAGATCGGCTCCCGCGTCCACGAGCGTGCGGAGCACGTGGTTGCGACGCGAGACCGGCCGCTTGCGGGCTGCTCGCCACGGCGCGCCGATCAGGTGGTGGTGGAGCACGGCCACGCGGAGGGCGCCTTTCTCGGCCGCGGCAAGCCGTTCACCCGCGCGCTCGAGCTGCGCCCGGCTCAGCGCGCCTCCCTGGTGGCGGAAGGGCCGTGCCGAGTTGAGGCCGACGACGTGGAAGCCCGGCCCCGATGCTGTCGGCTCGGTCGTCTCCCAGATCCGCTCGAACTCGGCCCACGGGCGCACGAGCCGCGCGGGCGTGTAGGGCAGGTCGTGGTTCCCGGGCACCGCGAGCACGGGCGGTCCGAGCGAGCGCAGCAACTCCGCCGCGCGCTGGAGCTCCTGGCGGCGTCCGCGGTGCGCGAGATCGCCGGAAGCGACGACGAGTTGCGGCTCCAGCCGTTCCACGAGCCGCGCCAGTGCGTGGTCGAATGACCGCTCTTGGTGTGTGCCCGCGTGAAGGTCGGATACATGAAGAAGGCTGGCTCTCACGACCGAACGAGGCTATAGATTGGGTGTTGTGAGCGAAGACACGTCAGAGATCTTCGACGACCTCTATGTCGGCTTACGCGCCGGGGGCGCGCTGCGGAAGCAGCGGCGCGGCGAAGAGCTCACGCACGAGGAGCGGGAGGCGCTCAGCCGGTGGCAGCGCCTGTCGACGGCGCGCAAGGCGGCTGCGATCGGCGCGTTCGCCTTTGGCACCTTCGGGCTCGGCTTCACGCTCGGAGGCCTCGTGTTCGGCCGCTGGCGCAGGGCCTAGCTAGCGCTTCGCTTCTCCCGTGCCGGCGAACAGAACCGCCGGCGCCTCCTCCTCTGCGGGGTCGCGGCCGTGAACCACGACGTCCACGAGGGTGGCGATGATCGACGCGATCGGGATCGCGATCAGGACGTACACGGGGCCGAGCAGGTAGCCGATCGAGATGACCGACACGAGCACGACGAGCGGCGAGAGCCCGACCGCGTGTCCCATCACGCGCGGGACGATGACGTAGTCCTCGAGCTGGCGCAGGATGAGCACCGCGAGACCCGCGCCGATCGCAACCGCCCAGCCTGCCGTCAGGCCGACTCCGACCGCGACTGCTCCGGCGGCGAGCGGCCCGACGATCGGGATGAGCTCGACAATGCCTGCGAAGACGCCGATCAGCAGCCAGTACGGCTCGCCCGCGAGCCAGAGGGCGAACGAGAGCAGCGTCGCGACGATGACGACGAGCAGGAACTGCCCGCGCACGAAGGCGCCGAGCTTCTGGTCGATCAGTACCCACGTGTCCCGCGTCACGCGCCGGTGTCTCCGCGGCACGAGCGACTGCACGAGGGAGATCGTCTGGTCGCGCTCGAAGATCCAGTAGGCGCCGACGGCGAACATGAACAGGATCCCCACGAGGATCTCGAACAGCGTCCTCGTGACGGTGATCGCGGGGTGGAGCAGCCCCGCGCCCGACGGGAGCTGCCGCAGACGCTTGTCGACCGCGCTCAGGATCTCGTGCCGGATCCCGTGCGAGTGGACGGCGGCGGTGTGAAGCTGCGAGCGCGAGGTCGGAACCTGTCCGATCGCGTGGTCGATCTGCGTGATCGCGACCGGCACCACGAGGTAGAGGAAGAGCCCGATCGCGGCGAGGAAGCCGAGGTAGTGGAGGACGACGGCGACGCCGCGCGGCACGTGAGCCCTCCGGTGGAGCCACTCCACGCTCGATCGCATCGCCGACGCGATCACGAAGCCGAGGAAGAGCAGCGCAATGACCAGCCTGAGCTTCCAGAGCGCCAGGGCCAGGACGATGATGGAGACGGCGACGATGGTCACCGTCGCTGCGCGACGTGCGGTCCCTGTCATTTTCCGAGGGTTTCCCCGGCAGAACTGGAACGAAGCGAACATGGATACGCCGATCGAGGCTCACCGGCACGGAATCGCGCTCGCGCGGCCGTTGCTGCGCGCGCTCGTCCTCGCGCTCGCGGGTGCGGCGTGCTTCTTCGCCCCCTGGACGGCCGCCGCGGTCGTCGGGGCCGTGCTGCTCGCGCTCGCCGCTGTGATCGCCGTGGTCGGGGTGGCGCGCTGGGATCGCACACACCTCTCCGTCAGCGGGAACACCCTCGTCGTCGAGCACGGCTTCCTGCGCAGGCGCAGCGCGTCGGTCTCCCTCACCGGGACGGTGTTCGAGGTCGAACGGACGCTGCTGGGCCGGATCCTCGGCTACGGCACGGTGATCGCGGGTGAGCTCGAGATCGACTGCGTCCCGCGGCGGCTCACGCGCCTGCTCCAGCAGCGCTAGCACCTGCCGAACGTCTGTTCGTCCCGGTAGAATGGCCCCCACATGGCCGCCGACGAGCTAGTCGTCCACGGGGCCCGCGAGCACAACCTCAAGGACATCACCGTCCGGCTGCCGCGGAACCGCCTCATCTGCATCACCGGGCTGTCCGGCTCCGGCAAGTCGTCGCTGGCCTTCGACACGATCTACGCCGAGGGGCAGCGCCGCTACGTCGAGTCGCTCTCCGCGTACGCGCGCCAGTTCCTGCAGATGATGGAGAAGCCCGACGTCGATCACATCGACGGCCTCAGCCCGGCGATCTCGATCGACCAGAAGACGACGTCCAGGAACCCGCGCTCGACGGTCGGCACCGTGACCGAGATCTACGACTACCTCCGCCTGCTCTACGCGCGGGTGGGCCGGCCGCACTGTCCGATCTGCGGCAAGCCGATCGCGGGCCAGAGCCTCGACGCGATCGTCGACCAGGTGCTGAAGCTCGAGGAGGGGACGCGCTTCACGGTCAATGCGCCGGTCGTACGCGACCGCAAGGGCGAGTACAAGGACGTGTTCGAGGATCTGACGCGGGAGGGTTTCACGCGCGTCAAGGTCGACGGCGAGCAGTACGTCCTCGAGGAGGGCGTTCCCGAGCTCGACAAGAAGTTCAAGCACACCATCGAGGTCGTCGTCGACCGGCTCGTGATGCGCGCCGACCTGCGGCTGCGCCTGACGCAGTCGATCGAGACCGCGGCCGGGCTCGCCGACGGGCTCGTGGCGGTCGACCTCGTCGACACCGGCGAGCAGCTTCTCTTCTCCGAGAACTTCGCCTGCCCCGATCACGGTGTCTCTCTGCCCGAGCTGCAGCCGCGGATCTTCTCCTTCAACGCGCCGCACGGCGCCTGCCCGCGCTGCACGGGGCTCGGCTCGCAGCAGGAGATCGACCCCGACCTGCTCGTCCCGGATCCGTCGCTCTCGATCGACGACGGCGCGCTCGTGCCGTGGTCGGTCGGCGGCTCCTCGGGTTTCTACGAGGCCGTGATCCAGGCGATCGCCGACCGCTACGAGATCGACACGTCGAAGCCGTGGTCCGAGCTGACCGAGGCGGAGCAGGACCGCTTCCTCAACGGGACGGACGGCGAGAAGATCTACGTCCAGTACCGGAACCGGATGGGCCGGCGGCGGCAGTACATGCTCGCCTTCGACGGCATCATCGCCAGCCTGCAGCGCCGGTACAGGGAGACGGACTCGTCGACGGCGCGTGAGCGGATCGAGGAGTACATGTCACTGCGCCCGTGTCCGGTCTGCAAGGGGGCGCGCCTCAAGCCGGAAGTGCTTGCGGTGACCGTGGGCGAGCGCTCGATCCACGAGTTCACGCAGATGTCCGTCACGCGGGCCCTCGCGTTCCTCGACGAGCTGGGGCTGACGGCGACCGAGGAGCTGATCGGGCACCGGATCGTGAAGGAGATCCGCGAGCGGCTCACGTTCCTCGACGACGTCGGCGTGGGCTACCTCACGCTCGACCGCGCTGCCGCGACGCTTTCGGGCGGCGAGGCGCAGCGGCTGCGGCTCGCGACGCAGATCGGCTCGCAGCTCGTCGGCGTCCTCTACATCCTCGACGAGCCGTCGATCGGGCTCCACCAGCGCGACAACGCGCGGCTCATCGACACGCTCGGACGCCTGCGCGACATCGGCAACACCGTGGTGGTGGTGGAGCACGACGAGGAGATGATGCGCCGCTCCGACTGGCTCGTCGACATGGGCCCTGGTGCCGGTCTCCACGGAGGCGAGGTCGTCGCGGAAGGCCCGGCGCGGAAGGTCGAGAGAACGGCGAAGTCGGTCACGGGGCAGTTCCTTTCAGGCAAGCGCTCGATCGCGGTGCCCGGGCGACGCGACGAGGACCGCGGCACGTTCCTCGTCCGCGGCGCAGCTCAGCACAACCTCAAGGAAATCGACGTCGAGTTTCCGGTCGGCAAGTTCATCTGCGTCACCGGCGTCTCGGGCTCCGGCAAGTCGACGCTCGTGAACGAGATCGTCTTCAAGGCCCTCGCGAACCGGCTCAACCGGGCCCGCGTCAAGCCCGGTGCGCATGCGGGGGTGGAGGGGATCGAGGTCTTCGACAAGGTGATCGAGATCGACCAGAAGCCGATCGGCCGCACCCCGCGCTCGAACCCGGCGACGTACACCGACCTCTTCACGCACATCCGCGAGCTCTATTCGCTGACGCCGGAGGCGAAGGTGCGCGGCTACAAGCCGGGACGCTTCTCGTTCAACGTGCGCGGCGGCCGCTGCGAGACGTGCAAGGGCGACGGGCAGATCAAGATCGAGATGCACTTCCTGCCGGACGTCTACGTGCCGTGCGAGACGTGCAAGGGCGCGCGCTACAACCGCGAGACGCTCGAGGTGCGGTTCAAGGGACGCTCGATCGCGGACGTGCTCGAGATGTCGGTCGAGGAGGCGTTGAAGTTCTTCGCCAAGATCCCGAAGATCCGGCGCCGCCTGCAGACGCTCCACGACGTCGGGCTCGACTACATCAAGCTCGGCCAGCCGGCGACGACGCTCTCGGGCGGTGAAGCGCAGCGCGTGAAGCTCGCGGCCGAGCTCTGCAAGGTCGCGACGGGCAAGACGCTGTACATCCTCGACGAGCCGACGACCGGGCTCCACTTCGCGGACATCGACAAGCTGCTCGAGACGCTGCAGCGGCTCGTCGACGGCGGGAACACGATGATCGTGATCGAGCACAACCTCGACGTGATCAAGCAGGCCGACTGGGTGATCGACCTCGGCCCCGAGGGCGGCGAGGCCGGAGGCGAGCTCATCGCCGTCGGGACGCCCGAGGACGTGGCGCAGGTCGAGGACAGCTTCACCGGCCGCTTCCTGCAGAACGTGCTGCCGGCGCCTGCGATCGCAGCCGCGTAAACGCCGGTCGCAACGGACCCTTGTTGCGGTCGCGCCGGGGAGTAAGACTCTCGGCATGGAGGTGGGAACCACCCCTCCCCCCGAGCAGGCGGGGACGCCATACGAGGGCGCGGCGGTCGCAGGTGCCGTCCTGGCGACGCTGTTATTCCCGTTCATCTCGCTCATCGCTGCGCTCCTGCTCCTGGGAGGCCAGACCGATCCGCGCAAGCGCTCGCAGCTCCGTACGTGGGCCTGGGCCTCAGGAGGCTGGATCGCGCTCGGCCTGATTCTCGTCCTGCTTGCGGTCGGTGCGTTCAGCCGCTCCGGATCCAGCGGTGTGAGCCGCTCTGGGCCGTGTCAGGACGGGCCAGTGGAGGGCTCGACGGGCCGACAGATACCCGGCACCGACAAGTTCGTCTTCCCGTGCGTCTTCGGAGGGACGGAGACGACCCGGTTCCCCACGCCCTGAGGCTACGCTCCGCGCTATGGCGGCCTCCGCAAACACGGCTCGCACCTCGTCGCTCGAGCGGAGCTGGTGGCTCCGCGCGCCGGCCGTCCTCGTCGCGCCGCGCGCGGTGTTCGTCTCGCTCCGGGACGAGTCGGACGACGCGGTCGAGGCGCGACAGGAGCCGCTGCTCGCGATCGCGGGGCTCGCGGGAATCGCCGCGGTGCTCGGGTCGCCCGTCGCGCGCCAGCTCCTGAACGACGCCTCGTTCTCGGTCTCGCTGATCCCGGTCTGGGCCTTCCTCGGGGGAATGGTGTACGCGGTCGCCGTGTACTGGCTCGGCGGAGGGCTCCTCTACGGCGCCGCTCGCCGCTTCGGCGGTCTCGGCAGCTACCGGCGCGCGCGGAGCATGCTCGCCCTGTCGGCTGCGCCGCTCGCGCTTGCGCTGTTCACGCTCTGGCCGGTCCGGATCGCGATCTACAGCGAGGATCTCTTCCGCACCGGGGGCACCGACTGGGGCCCCGGCGACCGGACGTTCGGCGGCTTACTCTATTTCGCGTTCGCGTGGAGCGCGATCCTGCTCGTCATCGGCATCCGTGCGGTGCACGGGTGGAGCTGGGGGCGGAGCCTGGCGACGTTCGCACTGGCCGCTGCGCTGCCTGCGCTCATCGTGCTGGCCACCGTTCTCTAGGCCGGACCTGTCTTTCCTAGTAACAGACTGTTACGAGCTGCGCGGCGACCGCACGAATCTCGTTGCGGGACACGGCCCTCCGGGCCGATGTCGAACGTAGTAACAGTCTGTTACGTGGGATCGGGGGCGGACTCGAATGCGGCCTGCTCCTCCTCGGGCATGGCGTACGTGTGCTGCTGCTCGGGGAAGGCTCCGCTCCGCACCTCCTCGGCGTAGTGCTCCAGCGCTTCCACGACCGCTTCGCCCAGCTCCGCGTAGCGCTTGACAAAGCGCGGTGCGCGACCCTCGTAGAAGCCGAGCATGTCGTGCCAGACGAGCACCTGCCCGTCCGTGTCGGCGCCCGCGCCGATGCCGATCGTCGGCAGGGTGAGCGCCCGCGTCGCTGCCCGTCCCACCGTCGGCGGCACCGCCTCGAGCACGATCGCGAAGCAGCCCGCCGCTTCGAGCGCGAGCGCGTCTTCGAGGAGCTGTTGCGCGCGTTCGGCGGTCCGGCCCTGCGCCTTGAACCCGCCGAGAACCGTGGCAGTCTGAGGAGTGAGACCGACGTGCCCCATGACCGCGATCCCCGCGCCGGCGATCGCGCGTGCGCGCGCCACCGACGTCCCTCCGCGCTCGAGCTTGACCGCGTCGGCGCCGCCCTCCTTCACGAGCCGGACCGCGTTGCGCACCGCCTGCTCGTCCGACTCCTCGTACGAGCCGAACGGCATGTCGGCGATCACGAGCGGCCGCTTGGCTCCGCGGGTCACCCACTGGGTCATGAACACGATCTCGTCCAGCGACACCGGCACGGTCGACTCGCGGCCGTGCACGACCATGCCCGAGGAGTCGCCCACGAGGATCAGGTCGACGCCGGCGGTGTCGGCGAGCCGGCCGCTCGGCGCGTCGTAGGCGGTGACCATCACGATCTTGTCGCCGCGGCGCTTCATCTCGGCGAGCTCGGGGAGCGGGAGCTTGCCTGCAGTCCAGGACGCGTAGCGCGGAGGCTTCGAGCTGTCGCTCATCTGATCTCTCCTTCCAGGAGGACGTTGTCGATCAAACGGGTGGAGCCGACGCGGATCGCGGCGGCGAGGACCTTGGTGCCGCCGAGGTCGAGCAACTCGACGTACTCCGGCTGGAGCCCGTTCAGGGAGCCGCGCGCGGCGGCGACGGGATCGGGCGCGGACGCGGCGGACGCGAGCGCACGTGGCAGCCCGAGGGCGTGCTCCCGCTCGTCCGCCGAGAGGCGGGCGTTGCGGGACGAGAGCGCGAGCCCGTCGGAGTCGCGCACCGTCGGCACGACGCGGATCTCGACGGGGACGTTCAGGTCGCGCACGAGGCGCCGCATGACCGCGACCTGCTGCGCGTCCTTCTGGCCGAAGTACGCGCGCTCCGGCCGGACGAGGTTGAACAGCTTGAGGCAGACCGTGGCGACGCCGCGGAAGTGTCCGGGCCGGGCAGCGCCCTCGGCTCCCGTCTCGCCGGGGTCGACCCAGGTCGTGAAGCCGGGCGGGTACAGCTCTTCGGCCGCCGGCGCGAACACGACGTCGACCCCTTCGCGCTCCGCTACCTCGAGATCGCCCTCCTCGTCCCGCGGGTACGCGGCGAGATCCTGCTGCTCGTCGAACTGCGCCGGGTTGACGAAGAGCGACATCACGACGGTCTCGTTCTCCGCGCGGGCCGCCCGGAGCAGCGCGACGTGCCCGTCGTGGAGGGCTCCCATCGTCGGGACGAGCCCCGCCCCGGGAGCGGCCTCCAGCTCGGCGATGGTGCGGACGACCTTCATGCGAGCAGCACCGTCGCGCCCGCGAGCGTGTCATAGAGGTGCTCGAGCTCGGGAAGCTCGGTCCGGATCGCCTGCTTGTGCGCCTCGACCGTTGCCCAGTCGCCGCGGGCGATCGGCCCGGTCAGCTCGAAGCCGTGCTCGATCGTCCCGCGCATCAGCGGCACGAGCGCAGGCGGCGGAACCCCGAGCCTGACCGCCGCTCGCTGCAGCGTCACGAGGTAGTTCGAGGCGAAGACGGCGCCGGCGTGGTAGAGCGTCCGGTCGCCGTCGGCGAGCTCGAACGGCTGCAGCCCGAGCGTCTCCGCGAGCTCCTCCGCCACTGCGAGCGCCTCGGGTGTCTCACCGCTGATCGCCCCCCAGACGCCGTCGAGCTGCGCGGGATCTCCACTGCGATCGAACGTCTGCAGCGGGTGGAGCGAGAACCGTCGCTCGTGCGGCTTTAGCGCCGCGAGGGGCGTGACCCCCGAGACGTGTCCCACCCAGGCACGTCCAGGTGCCAGACACCTAGACACGTCTGAAATGGCTGTGTCCGGGACACACAGGAGGACGACGTCCGGATCGTCTCCACCCACGACGACGCCGCGCTCGCGCAGGCGGGCGCTGATGGCCGAACCGACCCGGCCCGAACCGATGACATCGACTCTCTCGACCACAATCTCGCTCCAGCTCCGAACCGGATGCCGGGCAGAGACGAGTGTACCGCCGGCGTCTGCGGCGCCGCCGACCCGTATCCGGCCTACCATGCGGCTCCCCGGATGAGCTCCGCCGCCGCAAGCCTCACCGATCTCCGCCGACACTCGCCCCGCCGCGAGCTGCTGCTCGGCGCTGCGCTGACCGCCGCATTCGCAGGGCTCGTGCTCGCAGTCGGACCGGCCCCCGGGGACGCCCCGGTTCATCTGTACCGGACGTTCCTCGTCCGCGACGGCGCGCTCGTCTGGGACAACTTCTGGTACGCGGGGACGTACCCCCTCGCCTCGTACAGCCTCCTCTACTACCTCCCCGCCGCGCTGGTGGGGAACCTGCCGCTCGTCTTCGTCGCCGCGGTCGCATCAACCGCGCTCTTCTCGTCGATTGCGCTGCGGGAGTGGGGACGGGCCGCGCTCTGGCCGTCGCGGATCTTCGGCGTGCTCGCCGCCGCGCCGTTGTTCACCGGGCTCTATGCCTACACCCTCGGCTTCGCTGCGATGCTCGCGACGCTCAAGCTGCTGCAGCTGCGGCGCCCCTGGCTCGCAGGAATCTTCGCCGCGCTCACGGTCGGCTTCAGCCCGCTCGCGTTCGCCTTCCTCTGCCTCATCGTCGGCTCCTACGCCCTGTCCGGCCGCCGGATCGCCCGCCGGCAGCTCTGGTTCGGCGTCGCTCTCGTCCTCGCGGCCGGCATCGAGGTGGCCGCGCTCGTTCTCTTTCCGGGAGCGGGCGGAGGCGTCTACCCCTTCCACTGGATCGACTTCCTCGCGGTCATCGGCGTCACCACGCTCGGTCTGCTCGTCGCGCGCAAAGCGCGCGCCGCAGGGCCACTCGTCGCGTTCTACGCGCTCTGGGGCCTCGGGAGCGTCGTCGTCTACATCGTGCCCACGCCGCTCGGGGACAACTGGACGCGGCTGAGCGCGTTCGTCTTCCCGATCATGCTCCTCACGGCCAGCCTCGCCGGCTTCCGGCCCCGACGCCTCGTCGTTCTCGCGCTGGCGGCGGCGTTCGCCTTCAATCTCGTGCCCTACGCGCTGCTCGTCCCGTCCCGGCTCGGCAACGATACGCAGCAGGCAAGCTTCTGGCGGCCGGCGATCGACTTCCTCCGGCAGCACGACCGGCCCGGCTTCCGGGTCGAGGTCGTGCCGACCGCGGAGCACTGGGAGGCGTACTGGATCCCGAAATCCGGCTTCCCGCTCGCGCGCGGTTGGTACCGGCAGCTCGACCTCGCCGACAACCCGGCGCTCTACACGAACCATCTCCGCGCCACGGGCTATCGCCGCTGGCTGCGCTCGGCCGCCGTTCGCTACGTCCTCCTCAGCAGAACCGCGCCGCTCG
The DNA here is from genome assembly GCA_046731605.1 of Actinomycetota bacterium. GTDB lineage: Bacteria > Actinomycetota > Thermoleophilia > Gaiellales > Gaiellaceae > Palsa-739. The sequence continues at coordinate 6,185 of JBKPLL010000099.1, read as the reverse complement.
ACTGGGACGGTGGGCCGCAGGAGGCGCGGGTTCTGCGCTCGGCGGGCTCCGGTCTGAAAGCCGTGTTCCGGAGCCGGGACTGGACAATCTACGAGCTGCCGCACGCGACGCCGCTCCTCACCGGCCCCGCGAAGCCCATGATCACCTCGGTCGGACACACCGCGATCCGCGGGCGGGTCTTCGCCGCCGGGCGCTACCTCATGCGGGCCCACTACAGCCCGTACCTGCGTCTGCAGGGCGGAGGCTGCGTCGAGCCCGCGCCGGGCAAGATGACGTACCTCGATCTGACCGGGCCGCAGCGCTTTGCGCTCAGCGTCCCGGGCACGCCTGACGGCCTCGTGCGGGAGCTCGTCGGCGACAAGCAAGCCGAGACCTGCCCTTCGAGCTAGCGAGTCCCTGATCCGGATCTAGGGTCGCCCGATCCGGACGATGCCACGCCTGCCCACGGGGTTGATTGTGCGCCGGTGAGTTGGGTCTACCGCGAGCTCGTGCTCGTCTCGATCGCGGCGATGCTGTCGCCGACGACGCTGACGTTCTCCGTGCTGGCGCTCGTGCTCGGCAAGCGGCCTCTCCGAACCGGCGTCTTCTTCTACCTCGGTGCCCTTGCGATTACCATCGTGATCGGGGTGGCGGCGGCCTTCGTCCTCGGCGACAGCGCGGCCCCGTCCGCGACGGGCGAGCGCAAGACGTGGGTCTCGGTCTTCGACCTCGTGGCGGGCGGCGCGTTGCTCGTCTACGTCGCGCGCACGTGGCGTCGCCCGTTCGCCGAGAAGACGACGAAAGGCATGGTCGACAAGATGACCGCGGTCGCGTCCTCGCCCTGGATCGCCGTCGTCGCTGCCGGCGCGACGCTCGCCAACCCCGGGGGCTTCATTCCCCTGGCGCTGAAGGCGATCTCGGAGACCGATCCGACGAGGGCCGGATACACCGCGCAGTGGCTCGCGTTCACGGTCGTCTCGCTCCTGCCGCTCGGCATCGCGCTGGTCTTGCTGCTCGTCTCGCGGGAGTGGGCCGAGCGGATCCTCGGCCGCACGCGTTTCTGGCTCGAGGGACACCTGCGGCTGATCGCGTCCGTGATCATCTTCCTGCTCGCGGTATCTCTTTTGCGCAACGGGATCGCGGGGCTGCTCTAGCCGCTCGCCGGTCGCTGCTACGGTCTGCACGGTGCCGATCTACGAGTACGTGTGCATGGAGTGCGAGACGCATTTCGAGGAGCTCGTCCGCGGCGAGGAGCAGGTCGCGTGTCCCGATTGCGCCGCCACGAACGTGTCGCGCCAGTTCTCATCTTTCGCCGTGCACGGCGTGACGAAGGTCGCGTCCGGCGGCGGCGGTGGCGGGTGCTGCGGCGGCTCGTGCGGCTGCGGCCACTAGCTCCGTCATGGCCCGGGGGGATGAAGACGGCGAGCTGCTGACGCCGGCGGCCCACGCGCAGCTCGAGGCCGAGCTCGCCGAGCTCGAGGGCCCGAAGCGCCAGGAGGTCGTGCAGGCGATCGCGACGGCCCGCGCGCACGGCGACCTCTCCGAGAACTTCGAATACCACGCCGCGAAGAACGAGCAGGGGCTGCTCGAGGCGCGGATCAGGGTCCTGCGCCACCGGCTCCAGCACGCGACGATCGTCGACGAGGCCGAGGCCGCGGCGAGCGGCCTCGTCACGGTGGGTTCCCGCGTCGAGCTCGAGCGGGAGGACGGCACGCGGCAGGAGCTCGAGATCACGAGCGTCGGCGGCGTCTCGCCCGACTCGCCCGTCGGTCAGGCACTGCTGGGAAAGGCGCCCGGCGACGAGATCGAGGTGTACGCGCCGCGCGGCCGCTGGCGGGCGAGGATCGTGTCCGTCGGGCGTGCCTCGTAGACTCGCCGCGATGAGTGCGATGCCCGTCGCGCCCGCGGAGACGCTCGAGGCCTATGGGGCGGCGGCCGCGGGATGCACGCGGTGCCGGCTCGCCCAGGGACGCACGCAGGTCGTCTTCGGCGCCGGCAATCCGCACGCCGACCTGATGTTCGTCGGCGAGGCGCCGGGCTTCCACGAGGACAAGCAAGGCGTCCCGTTCGTGGGCCAGGCCGGGAAGCTGCTCGACGGTTTGCTCGCCGGCGTCCAGCTCCGCCGCGAGGACGTCTACATCGCGAACGTCCTCAAGTGCCGGCCGCCCGGCAACCGCGATCCGCAGCAGGACGAGATCGAGTCGTGCGAGCCTCATCTCTTCCGCCAGATCGAGCTCATCGAACCCAAGGTGATCGCGACGCTCGGGAACTTCGCCACCAAGCTCCTTTCCGGCCGCCCGCTCGGGATCACCCGCGTGCACGGCCAGGAGCAGGAGCTCACGATCGCCGGTCGCAGCGTCCTGCTCTATCCGATCTACCACCCGGCGGCCGCGCTCTACACGCCGGCGATGCTCAAGGTGCTCGAGGCGGACTTCGCCCGCCTGCCCGGGCTTCTCGGGGCGGCTGTCGAGCCCGCTCCGGTCGAGGCCCTACCCGAGCCGGCGGCAGCGGCGCCGGCCGAGCAGTTGGGTCTCTTCTAGAGCGGCTCGGCCAGTCCCTGAACTGCGACCATGCGGAGCTTTGCTGCGCCCTCGCGCAGACGCTTCGCCTCTTGGTACTCGGGTGAGTGGTACCAGCGCCTTGCGGCCTCGAGGTCCGGGAACTCCAGGATGACGAGCCGCGAGGGATCCCAGTCGCCCTCGAGCACCGCGAGCTCGCCGCCGCGGACGACGAAGCGGCCGCCGCCGGAGCGCACGGCGCCCGGCGACGCGGCCTTGTACTGCTCGTACTGCTCCGGCTCATGCACGTCGGTCTCGACGATCACGTAGGCGGGCATGCTTGGATCGTACGCGTGGAGCAGCAGAGCAATTCGCCCGAGGAGACGGAGGAGCTGGCGGCGGAGCTCGCGCGGCGGCTCGCGCTCGGCGACGTCGTCACCGTCGCGGGCGAGCTCGGCTCCGGCAAGACGACGTTCGTCCGCGGCGCGTGCGGCGCGCTCGGCGTGCGCGAGCGGGTCACGAGCCCGACCTACACCATCGGCCACCGCTACCACGGCGACGGGGTGGAGGTCTCGCACCTCGACCTCTACCGCTTCGAGGGCGTCTCGTCGGCGGAGTGGGGAGACCTCGAACCGTACTTCGAGGGTGCGATCGCCTTTGTCGAGTGGCCGGAGGCGGGGGAGGGCGTCCTGCCCGCCCCTCGCTACGTGGTGCGTTTGCGGCATGCTGGCGCTGGGAGAGCGGTGGAGATCGAGGAGTGTTGACGCTGGCCTTCGATACGGCGACCGCGGTCGCCACGAGCGCGCTCGTGGACACAGGTCCTAATGGACATCTCGAGGTGCTCGGCGAGCGTTGCTCGCGGGCGCAGACGCTGCTCGAGGACGTGGACGCGCTGCTGCGCCAGGCGGGTGCGCACCCGTCCGATCTCGACCGGCTCGCGGTCGGCCTCGGGCCCGGCAGCTTCACCGGGGTCCGCATCGGGCTCGCCGCCGCGCGGGGACTCGCGCTCTCGCTCGAGCTCGCCGGCTCGGGCGTCTCGACCCTCGCCGCCCTTGGCGCCGGCGCTCCGGGGGCGCTGCCGGTCATCGATGCGAAGCGGCGCGAGGTCTTCACCCTCGTCGACGGTGAGCCCCGCGTACTCGTCCCCGCGGAGTTGCCGCTCTCCGCCGGCGCCGTCTGCGTCGGCGACGGCGCGAAGCGCTACCGGCAGTTGCTCGAGCAGCGCGGCGCCGTCGTGCCGCCGGACGACGACGACCGGCACCTCCCGCGTGCCCGCTTCCACGCCGCATTGGCCGGCGAGGCGGGCCCGGTGGACGAGCTCGGGCCGCTGTACCTCCGCGTCCCCGATGCCGACAGGAACGTCCAGTGACCACGATCGAGCTGCGGCGCCTCGTGCTCGGCGATCTCCTCGACATCGAGGAGATCGAGCGCCGTTCGTACCCGACGCCGTGGTCGCGCTCGATGTTCGCCGGCGAGCTTGCGAAGCCGAGCTCGATCTGCCTCGGCGCGTTCGAGGCGGAAGGCGAGGACGGCGCGCTCGTCGGCTACCTGATCGTCTCGCGCTACGTCGACGCCTGGCACGTGATGAACGTCGCCGTCGATCCCGACCACCGCGGCCGCGGCGTGGCCACCATGCTCCTCGAGCGGCTGTTCGACCTCACCGCCGACGACGCCCGGCGCGGCTACACGCTCGAGGTGCGCGTCTCGAACGAGAAGGCGATCGATCTCTACGAGCGCCTTGGCTTCCGCTCGCGCGGCATGCGGCGCGGCTACTACACGGACAACCGCGAGGACGCGCTGATCATGTGGAAGGACCCGGTCGGGCGCTGATCCTGGGGATCGAGACGTCGTGCGACGAGACCGCGGCGGCGCTCGTCACCGAGGAAGGGGAGATTCGCTCCAGTGTCGTCTCCTCCCAGGCGGAGCTGCACGCGCGCTACGGCGGCGTCGTGCCCGAGGTTGCGTCGCGACGGCACCTCGAGCTCGTGACGCCCGTCATCCGCGAGGCGCTCGCCGAGGCAAACGCCGGCCTCGAGGACGTCGACCGGATCGCGGTCACCCGCGGGCCCGGGCTGATCGGTGCGCTCCTCGTCGGCCTCGCCGCTGCCAAGGCCCTCGCCTGGTCGCGTCGCCTGCCGCTCGTCCCCGTCGACCACCTCGACGGCCACGTCGCCTCGCTCTATCTCCAGCCGCATCCGCTCGAGCCGCCGTTCCTCTGCCTGCTCGCGAGCGGCGGTCACACGATGCTCCTCGACGTCCGTTCGTACACCGAGCGAGAGCTGCTCGGGTCGACGCTCGACGACGCAGCGGGCGAGGCGTTCGACAAGGGCGCGCGACTGCTCGGCCTCGGCTACCCGGGGGGCCGCGAGATCGACCGGCTCGCGCGCGAGGGAGATTCGAGCGCCCACGACTTCCCGGTCGCGCGGGTGCCGGGCCTCGACTTCTCCTTCTCGGGGCTGAAGACGGCGCTCCTGTACGCGGTCCGTGAGCTGGAGGAGGACGAGCTCGGGGCGCGCCGCTCCAACCTCGCCGCCTCGTATCAGGACGCGATCGTGCGTGCGCTCGTCGAGCGGGTTCGCGAGGCGGCTGAGCACACCGGGCGGCAGCGGGTGGCGATCGTCGGCGGGGTCGCGGCGAACTCGGCGCTGCGGGCTGCCCTTCCGGACGCCGTCGCGGCACCGCTCGCCCTCTGCACCGACAACGCGGCGATGATCGCCTCGGCCGCTCGCTGGACCGAGGCTGTCCCGTACCCGAAGTATCTGGCGCTCGACGCCTACGCATCGAGGTAAGCTCGCCGCGGCGTCAGGTTTTTCCACCCCATTTGCAGCGACATAAGGAGTAGACCTTGGCAGTCGCAACGACGTCCCATCTGCGCGAGAACCCGTTCGAGCTGGCCCGCGAGCAGTTGCGCCGCGTCGGCGAGACCTTCGAGATCGACCCCAATCTCATCGCCGTGCTCGGCGAGTGCAAGAAGGCGATCGAGGTCTCGATCCCCGTCAGCATGGACGACGGCTCGACGAGTGTCTTCAAGGGCTACCGGGTCACGCACAACATCGCGCGCGGGCCGTCGAAGGGCGGCATCCGCTACCACCCCGACGTCACCGTCGACGAGGTCAAGGCGCTCGCGATGTGGATGACGTGGAAGTGCGCGCTGATGGGGATCCCGTTCGGCGGCGCCAAGGGCGGCGTCGTCTGCGACCCGAAGAAGATGTCGCGCCACGAGCTCGAGGGGATGACGCGCCGCTTCACGAGCGAGATCATCAACGAGATCGGCCCGGAGAAGGACATCCCCGCGCCGGACGTCGGCACCGACGGCTCGACGATGGCCTGGATCTTCGACACGTACTCGATGAACAAGGGCCACTCGGTGCTCGGCGTCGTGACGGGCAAGCCGCTCACGATCGGCGGCTCGCTCGGCCGCGTCGAGGCCACCTCGCGCGGCGCGCTCTTCTGCATCCGCGACGCGGTCGCAAAGCTCGACAAGCGCATCGCCGGGATGAAGGTCGTCGTGCAGGGCTTCGGCAACGTCGGCAGCTACCTCGCGCAGTTCATGGCGGAGGAGGGCGCTCAGGTCGTGGCGATCTCCGATTCGAGCGGCGGCGTCTACAACGCGAATGGTCTCGACGTCTCCGCGGTGCTCGCGCACAAGCAGGAGACGGGGAGCGTCACCGGGCTCCGCGGTGCCGAGCCGATCTCGAACGACGACGT
>JBKPLL010000098.1:0-8845 GCA_046731605.1 Actinomycetota bacterium | reverse complement strand
GATTCGAACCTTCGACCTTGGGATTAAGAGTGGACGCCCGGGCTCTCGTGGCCGCTGGCGATTATTCGCAGCGGCGCTTGGTCGAGCCAATCAACTCGGACTGTGTGGCGTGCTCTGGCGCGGCATTGTTGACCTTCTGTTGACCCAAATGCGTTGTCGCCTGAGTTAACGACGGCGAGTCCTCCTGAGCGTTGCGTCCCGGTTGTCGAGTAGAGGGTTGGACGCTGCCCGTCGCAGTGGCTGTCTGCCACAGCCCGAGTCAACGCGTGGCGGTGACATCGAGCAGGCCGAGTTCGTGGGCCTTGCCGGTTGCCTCCGTTCGTGAGCGGCAGTCGAGCTTCGCCAGCATGTGGCGGACGTGCATCTCGACCGTGCGAGGGCTGAGGAAGAGGTCGCGCGCGATCTCGCGGTTCGTCCGTCCAACCGCGACGAGTCGAAGGATCTCGAGCTCACGTCTCGTCAGTCCGCCGTTTTCGAGTCCGCGTGCCGCGAGGCGCCCGAGGCGTCGGTCGACTCGCTCTCCGAGCGCTTCCAGATCCGCGATGACCTGCTGCGACAACGGACGGGCACCGAGCTTCCGGAACGTCCGGTACGCGTCTACGAGGCGGTCGATACCCACCTGGCGTTCTCCGGCTGCAGCCAGGGCGACACCTGCGCGCCTGTGCATGTGCGCTCGCTCGAACGGCGAGTCGACGTTGCGAAAGAGATCGACTGCCCGCTCGAAGTGCGCGGCGGCGCGGGCGGCGTCGCCTTCAACGAGTGCGACCTCGCCGAACGCGTGCGCGAGCGTGGCAAGCGCTTCGGCGGTTGCGAAGCGGTCAGCGAGTTCGGCCGCTGCGCGCGCGCAGGCATGCACGAGCGCGATGTCGCTGCGGCGCGTCGCGAACGTCGCCACCCATCGCAGCGGAGGCGCGTAATGGCTGTCGGGCTCGTTGGCGGTCGCCGACGCGACGAAGTCATGCCACTGCTTGTCGATCCTTTCGTCGAGCTCGTCAGCGAGCCCGAGCCCGAACGTCGTACTGCAGACACTCCCGGCCATCCCGAACTCACGCGCGATCGCCAGAGATCGGCGCAAAGGCGGCCGAGCGGCTGCGGTTCGACCGCGCGCGACCGAAATCAGGCCGAGCGTGCACAGCGCGTGCGCCCGTCCGGGCTCCGATGTGGCTGGCGACGCGAGAACGTCTCGGGATATCTCCTCCGCTTCGTCCCACGCGCCTCGGTTCCAGAGAACGATCCCAACACAGCTACGGCAGAACTGCTCATCTGGCTCGAGATCGTGAGCTCGGCAGAAATCGGCCGCGCCTTCGAGCGCAGACTGAGCGGCCGGATAGTCGCCCCAGTTGTTCGAGATCACGCCGAGAAGCCAGTAGCCCTCGAACACGCCCTCGACGTCGTCACCGTCGAGCGCGAGCGATAATGCGCGCCGCGTCAGCTCGAGCGCCTCGTCGAATCGGCCCTCCTGCGAGGCCAGGAATCCTTTCTCGCGGAGACAGCGTGATTCGAGGTCGCTCCTCCCGGCTCGCACAGCCTCCTCGTGCGCTCGCGTCAGGAGGTCACGTGCGGTGTCGGGCTCGTCGTTGAAGAGGCGCAGAAATGCCAACAGACGCTCGGCGGCGGCGTCCCCGTCACGTCCGCACCTCGAGAACGCTTCGGCCGCATCAAGCCGTGCCGCGAGCGCGCGAGGGGCCGTGCCCTGCAGCTCGTACACAGTCGCCAGTTTGCGCTTCGCCTCGCCCAACCGTGCGAGGTCGCCGCGCACGCTCTCGGCAAGCTCTTCCCATGCTCGAACCGCCTCAGCGAACTCACCGCAGAGCTGGGCGCAACCGCCGAGCTCGTCGAGCACGAGGAGGCGAGCAGCCTCATCCTCCTCCTCGGGCCACAGCTCGAGCGCGGCGCGACCGGCGGCCGCGGCATCGCGGTACGCGTGAAACGCGCAGTACCTTCGCGCCGCTGCGACGAGCGCCGGGCGCGCCCGCTCACGCTCGCCGGCCGCGACCCAGTGCTCCGCGACGAGTCCCGGCTCGGCACTGCGGGCGTCAAGCAGCTCGGCGAGGGAGCGGTGGAGAGCGCGGCGCCGCGGCCACGGCGTATCCGCGTAGACGGCTTCGCGCGCCAAATCGTGGCGGAACGATGCTGTCCCTCGCTCGCTCTCGATGAGCACTCCCTGCTCGAGCAGCTCGGCGAGCCCAGCCTCTTCGCCAGCCGCTGCGACGATTTCGAGGTCGACGCGCGTACCGGTGGCCGCAGCGGCTTCCAACGTACGGCGCGCAGCCGGTGACAAGCCGTCCGCACGGAGACGGACGGCGTCGCGAATCGTCTCCGGAACTGGAACCGCGGCGGCCGTTTCGAGCTCGAGTCCATGCTCTGTCGCAACGAGGAGCGAGCCCGCCTTGAGAATGGCGGCCAACTCCTCGACGAAGAAGGGAACCCCCTGCGTGCGGTCGATCAATGCGGCGCGAAGCGTTGGCCCCGGCTCGCATCCCAGAGCCTGCGTCGCGAGAGCCGCCGTCGAAGCGGCGTCGAGGGGCTCGACGACGAGCTCGGCGAGCCGGCCGCTTCGGCGTAGATCCGTGCGAAGCCGACGTAGCCCGTGCCCGCGCGGAATCTCTTCGTTTCGATACGCGCCGAGCAGCAGTAGCGGCCACTCCTCCGCCGAGGTGGCGAGCGAGGACAGCAGTTCGAGCGTTGCCGCGTCCGCCCACTGCAGGTCGTCGAGAAAGACGACGGTCGGTGCCGCGCCGGCGATCGCCTCAAACGCGCGGCGGATCGCTTCGAAGAGCGTCTCGCGATCGGCTGTTTCCGCTGGCGGGCCGAGCTCGGGCAGGAGCATCGCGAGCTGCGGGCGCAGCGGCCCCACCTCCGCCAGTCCATCCGGCGATCGTCGCCGGAAGTCCCGCAGCACGGCCGCGATCGGCGCGTACGGTGCGGCGCCGCGCTGCGAGGCGATGCCCCGCAGCGCTTCGATGCTGGCGGCTGAGATCGCGGCCTCGGCGAGTCTCGTCTTCCCGACGCCGGCCTCGCCGGCGAGGAGGAGCAGCCCACCCTCTCCGGCCTTGGCGGCCGCGACGACGGCGCCGATATCCGCGAGTTCCTGATCCCGGCCGATCACCGGATCGCGCCTCCTCACCTCTTCGAGTCTAGGCCGCGCCGGCGGGCCTGCAAGCCCGCCGGCGCTCGAGCACGCTCACCCCGCGTTGTTCGTGATCTTCGTGCGCGTGCTCTCGTACACGTCCGCCTGTCCCTCGCTACCTGTGCGATTCGAGCCGAACGTCAGTGTCCGTCCGTCCCACGAGAGCGACGCGCGCGTCTCGTTGAAGGACGAGTTGACCGTCGTCAGGCTGACCGGCGTCGACCAGGCGTCCTCGACGGAATCGCGGGTGGACGACCAGATGTCCTGTCCGCCAAGCGTGCCCGGACGGTTGGAATCGAAGACGACTTCGAGCCCGTCTTTGCGAACGTTGGGGCGGAAGTCGTCGCCCGCCGTGTTCAAGCTCGCAACCGGCGTTGCCGGCCCAAAGCTGCCGTCGGCGAGCTGCGTGCTCGCGTAGATGTTGCTGTCGCCGGCCCGCGTGCTGGAGAAGTAGAGCTGTGCTCCCGTCGCAGTCTCGAACAACGACGGCCCCGCCTCCCCCGCCGGACTGTTCACTTGGCAGCCGAGGTTGCGCGGCTCCTCCCAACCGTGCACTGGGTTGAGACGGGTGATGTAGATGTCGCCGCTGCCGCAACTTCCCGGCCCGCCGCGCTCGCTGACGAGGAGGAGCCGCTTCCCGCGCAACGGCGTCGGACAGAAGTCGTTCGCGCCCGAGTTGACCGGGGCACCGACGTTCTCCGGGGCACCCCATGGAGCGTCGGAGCTCTCGCGGTGCGCGACCCAGATATCCTGGCCCCCGAGGCCGCCCGGCCGGTTGGAGGCGATATAGAGGCTGAGCCCGTCCGGCGACTGGATCGGGCAGCCATCGTTGAACTGCGTGTTGAGGTCCGAGCTCGTGCCCGGGACCGCCTCTGCGTTCGTCGGCGTACCCCAGGGCGTGAACTGCATTGCCGCGGCGATGGCCGCCAGCGATACGAACAGCACCGCTGCAACCGCTGCCGTTGCGGCCCGCTTTGCCGCTGACTCTTTCATCGAGCCTCCCTGTAGATGGCGCATGTGACGCTAGGGAGGCGGAGAGACCGTAGCGACGGTAGAAACACTGTAATTTCGCCGCGGCGCACCAGACAAGGCCAGGATTCACGACCGTCCGACCTTAGGATTTCGGAAGCGCTACCTGCGCTCGGATCCGCTCGTGCTGCTTCGGGCCTTCTCGCGCAGGCTGGCGCAGGTCAACAACCGAACGTGTAGACGGCCAGCGTGAACGCTGGCGAGTGATTGCCGAGCCAGACCCTGCTTCGGGTTGACTCCGCGCCGTGCCTGGAATTCGATCCGGCCGACGACCGTCACGTCCATCTGGTGAAGATCTCTGAGACCGCACACCGTCTAGTCGAAGGCAGCGATCCGCAGCGCCGCCACGAGGCCCAATTGGCACCCGTTGAAGACCTCGTCGCGCAAGCTTCCGAGCTCGCCCGACAAATCTGCGAACGGGCCTGATCCGCGTTCGAACAGACAGGCCTCTGACGGCCCAGTAGTCGGTAACGGGCATCGCTGAATCGCGGAGGCAAGACCGAGACGGGGCGTCGCCTAATGCTTGGAGCTTGTGCCGCCGATAACGAAGTCCGTCGCCGTGAAATTCCTCGCCGCCATCGTGATCTTGCTTGGCGTCCTCGTTGCGACGGGCAACGTCCACTTCTACTTCTGGACCTCGAGCGCCGATGCGGCTCCGTCGGAGGAAGTCCAGACCGTGATGTCCGTTGAGGACAGAACCGACCTCGACGAAGCGACGGCCGCCCTCTATGAGCTCGTCAACGCAGCACCTCGGAATCGCCGCGGCGCGATGCTGATCCGCGCCCGGTTACCGGTGCTCGCCGACCGCTTCGCCGCGGCAGCCTCCGAGCTTCGCGAGCGCACCTACGCACTCAGCCTGGCAACGACGACCGCCCGTCGCCTCCGGGTCGGCCTCCTGCGGGCGGTTGCGCAGGAACAGTGGGTCGTCGGCACCTTCAGGGACGAGATCACTCGCATGAGGCCTACGTGGCCTGCCGTCCGGAGGTTCGAAACCCGGTCGCGCTTGATCGGCCGCCAGTGGGAGGCGCAAATCGACAAGGCGCTCCATGAGCTCTCGGGGGCCGAATGAAGAACACCTTCAACACATCGGTGGGCACAATCGAGGTGTTGCTCGACCGGGCTAACCGGACCCTTTCGATCTACCGTTTCGACGACGAGGGCCGGACGATCGCTGCTGCGATCGAAAGCTGGGATCACGTCGACCTCCGAGACGTGCTCAACCGGCGCATCGGCCTGCCGCTCATGGAGGCGGGCCAGATCGCGAGCACGGTGCGCGAGCAGCGGGTCGCGCTTGGTTCGCTTGCGGAGAGACTCGAGTTCAGCAGGCGGGATCACGGGCGCTGGAATGAGCTCCAGAACGCCGGAATTGCGCTTCGTTTCGTCGCCGTCTTGCTCGACTCGGTCATCGTCTTGCTGCCGCTCCTGATCCTCGTCGGTCTTCTTACCGGCGGCGGCTATGCAGAAAGCGGCGATGGCTACGCGAACGCCGGCGTGAACGTCGGCGGGAAGGCTCTCGTCCTGATGCTCGCTCTCGGAGTTAGCTACTACGTCGTCTGCGAGACGGCGACGGGCATGACGCTCGGCAAACGGATGGTCGGCATCCGCGTGGTGAGTGAAGACGGCGAGCGGTTGACGTTCCTAGCGGCGATCGTCCGCAACCTGCTCCGCCTCGTCGATGCCCTCTTCTTCTATCTCGTCGGTTTTCTGTTTGCGGTGACCTCCTTCCGCGGCCAGCGGCTCGGCGATCGTGTTGCGCACACCATGGTCATCCGTGGGTAGCTTTTTTGCAGCTCGCCGCCCTCGTCATCGGCCTCGTGCTGGCACCGGCGCGCGCGCAAATCTTCCTAAGAATTTCGCTCAAGCGTGGCACGGGTGAGGAAGTTCACGGTCGTCGGTTCCGTGCTCACCTTTGCGGCGCTGGCCGTCTCCGCCGCGAGCTCGACGATCGTCGCCCCACGACCCGACGGTCGCATCGTGTTCGCAAGCGAGCGGGCGGTCCCGGGTCAACCTGGAGCCGACAGCCGGAACGGTGAGATCTACTCGCTTGACCTCGCGAGCGGGCGAAGGCGCGACCTCAGCCGCAACCTCGACTACGAGCGTTCGCCTGCGTTGTCTCCCGACGGAAGATGGATCGCCTTCGCGCGCGCGTCCTCATCCGGCGATGGCGCGCTCTGGCTGATGCGACGCGACGGACGCGCTCAGCGGCGGCTTGCAAACCTGCAGGTGCTTTTCGGCGATAACCCCATTGCCTGGTCGCCCGACGGATCGAAGCTCGTCTTTAGCGCCGGGGGGCCGAGCATTGGCCTCTGGGTCGTCAGCGTCGACGGCCGCGGCCTCAACCGACTGACGGACTTCGACGCGGACACTCCCGTGTGGTCACCCGACGGCACGCGGATCGCCTTCGCGGGAAGCGCTGATGCCCCTTCCACCCATGTCGGGGTAGTCGCCGCCGACGGAACGGGCTTGCGCTGGCTGACGCGGACGAGGAACTTTGACCGCCAGCCGGCATGGTCGCCCGATGGGAGGCGAATCGTGTTCGTCGGCAAGGACTCCTACGCCGAGAACCTGTTCGTGATCGGCGCGGACGGCGCGGGCGAACGCCGGCTCACGCGCTACGACCCGACCAATTCCACTGGGCTCGATTCGCCCTCGTGGTCTCCGAATGGCCGCCAGATCGTCTTCCTGCGGGCCGATGACGTCGATCTCGTTCGCCCCGACGGCGGTGGACTTCGAAGAATCGCCAGACGCGGCCTTGCCCCTGCCGTCTGGTCACTGGACGGCAAACGCCTCGCCTTCGCGCAGCACGTCGATCGGGTGGGTGAGCCATCGAGGGTGGCGCTCACAGTCAAGCCGCTGGCGGGTCCTGCCCGCCACTTCGGGCTGGAGTCCGCGTCGAGTGAAATGGTGGGCGGGCCGTCCTGGGCGCCGAATGCCAGAGGCCTGATCTACGCCAGCGTCTCCGATGAAAACGACCTCGAGCTCTTCTCGATCACACCGCATGGGCGGGGGCTCCGTCAGCTGACCCGTAACCGCGTCGACGACTTCGATCCGGCCTGGTCGCCCGAGGGCCGCAGGATCGCCTTCGCGCGCGGCGCGATCGATAGGAACGAGAACCGCGTCCGGCGCAGCTCCCTGTACCTAATGGACTCGAGCGGAGGGCATCCGCGGCGGCTGACGCGTGGCGGCCCTGACACTGCCCCCTCATGGGCTCCGGGGGGCAAGCGGATCGTATTCGCCCGGTCCGGCATCGTCTACATCCTCGACCTTCCCACGAGTCGAGCCCGCTCGCTGCAGGCCGGCGTCGACCCGGCCTGGTCACCCGACGGCCGGCTGATCGCCTTCGCCGATGACACCAGGCTGGTTGTGGTCCGTCCCAGCGGCCGAGGCACACGGACGCTCTTCGACGGCGGCGATAGGGAAGGAACCCGAGCGGAGATCTCCCGGCCCTCTTGGTCGCCCGACGGCCGCTCGATCGCCTTCCGCGTCCTCTACGACTACGGCCGCTGGTGGGAGGACAGCGAAGTGATCGTCTCCCGCGCCGGCGGGCGGCTCGGGACGTTTGGCTGCATAGCCAGGCTCCACTCGCCTTCCTTCGAGCCGGAGCCTTATGACGCGCAGTATGAAGAGCGCAGGGCGGCCTGGTCACCCGACGGCCTATGGATCGCCGTCGACGGGGTTGCCGTCTGCCGGACCGATGGCTCGACGGGCTATTGGCTGAGCCCCGGCCTGGGACCGGACTGGCAGCCTCGCGGGCGCTGAAGCTTTTCGGCCGGACAACGTGCCACCCGCGAGCAGGTCGACGTCAGGAAGGTCGCCTGAGAGTAGGTGGGTGGTGTAGACCGCCAGAGTGAACGCCGGCGAGTGATGACCCAGCGCGACCTGCGCCTGCTTCGGATTGACGCCGCGGCGAAAGAGCGTCGTCGCGCACGTATGGCGGAACGTGTGGAAAGGCCGTCCATGGCACGCCCGCACGCCGGCCGGCCGGTTTGAGCACCCTCCGCCGGAGGTTGTCGGACTCGAGAACGGTCGCATGCCGGGCTAGGGACCCGAAACTCAACCGCCCGTTGCCACCCGCGTGCCCACACCCCGCCCCCTCGATGCTGCCTCGCCGGGCAACAAGAAAGCCCCCGCGTGCGGAGGCTTTCCGTTGTGGGCCGTGAAGGATTCGAACCTTCGACCTTGGGATTAAGAGTCCCCTGCTCTACCAACTGAGCTAACGGCCCGGGGCGCGCCTAGGGTACCAACGCCTTGCGGGTTCTCTCGGTCGTCGGTAACCGCCCCCAGTTCGTCAAGTCTGCGCCGCTTTCGGTGGCGCTTCGCGAGCGCGGGATCGAGGAGATCACGCTGCACACCGGGCAGCACTACGACCCGCAGCTCTCGCAGGTGTTCTTCGATGAGCTCGACCTCCCCGAACCCGACTACTCGCTCGACTTGCACACGGCGGAAGTCGCGCCGATGCGCGCCGGCATCCGGCGGGCGATCGCGGAGCGCAACCCCGACGTCGTGCTCGTCTACGGCGACACGAACTCGACGCTCGCCGGAGCACTCGCCGCCAACGACACCGGCGTTCCGCAGGCGCACGTCGAGGCCGGCCTCCGGAGCGGCGACCTCGAGATGCCCGAGGAACGGAACCGGATCGAGGTCGACCGGCTCGCCGCGATCCTCTTCTGCCCGGACGAGCGGGCG
>JBKPLL010000097.1:0-6522 GCA_046731605.1 Actinomycetota bacterium | reverse complement strand
GCGTCATGAGCTCAATCGGCTTGTTCGACACCTCGGCGCACGCCGACGAGTCGACCCGCGTCGCAGCCGACTGGGTGCGCGAGGAGAAGCTGGAGACGGCATTTCCGAATCCGCCGAAGATCACGGACGGAGAGGTCATCGTCCACAAGAACGGTTTCGTCCGGGCATAAGGCCACCGGCCCGACGCAGAGAGGGTCCGCAAACCGCGGGCCCTCTGCCGCGCGAGCGGGATCTGATGAGAGCGCTCACAACCACC
This sequence comes from Actinomycetota bacterium, assembly GCA_046731605.1. Classification (GTDB taxonomy): domain Bacteria; phylum Actinomycetota; class Thermoleophilia; order Gaiellales; family Gaiellaceae; genus Palsa-739. The sequence goes on along the minus strand of JBKPLL010000097.1, from coordinate 6,266 downwards.
GGATCCCTCCGCAAGGGTGACCCATTGAATCCAGTGGGGCGCCCCTCTCCATCTGTCACTGCTAACCCCGCACAGTAGGTCGGCCCGTGTGCGGGATCGCCGGATACAGCTTCTCTCTCGAGAGCACCGTCGATCGGACGGTGGCGACCCGCGCACTGCTCGCAGGCATCGCCGAGCGCGGGGCGGACGCCGTGGGCTTGGCCTACCGCGGCGACGACTCGAAGGTCACGGTGCACAAGCAGCGCACGGGCGCAAGCGAGTTCCTCGACCGCATCGAAGTGCCCCAAACAGCTACACAGCTCCTCGTACACGTCCGGGACTACACGAAGGGCCATCCGGGTGTCCTGGCCAACAACCATCCGATCCGCCACGGAGCGGTCGTCGGGATACACAACGGCATGATCACCAATGACGACGAGCTGTTCGCGGCCCACGGCATCGCGCGTGCCGAGCCCAGCATGACCGTCGACTCCGAGCTGATCTTCGCGCTCGCCGAGCAGTCTCGGGGGCGCACCGCCCACGCGCTCGAGCGCCTGGTTGGCTCGATGGCGACGGCATGGCTCGACGAAGGCCGGGAGGAGCTGCTGCTTGCCCGCGGGATGGGCCGGCCGCTGTGGATCGGCACCTCGAAACAGGAGCTCTGCTTCGCGTCGACGCGCGCCGCGCTGGACTTGGTCGAGGAGTATTCGTCAGTCAAGCTCCGCAAGCGCGAGGTGGGTGAGGGATCCGTGCTCCTCGTGAACGGCGGACGGATCGTCGGGCGGGACTCGTTCCAGCCGGACATGTCATTCGAGGAACAACCCCTGCCGGCAGTACGTGCGCCGAAAGAGGCTCGCGCGACCCTCGCACGACTCGCCACACTCCACCCCTTTAGCGCCACAGGAACTTAGTGCCCACGATGTGCCTGCGACGGATGGTCGACCGCGTCGCCGGCTATAGCGGCGGCCGTTAGTGGGCCGAGTACTGACCCGCTCGAGTTCGGTGACCTCTACGCACAGGCCGGAGACGATGCTCCATCTCCCCGCCTAACGTGCCCCTGGCGGATCGGCGTCAGCCTACGTCTCCTCAAACTCCGGTTGGGGCGAACGCGCGGCTGCGGTGCCGGGATCGGCGCGCACTTCGCGATTTGCTCCCGAGCTCGCGTCGCGGTCGCGGGGCCGGCCACCGTGCCAGTCGAGGCACAGCGCCGTGGCGTCGTCCCGTAGCTGGCCGCCGCTTGACTGCAGGACCGCCTGGGTGAGGTGCTGTACCGCCTCGCGGGGATGCATGTTGGCGCCTTCGGTCAGGATGGCGGCGATGTCCATGCCCGCGGCGTCGCGCTCCAGCATGCCGTCGGTGACGAATATGAGCCGGTCGCCCACGTCCAGTGGCAGCCATTGCACGCGGTAGCCGCCTCCGGCCTGCACGCCGAACGGGCGGTCAGCCTTCAAAGGAACTCGATCGACCCGCCCCGCCCGAAGCCGTAGCGGCGGAGGGTGGCCCGCATTGACGATGCCGGCAGTGGCTGTCGAGAGATTGATCCGCACGACCAGCCCGGTGACGAACTGGCTCTCTCCGGCCTGCTCGACCAGCGCATCGTTAGCCAGCCGCGCCTGCTCGGCCAGCTCGACGCCCCGCCTGCGGGCGTTGCGGAGACCTCCGACCAGCACAGTTGCCAACAGCGCGGCATCCATCGTATGGCCCATCGCGTCGGTCATCGACAGGTGCAAGGCGTCTCGATCGAGCGAAAAGTCGAACGTATCGCCGCCTATCTCCCCCGCCGGTTGCAGCCAGGCGGCGAGTGTGAGCTGTCCGGCCTCGCAGGTAAAGGCACCGGGCAACAGCCGATGCTGGATCTCTGCCGCCAACGACAACGGCACGGAGCGCTGTCCCCATTCAAAGAGGTCGGTGTAGCGGCGGTTCGCAATCACCACATAAGCCAGAAAATGCGCCGCCAAAGCGACGTCGGCCACCGTCTGCTCAAGCGGGAATCTCTCCAGGCCCAACTCCAGAACCCCAACGGCTTCGCCACGACTCGTCACCGGCGCGAACAGCCGAGCGCCCTCACTCTCCGCAATCACCTCGACGGCCTGCGCGGCCAGCGCCCGCCCGTGAGGCGTCCCTGCCAAGGACACGCGCTCCGCAGTCTCCTCCCCCTGCAAGCGCAGCGCCGCTCCCCCACCCGAGTGGCCGAGTCGAATCAGCGACTGTCCACTGAAGTCAGCGATCAAGAAGCTGACCTCGCGGGCATCGATCGCCTCTGCCAGCGCCGCGGCGAGAACATCAATCGCCGCGACCGGCGGGGCCGCCTCGACCGCCCCTAGCAACGAATTCAAGTTGAGACGCGAACCCCGGCCCTCCCCCATGACGCCTAAACCTAACGCGGCGGGCTCGCCAACTCGGACTCACCTTTTCCGTTCGTTCGTCTCCGGCTGCTGCCTCGTCCGCGGAGAGACGTTCATCCTCCTCGGCACGCTCGGGGTGAGCTGCTCAGACCACTCGCGCTTCCCTTTCTGCGCCGGTGCCGCAGCCGCCGCACGCACAGAATCAGAAGGCGATTTGCCCGTCCCGACCGCCCTAGACGAGGATGTTGACCGCACGCGCCGCAACGAGCAGAACGGTAACGAGAGAGAGCATGGATTCGGCTGCCATTAACGCTTTCGCCGTCCGCGTCTGCGGCATGGCATCGGTCGGGCTGAACGCCGTTGCGTTGGTGAGCGAGAGGTAGAAGTAGTCCCAGAGTCGGGGAGTCCAACCCTGGCTCGCGAGCTGAGGGTTCTCGTCTTGCGGGAACTGGAAGTCCGGCTTACGAGACTCGGTCGCGAGCGCTCGCGCGACCGGACCGCCGCAATCGAGTTCCCAGAAGGCAAGCCCGAACGCGATCGCGTTGGTCAACCACACCGCGCCGCCGCTGGCCAGGAGCTGAGCTCCGGTGATGCGGGTCGCGGAATGCGCGATCAATGAGGCGACGAGGACGACGACGCCGAGCACATTGAACACCCAGACGAGCGTGAGGAGGCCAATGACGATCTCGCGCCTGTGGTCGTGGCGGACGAGCCGGTTCAGGCCAAGAAACAGCGTCCCAGCCAGCACGAGGTATGGCGCTGCGACTACGAGCCACATCCACCAGAGCGACTGTCCGAGCGCTTCCCAGCCGGCGTGGTTCGCGACCAGTGCCAGCGCGATCAGGACTGCGGCTGCGGCGAGTGCAAAAGGGGGCGGCATCGCTACGAGCCTCACGCGCCGCTGCGTGCAGGCGAGCCGAGCCGGGCGGCGGTACGACGGGAGGTCTGGCGGCGCTCATTGCCAGATCAGAATGCGTCCAGCATCGGACGAGTTCAGCAACGTCCCGGAAGGCACATGCGCCCTCTTTGGCCAAGGCCGGTGCCTCCGCGCCGTCCGCGACCCGGGGCCGAACAGCGACTCCGAACAGCCCGGGAACCCTTCACGCTGATCGGCTACAAACGGTATGCCGTGCCGGATGGCTACGAGCTGCTACGGGTAGGGTTAGATCTACACGCCCTTCCGCCGCCTGTAAGTCACATCTCGGCTTGAGGACGCCACGTTTCCCGGTTACGAGCAGCGTCCCCGGGGCATGCAAAAGGAAAGGTCACCGATGGATTCCTCTGAGTCCGTCCACTTCGAATTTGCTGACGGTACGAGCGCTGCCGTGGAGAGAAGCGACTATCGCCGCGTTTACGACGAGCTATGGACACTCTCCAAGATGCCCGGAGCCATCTCGACAGCCGGGCTTCTTCTCAACGCGGGCCGGCATCCCGGCTATCCGCATAGCGTCGACCTAAGCGAGGCGCAAAGTGCGGCGCTGAGGCGCGCCATCGACGACTCCAAGACATAGGGAGGGAGCGGCAAGCCGAACGCCCGCAGCGCTAGCCAGGGAGCGGCTCCGGGCCGAGCAGGTCGTTACCCCGGGAACTCGAGTGATCGGGCCGCCCCCTTTAACCGCCCGCAACCTTCAGCTGCGCGACGAGCAGCGAGTCTTCCTCCTCCGCTGGGGCCAGGACGGCACGTCGGTGAACCCAGTACGTACCGCCCCTTCTCCTGGCCCCACAGCCAATAGGCAAGGATCAGATGCTCGCCTTCCCCCGGTAGGCCAGGTTCGCCTACAACGTCTAGCCGGCTTGTGTAAGCCGCTGCGAAGCCAAGCGACCAGCCCGATTGGACGACGCTCAGCGACGGGATAGGATCGGGGCGAGCCTCGGGGAAGGGGGCTCTCAGGCTCGCCCCCCTCCTAGTTATGTCACTCCGCGCGACGGTCCACCACGGTTCGCTGCGAGTGTCGAGCGCCCGAGTGGTCGATCGGGCTTGGGCTGACATTCCTTGTCCGCGGAACCCCTGAGGCAACGGAGCTTGAGGCAAGTGAAGCCGACCCGGAATGGGCGGATGCTACTTCGGTGCTACCTTGAGACTGTGGCGCCTTAACAATCGGCGCCGTGAGGCAGCACGCGGCGCGGAGTAGGCTGGCGCCGCAAGAGTCCACCCTCAGCAAAGCGGGTTGGAGCCGTATCTGGCCGGCCCAAGGTCCTGGTCGGCGTTCACGCTTCGACCACGGAGGTTCTGATGGTGGAGATCCGCGTTGCCGTCACAGACGCCGGCCGTGTGCATGGGGGACGAGCCGAACGGCCCATTCACTCCGCGGCTCGTGCGACCGTTGCATGGCGGCGGGATCTGCAAAGCCCTGCACAAGGAGCGGCCGTTGACCTTCCGATCGGAATCGCACTGATCGAGGGCGCCACGGCGCTCGTCCTACGTTGAACAGGAGAAACGCATGCTCGCCTTGATCCTCCCGCTCGCAGTCGCCGCGTTCGTTCTGCTCGCCCTCGCGCGTACCCTCCGGATCGTCCCGCAGGCCCGCGCCGGAGTAGTCGAGCGACTCGGCCGCTACCAGCGCACGCTCTTGCCGGGACTCGCGCTCGTCGTGCCCTTCGTCGACCGGCTCCGGCCCCTGATCGACCTGCGCGAACAGGTGGTCTCCTTCCCACCGCAGCCGGTGATCACCGAGGACAACCTGGTGGTCAACATCGACACGGTCATCTACTTCCAGGTCACCGACCCGAAAGCGGCAAGCTACGAGATCGCCGACTACATCCAGGCTATCGAGCAACTGACGGTCACGACGCTGCGGAATGTGATCGGCGGGATCGCGCTTGAGAAAACGCTCACTTCGCGCGATCACATCAATACCCAGCTACGCAGCGTCCTCGACGACGCAACCGGCAAGTGGGGTATCCGCGTCAACCGCGTCGAGTTGAAGGCAATCGACCCACCAGGCTCGATCCAGGAATCGATGGAAAAGCAGATGCGCGCAGACCGCGAGAAGCGCGCCACGGTCCTCAACGCCGAAGGCGTGAGGCAGTCGCAGATCCTCGAGGCGGAAGGTGCCAAGCAGAGCGCGATTCTGCGCGCAGAGGGCGAGCGGCAATCACAGATCGTTCGCGCGGAAGGGCAGGCGAAGGCGATCGAGACCGTCTTCGACGCGATCCACGCCGGCGACCCCGACCCCAAGCTGCTCGCCTACCAGTACCTGCAGATGCTGCCCCAGATCGCGCAGGGGGACGCGAACAAGGTGTGGCTGATCCCCAGCGAGTTCTCACACGCTCTCGAGCGCTTCCAAGAACAGTTCACGCCGGGCGCGAACGGCAGGGTGCCGAACCCGCCCGTCGCCAAGAACCTCGGACCGCAGAGGGGGTAGTCCCGACCGATTCCAGTTAGGAGGCTTTCATGGATCTGCAACCGCTTGGTGACCGCTTGATCGTCGCGGTGCTCGATGAGGAGCAGGAGACGGTGAGCGGGATTGTGCTTCCGGACTCGGCGAAGGAGAAGCCGCAGCGCGGTCGTGTCCTCGCTGTCGGCCCGGGTTCCCGGGGCGACAACGGAGAGTTCGTCCAGCTGGATCTGGCGGAGGGCGACGAAATCGTCTTCTCCAAGTACGGGGGCACGGAGTTTAGGGTCGGTTCGGAGGACGTCCTGATCCTGCGTGAGTCTGATGTGCTCGCGAAGGTCGCCCACACGGGTGGCAAGGGCAAGCGCAAGCTCGCTGGCGCAACCGCATAGTTCGTTTCCTCAGGAGGAAGATATGGCTCACAAGGAGCTGAAGTTCAACGAGGATGCGCGGCGCTCGCTCGAGCGTGGCGTGAACATCCTCGCCGACGCGGTCAAGGTCACCCTTGGCCCGAAGGGGCGCTACGTCGTGCTGGACAAGAAGTTCGGCGCGCCGACGATCACGAACGACGGCGTCACGATCGCCCGTGAGATCGAGGTCGAGGACG
>JBKPLL010000096.1:0-12771 GCA_046731605.1 Actinomycetota bacterium | reverse complement strand
GAGCGGTTCCGCTGCGACCACGCGACGTAGACCGGCGCCTCGAAGCCCGGCACGAGCCGCTTGTACGAGTTGACCCACTGCGCGAAGACCGCCGACAGCTCGCGCGCGTGCCGGAGCTGGCCGGCGATGAACGCCTTCGCCACGTCGGAGAGGTGCCACTTGTCGTCCTCGTCGAAGAACGTGTTGCGGCCGTCGGTGAAGAGCGACATGTGGGTGTGCATCCCCGAGCCGTTCTCGCCGAAGAGGGGCTTCGGCATGAAGGTTGCGTGGTAGCCGTGCTGCTTGGCGACCTCCTTGACGACGAGGCGGTAGGTGAGCATGTAGTCGGCCATGTCGAGGGCGCCCGCGTAGCGGATGTCGATCTCGTGCTGCGAGGGGCCGACCTCGTGGTGGTGGTACTCGACGGGGATGCCCATCGACTCGAGCGCCCGGATCGTGTCGCGGCGGACGTTGGTGGCTGCGTCGAGCGTGGTCTGCGCGAAGTAACCGCCCTCGTCGAGCGTCTCGGTGCCGGCCTCGTCCTTGAACAGGAAGTACTCGGCCTCGGGCCCGATGTTGAACGTGTCGAACCCCATCGCCTCCATGCGCTCGAGCGCGCGGCGGAGGGCGTAGCGCGGGTCGCCGGCGTACGGCTCGCCGTCCGGCGTGACGACGTCGCAGATCATCCGGCCCGTTTGGCCGTCGGGCAGTACCCGGAACGTGTCGGGGTCCGGGATCGCGACCATGTCCGACTCCTCGATCGCGTTGAAGCCGGTGATCGACGATCCGTCGAAGCCCATCCCGTCGTCGAGCGCGCCCTCGAGCTCGCTGATGGTGATGGCGAAGCTCTTGAGGTGCCCCTCGAGATCGGTGAACCAGAGGAGCACGTCCTGGATGCCGCGGGACTCGAGCTCCGCGAGCACCTCCTTGCGCGTCTCCGGGTCGCTGGTCGCTCGGTTCCTGCTCTCCACGTACGCCATTCTCCCTCCTGACTGTGCTTGCCTAAGAACACGAAAAGCCCCGGTCACCGCCCTGTGCGGTCACCGAGGCTTCGTCGCCTCGCAAATGTCGTCCGGGATTCTACCGTGCGACCGGACGGACCGGAAGCTACCCTCGTTTCGTTCTGGCTCGCTCCCTGATCGCCCTCACTGCCGTCGTCGCCGCGGTGCTGCTCGCGGCGGCGCCGCACGCGGCGCCCGCGCCCGGCCCGAAGTACGTCGCGCCGGCCGGCTCCGGCGCGCTCTTCCTCGTCAAGGGCCACGGCTACGGGCACGGCGTCGGCATGGGGCAGTGGGGAGCCCAGGGCTACGCGCAGCAGGGCTACACGTACGACCAGATCCTCGACGCCTACTACCCGGGGACGGAGCTTGGCACGACGACGAAGACCTCGATCCGCGTCCTGCTCGCGAGCGGGAAGAAGTCGCTGACGATCTCGTCGAAGAAGCCGATCGCCGTCGAGGACGGCGACGGCATCGACCATACGCTCCCCGCCGGTAACACGACGCTGACGCCGGCGCTCGAGCTCGCGGTGGACGACGGGCCTGCGCAGGCCCTCACTCCGCCGCTCACGTTTTCCCCGACCGCGGGCTCAACGCTCACGCTCGGTCGCCGCTACCGCGGCCGGATCCTGGTCGACGTGCCGAGCAAGAAGCTCCGCGCGATCAACCTCGTGGGGCTGCAGCAGTACCTCTACGGCGTCGTCCCCGTGGAGATGCCCTCGAGCTGGCTCCCCGCCGCGCTCCAGGCGCAGGCGGTCGCCGGCCGGTCCTACGCTCTCGCGAGCCGGAAGGCCGGCGCGCCCTTCGACGTCTACGCCGACGGCCGCAGCGAGGCCTATCTCGGCGCGTCCGCCGAGACCCCGGCCGGAAGGCAGGCCGCGGACGCGACGGCCGGCGAGGTCCTCCTCTACGACGGCACCGTGGCCGACACCCTGTTCTCCTCGAGCACCGGCGGCTGGACGCAGGCGGCGGCCGACGCGTTCGGCACCCCGGGACGCCCGTATCTCGTCTCGGTGCGCGACCCCTACGACACGATCTCGCCGTACCACAACTGGGGGCCGGTCCCGGTGACAGGGAAGACGCTGGCGAAAGCGGTGGGAGTGCTGGGCCGGGTCGTCGACGCGACCGTCAAGCACAACGCGTCGCGCCGCGTGAAGTCGCTCAAGGTCACGTCCATTTCGCGCGGCTCGCAGCTCGCGGCCACCGTCGGCGGCGCCCGCATCGCCGCGGCGCTCGGTCTCCGCTCGGCCTGGTTCTCCGTCGGTGCCCTGTCGCTGCAGCCGCCGTCGCCGAATCCGGCGATCCGTCGCGGTACGCGAGTCACGCTGACCGGGGTCGTACGGGGCGTCCGCGGGGTCGTCGTGCAGCGATCGACCGCCGGAGGGCCGTGGAAGCGGCTCCGCATGGTCACCACGATCGGGGCCTTCCACTTCTCCGTCAAGCCGAGGCTGACCACCGACTACCGGCTCTCGACCGCGAACGACGCAGCTGCGCCCGTGCGGGTTCGGGTCAAGACGGCTACCGTGCGGTAGTGAACAAGCTGAGGGTCGCGCTGGTCGGCGCGGTGGGGGCTGCACTCGTCGCGACCTCTTCTGCTGCCGCGTTTACGCCGTCGAACGCCTACTACGCGAAGCAGTGGTACCTCGGCCAGGACAAGGCGTTCGACGCCTGGGTGGATCCGCCGACGCTCGACCCGGTGAAGGTCGCGATCGTCGACTCCGGCGTGGAGTGCTCGCTACCCGACTTCGCCGGACGGATCGCGAAGTCGAAGAGCTTCGTCGGCGGCAGCCCCTGCATCGACAACCAGGGGCACGGCACGATCGTGGCCGGCGAGATCGCGGGTGCCCTGAACGCCGCCGGCGTCGTCGGACTTGCGTACTCGTCGCAGCTGCTCGTGGCCAAGGTCGTCGCCCCTGATGGCACGATCCCGCTCAAGGCCGAGGCGGCCGGCATCCGCTGGGCCGTCAACCAGGGCGCGAGGGTCGTCAACCTCAGCTTCGGCGCGGTGCGCGATCCGCAGGATCCGACGCTCGACAGCTTCTCGAAGGCCGAGGCCAAGGCAGTGGACTACGCCGTCAAGAAGGGAGCGGTCGTCGTCGCCGCCGTCGGGAACTCGGACGAGGCGTACACGACGCCGTGGCCCTATGCGAGCTGGCCGTCGGCGCTGCCGCACGTGATCGGCGTCGGCGCTCTCACCCGCTCCGGCAAGGTTCCCGACTTTTCCGACCAGGATCCGGTCTTCGTGGACATCGCCGCGCCGGGAGTCGGCATCTTCTCCACCTTCCCGAAGGAGCTGACGGCCGCTCAGTCGGGCTGCACGCCCCAGGGCTATACGGACTGTGCAAGCGGCGACTACCGCCATCCGGTCGGAACTTCCTTCGCGGCTCCACAGGTCTCGGCGGCCGCGGCCGTCCTGCTCGGGCTCGACTCGTCGCTCACGAGCAGCCAGGTGACGAGGATCCTCGAGCGGCATACGGACGACGTCAATGCCGTCACCGGCTGTGACGAATGTCCGACGGGGCGCGACAAGTTCAGCGGCTGGGGCAGCCTCGACGTGGAGAAGGCCGTCAACTTCCTGAGCTCGGGCAATTCCATGCCGCCGTCCGACCGCCTCGAGCCGAACGACAGCGCCCGGCAGGCCGGTAACAGCAAGCTGTGGGGGAAGCGTCCGGGCGTGAGCGCCACGCTCGACGCCTGGGACGATCCCCGGGATGTCTATCGCGTGCGGCTGGTGCGAGGCCAACGGGTGGACGTCCGGGCCGTCGCGCGCTGGTCGAACGCCGCCGTCGGCCTGACCCTGTGGCGGCCCGGGACGAAGGTGCTGCACGGACGAAAGTGGCTCGTGGCCCGGTCGCGGCGGCCCTGGAAGACGCAGCACGTCTCGTATCGGGCGGCGCACACGGGCTGGTATGACGTCCAGCTACGGATCGCGCGGAACGGCGGCGGGCGCTACACGCTGCACGTGACGAAGCGCGGCTAGCGCTTTCTACTGGTTCTCGAGGAGCTCGTCCTCGGGGACTCCCCGCATCACCCGCGCCGGGTTGCCGACGACGACCATCCGCGCCTGCACGTTCTTCGTCACGACCGCGCCGGCGCCCACGAACGCCTCCTCGCCGATCTCGACGCCGGGCAGAAGAACGGCACCGCCCCCGATACGCGCGCCGCGCCGAATCGTCGGCCCCTTGACCAGCTTGTGACGCCGCTCGGTGCGGCCCATGAAGTTGTCGTTGGTGGTCACGACGCACGGCGCGACGAAGACGTGCTCCTCGAGCGTCGAGTACGCGGTGATGTATGCCTCCGCCTGGATCTTGGTCATCGCCCCGATCGTCGTGTCGTTCTCCACGAGCGATCCGCGGCCGATCACCACGTCTTCCCCGACGACGACTCTCTCGCGGACGCACGACTGGTCGCCGAGGATCACGCGCGCTCCGATCTTCGCTCCGGCGAAGACCACCGCCCCGGTGGAGACGATTGTTCCGTCGCCGATCTCGGCCGGCGGCAGCTCCTCGCGCTTCGCCGTCGAGCGAGGGGACAGAGCCGGTTGCTTGCCGACGACGGCGTGCTCGAGCACCTTCACGCCCTCACCGAGCTTCGTCCCGGGATAGACGATCGCGGTGGAATGGATCTCGGGCTCAACTGCCATTGCGCAGGCTTCCCGTCAGGAGCTCGAGCGCGCGCACGACCTCGAGGCCGTCCCGCATCTCGCGCCCGTCCCATCCCTCTTGCACGAGCCGGACGAAGTGCCGGCACTCGAGCCTGAGTGGCTCGGCGTTCGAGAGCTTGGGACTGAAGGTGTCCCCGGTCCGGGTGCGCCACTCGCCGTACGTCTCCGACGGCTGCTCGGGCGCCTTGTCGTAGACCGTGATCTTGTGGTCGAGCTCCATGTCGTCGAAGACGGCCATCTTGTCGCGCCCCACCACCGTGAGCCGTCGCATCTTGTGCGGATCGAGCCAGGACAGGTGCATGTGGGCGATCTTCCCCGATGCGAACCGCAGGTAGCAGAAGACCACGTCCTCGACGCCCTCGTTGAGGAAGGCGTGGCCGTGCGCCGCGGCCTCGACGATTTCCTCCTGGATCAGGTGCTGGATCACCGAGAGGTCGTGGACGCCGAGCGACCAGAGCGCGTTCTCGTCCTTGCGGATCTTGCCGAGGTTCTGGCGGTTGCCGTAGACGACGAGCACGTCGCCCAGCTCGCCGTCGTCGATCAGCTCCTTCAGCTTCTGCACGGCCGGGTGGTAGAGGAGAAGGTGGCCCGGCATGAGGACGAGCCCGCCCGACTCGGCGAGGCCGATCAGCTCCTCCATCTCCGTGACCTGCATCGCCGGCGGCTTCTCGACGAAGACGTGCTTGCCGGCCGCGAGCGCCGCGCGCGCGAGCGGGTAGTGCGTGGGGACGGGAGTGGCGATCACGACGGCGTCGACGTCGTCCGCGCCGAGCAGCTCGTCGAAGTCGCCGGTGACCCGCGCGTCGGGATAGCGCTCGGCGAACTCCGCGCAGCGCTCCTCGCTCGCGTCGCAGAGCCAGCGAAGCTCGGTGAGGTCGTCGAAGTTGCGCGCGAGGTTGCGGCCCCAATAGCCCAGCCCCGCCTGGCCGACGCGCAGTCTCTCGCTCACAGCTTGAAGACGTGCTCCGCCGCGCTCCCCTTGGCACCCGTGGCGTTGCGGAGGTCGACGACGAGCGACGCCTCGTCCACGAGCTGCTCGTAGTCGAGCGAGGAGTGGTCGGTGACGACGACGACGCAGTCGTAGTTTCCCGGCTTGTACGCGACGGCCGAGAGCTCGACTCCCTGTGCGTCGATGTGCGGCACGTGCGGGTCGTGGTAGGAGACCTCGGCCCCCGCGTTCTGCAGGAGCGAGATGAGCTTCAGCGCCGGCGACTCGCGCAGGTCGCCGATGTCCGGCTTGTACGCGACGCCGAGCACGAGGATCCGCGAGCCCTTCATCGCCAGTTGCGCGTGGTGGTTGAGCGCCTGTGACACGAGCGAGCGGCAGAAGTACGGCATCTCCTCGTTCACCTTGCCGGCGAGCTCGACGAACTCCGTGTAGAAGCCGAACTCGCGAGCTTTCCAGCTCAGGTAGAAGGGATCGACCGGGATGCAGTGGCCGCCGAGGCCGGGTCCCGGGCTGAAGCGCATGTAGCCGAACGGCTTCGTGGCGGCGGCGTCAACCACTTCCCAGATGTCGATCCCCATCCGGTCGCAGAGGATTGCGAGCTCGTTGACGAGCGCGATGTTGACCGAGCGGAAGATGTTCTCGAGCAGCTTTGTCAGCTCGGCCGCCTCGGGGCTCGTGACCTCGTGCACCGTGTCGATCGCGCGCCGGTAGAGCCCGGCGGCCCGCCGCGTGCACGCGGGCGTGATCCCGCCGAGCACCTTCGGCGTCGTCTTCGTCGTCCAGTCCTCGCGGCCGGGGTCGACCCGCTCGGGCGACATGGCGAGATAGAAGCCCTCGCCGGCCCGCAGGCCGCTGCCGTCCTCGAGAATCGGTTGGAGCAGCTGGCGCGTGGTGCCGGGCCATGTGGTCGACTCGAGCACGACGAGCTGGCCTTCCTGCAGCACCTTCGCGAGGCGGCGGGCGGCGCCTTCCACGATCGAGAGGTCGGGCTCGCGCTGGCGCGAGAGCGGAGTCGGCAGCGCGATCAAGATCGCGTCCGCTTCGCGGAGCTCCTCGTAGCTCGTCGTCGCGTGGACGAGGCCCTGCTCGACGAGAGGCGCGAGCCGGTCGCTCGGGACGTCCGCGATGTGCGACTCGCCGCGGTTGAGCGCGGCGACGACGTCCTCGATCACGTCGACGAGGAGCACCTTGCAGCCGGCCTCGGCGAACGTGGCCGCGAGAGGCACGCCGACATAGCCGGCGCCGACGACCGCGACGTCGTAGTTGGCGCCCTCAGCCACGGTCGGCAAGGCTAGCTGCGACCCGTTCCGCGGCGTGCCCGTCTCCGTAGAGCGGTGGTCTGTCCTCGGGCACCTTCGCCGAGGCGACCGCGGCCGCGAGCTTGCCCGGATCGTCGTCCACGAGGACGTTGGCGCGGAGCTCGACGGTGTCCACCCACTCGGTGGAGGGCCTTGCGGTCACACAGGGCACGCCGTACCAGTACGCCTCCTTCTGCAGCCCGCCCGAGTCGGTGACGAGCACCCGTGCCTGCGAGACGAGCGCGGCCATGTCGAGGTAGCCGACGGGTGCGATCACCTCGACGTTCGCCGGCACGGCGTCCAGCGCCGCACGCGTGCGCGGATGTGCGGGAAAGACGACCCGCTCGCCGATCCGCCCGAGGCCGTCCACGATGCGCGCGAGCCGCTCCGGCCGGACGTTCGCCTCGCGGTGGATCGTCGCCGCGACGTAGCCGCCTGGCTCGAGGCCGTGCTCGGCGAGGATCCGCGATCGCTCACGCGCGATCGGAGCGAGCGCGAAGCAGGCGTCGGCCATCACGTCGCCGACGACGTCGATGCGTCCCGTGACGCCCTCCGCGAGCAGCGTCTCGCGGGACCGCTCGTCGGGACAGAGCAGCAGCGCGGCCGCGGCATCGACCGCGATCCGGTTGTGCTCCTCGGGCATCGAGAGGTCGCCGCTGCGCAGCCCGGCCTCGACATGAGCGACCGGAATTCCGGCATCGCCTGCCGCCTCCGTGCCCGCGCGCGTCGAGTTGGTGTCGCCGAAGACGAGCGTCCAGTCGGGGCGTTCCTGCTCGAGGACCGCCGCGATCGCCGGCCGCATCGTCGCCGCGTCGGCGGTGTGGAGGTCGAGCCGGTACCGCGGCTCGGGCAGTCCGAGCTCCTCGTAGAAGACGTCGGAGAGCTCCGGATCCCAGTGCTGGCCGGTGTGGAGGACCACCTCGTCGATCCCGGCCTCGCGCAACGCGGAGCTGACCGGTCCGGATTTGATGAACTGCGGGCGGTTCCCCACGACCGAGAGGACCTTCACATGAGCGAGGCTACAATGGCCGCCGCTCTGACCCATTCGTGGGGCCGTTAGCTCAGCTGGTAGAGCAGGGGACTCTTAATCCCAAGGTCGCAGGTTCGATCCCTGCACGGCCCATTTCAGAACCCCTGCAAATTACGCCTTTTGCAAGTGGGCTGACCCGCTGAAGGCGCGCCCTCGCGAGGCACGCACGAGAAGACCCGAGCTGGTGGCGGGTTCGGTCCTGGGGAATGCCTCGACAGGGCAACCGGTGAGACTTGGTCAGTCGGGTTCGGCTAGGCTGGGCGGGCGTTAAAGCTCGCTGGGTCGCCTCTCCGCTCCTTCCTCCTCCCGGGCTCACACCTCTCATCGGAGCGGGGTTAGGGTCGATCATGACTGGTGAGGTTTCTGAGCGGGGGCGCCAGGCGGCCTCGATCTCGAACGCGATCACGCGACTGCATCGCGACCACTACGGCCGCGGCGCGACCACCACGCGGACGATCATCCAGCGCAACTACGTCGTCTGCTTTCTCGAGGACATCTACACGCCCGTCGAGCGGACCTTGGTCGAGGCCGGCCGCAGCGAAACAGTCCGGAAGACGCGCAACATCTTCCAGGACGCCATGGGACCGAAGTTCCGAGAGGCCGTGGAGGAGGTGACGGGCCGCAGCGTGATCGCCTTCATGTCACAAGTGTGCTTCGACCCCGACATGGCCGCTGAGGTCTTCGTCCTCGAGCCGCAGGAAGAGGACAGGGCGCCGGAAGGCTGAACCCACCGAGCCAGTCGATTGTCAAGACAGAGGGGCTGCCGCGGAGGCCCGTGGATCGACCCGCCCGATCGCGGGAGTCGCTGGTTAGTTCTGCGAGAAGCCCACTCTGTGGCTGGGGCTCCGTTCGGCCTCTGTTGCGGCGGCCGCGAGGGCCGACTCGACCTGGATGAGTGTTCGCCCAGGGGCGTCGTTCCAGCGGGCGAGCGAATCGTCGTCGACGAACCCCGCCAGCCCGTCCAGCGCGAGCGCGAGTTCCGTTAGAGAGAGGGCCTGATCGCGCACCTCCGCTTCCTCGAGCGCGGCAACCAGCGCGCCGAGCAGCGACCAAGAGGCGGCTTCGTCCGACCAGGGATCGAGCGGCGTCCCATCTGCTCCGCGCGCGTCGGCGCCTTGTGTCCAACCGCTGCCTATGAGCCCGCGCGCGCGCCGCAAGAGGCCGGCAGCATCAGCCATTTGGAAGGTATGGCTCGGCGCGCGGCGGTCAAACGCTGCCGCCCGGCGGCGAGTTAGGGAGTAGCGGCAGCTGGGGTATAAGAAGCTCAGGCGCTGGCGCGAGTGTGCGCGGCGGCGCTTGTTCAGCCCCGGGAGCGCGGATCGTCGTTACCGGCGATTACCGCGAACCCCAAGGCGCGTTCATCTTGACGGTTTCGGGAGGTCGTTTTGGACACGCACTCACACACGCCCGACGCCGGCGATAGCCACAAGCGGCAGGCGCTGAGCCGCGAGCTGAACGAGCGCCTGCAACGACTCGCACAACAGAACGGAAGCAACGGGACGCTTCGCCTGCTCTGCGAGTGCGGCCGCTGCAGCGAGACGATCGATGTCGCAGCCGGCGTCTACGAACGGGCCCGCTCAACGGCAGGACTACTGCTCGTCAAAAACGGCCACGAACAGGCTAAGCCGGTCCGCTCCCAGGACGAGCACACCAGCCTGGTAGAGGCAGCGACGGCATGAGCGCCGGCACTCCCGCCAACGCGGCCAGGAGCACGGAGCCTGTCGGTACGCCGCCGAAGCCGTCGTTGCTCTTCTTCTTCGACCCCCGCTCCGGAAGGTCGAGACGCGTCGACGGATTTCTCGCCCACGTGCTCCAGCACCGACGCAACCACGACACCTTCGGCCTCTACCGCATCGACGTCACCCAACACCCCGACGTGGCCACGAAGTTCAAGGTCGGAACCGTGCCCACGCTGCTGGTGGTCGAGAACAGGCAAGTCAAGGCCCGCTCCCAACAGCCGCGAGGAGCGCGGGAGCTCGCGCACCTCCTCCAGCCATGGCTCCACTGAAGGGCAACCGGGATCACCCGCACGGAGCTGTTTACCTCTGTCAGCCCGGGGTGGTGGGTCGTGGGTTGAGGGCTTCGGCGATTTGGCCGCTGTGGTCGAGTTTCTCGACGATCATGAATCGGTCGTTCTCGGCGACCACGCGCTCGACTTTCGGGTAGAGGTGGCCCGGGGAGATGATGAATGTGCGCGGGTTCGACCTCACCCTCTCGTATTCGTTCAGGCTTGCGGTCAGGCGGAGGGTGCAGTCGGTATTTGCGCACTCGCAGATCCACTCGCTGTTTGCGACGCCGGCCTCCGCGAAGGTTTGGTTCAGCTCCTTGATCTTCTCGTTGATCGTGCGGTAGAGCGATTGGTTCTGTGCTGCGCGCTCGGCGCTGATACCGCCGTCCACAGGCGGCCTCCTCGGGTAATCGAGCGGTTCCGGGGGAGGAGACCACGCGCACTCCGCGTCAACCGCGGATGGCTTGGCGTAGAGGGGTACTCGGGGAGTCCCGCCTCGGCTTCGGGCTCATCGTAACTCTCGTGCCTACAGTTGGTGGGTGGTCGATCATCCGGCCTGGTTGGTTTTCGGCCGGCCGGGCAGCTTGTCTATGCCGGGGCCGCCCTTCTGGGCCCCACTTCCGAGAGCCGCTGGTAGCGGAGGTTCTCCAGGACTCCCCCGGCACGACCACTAACCGGAGAGAAACCATGACGGGGTTGCTCGTGTTCGTCCTCCCTGACGGCCGCTCGGCCGAGATAGGCGAGCCCTCGGCCCGGCTGATCTGCGATCGGCTGTGGGATCAGGGGATCGCGGCCGGTGCGGCCACAGCCGCAACGCGGATCAGCGACGCGCTCCACACTCATCGTGCTTTCCGGGGAGACGTAGCCTTCAGCGAACGCGAACTCCCGCCGCTGATCGAAGCCGCCCAAGTCCACCCCCCCAACCTGGACGTTTCTTCTCGAAGGAGCCGATCTCCCAGCCCTGCCCGAGGCCGAGCGCGAGCGGCTTCTCGAGGTGTGCGAGGAGCTGATCGAGACCCTCAGCGTCGATCACGACCACAACAAGGTGAGGACGCTGATCGTCGCCATCGAGCGGCTCCGCGAGAATCTGCTCGCCGCCGGCTGAACGCGGCACGGCTACCAGCGCGAGCGGCGGCCCCGGCGGCTGGTGTAGAGGAGACGTGGGCGGGCGGTCGTCATGCCGCCGCTTTCGAACTGCTCGCGGTGGCCGAGCAGGTTGGCGACGCGGCTGACGTCGGCCTGCTGGTCGGGAAGCACGAGTGTGGTCCCCTGGCCGGCGCGGCCGGCGCGGCCGGTGCGGCCGACGCGATGTACGTAGCCCTTGCTGTCCTCGGGCGGGTCGTAGTTGATCACGTGGCTGATCGCCTCGAGGTCGAGCCCACGGGCGGCCACGTCGGTCGCCACGAGTGTGGTCACTCTCCCCGAGCGGAAGCGCTGGAGCGCTCGTTCGCGCGCGCCTTGCGTCATGTCGCCGTGCATCGCGGCGGCTTCAACGCCTCGCCCGCGCAGCTTGTGCGCGAGGCGGTCGGCGCCCCGCTTCGTCCGCACGAAGACGAGCGCGAGCCCGCGGTCGGCGTCGAGCAGCTTGATCAAGCGATCGACCTTGTCGGCGGCCGTTACCGCGACGAAGCGGTGCTCGACCTCGCCGTCGGAGTGCTGGGATGGCAGCTCGGCCTCGAAGCGCGACGGGTTCGTCGTGTACGCGCGGGCAAGTGCGCCGACTTCGCCGTCGAGCGTCGCTGAGAAGAGCATCGTCTGGCGCCGCTTCGGCAGTACGCGGACGATCGCCTCGACCTGCGGTCGGAAGCCCATGTCGAGCATCCGGTCGGCCTCGTCGAGCACCAGGATCCGGATCGCGTCGAGCGAGATCAGACGCCGCCGGACGAGGTCGTTCAGCCGGCCCGGCGTGGCGACGACGGCGTGGGCGCCGCGCAGCTTCTTCGCCTGCGCGGCCACGGGGGCGCCCCCGTAGGCGACGCCTGCGCGGAGCCCGCGGGGAGCGCCGAGCAGCGCTAGTTCTTGCGTCACCTGCAATGCCAGCTCGCGGGTTGGGACGAGCACGAGCGCCGCCGGAGCACGCTCGCCCGCCGAGAGCCGCTCGACGAGCGGTAGCCCGAACGCGAGCGTCTTGCCGGAGCCCGTCGGCGCCTGGCCGAGGATGTCGCGGCCGGCGAGCGCGTCGGGAACGACGAGCGTCTGGATGCGGAAGGGCTCGACGATGCCGCGGGCGGTGAGCGCATGCTCGACCTCCGCGCTCACGCCGAGCGAGGCAAAACTCTGAGACATACGGTGTTCGACTCCTTTTCGAATTCGAGAAGCAAGAGCTCGAATCCGGGAGGAACGAGAGCCTGAATCTCACCGAGCGACCCACTGCCGCCCATAGGCGCACGGTAGCAGCGCCGGGGTGAGGGCACGTGGAGCCAGGCGTCGTCCTGGTGGACTACCTCCGACCCGCAAGTCTGGGTGGACATTGTCGCCCATCACTGACAGTCTCATTCCATCTACAGGGAGGTCGGCATGGCCACGAAGGACAAGAACACGAAGAAGAGCATGGAAAAGAAGCCAGCCAAGAAGACGCTGAAGGAGAAGCGCCAGGCAAAGCGGGCCAAGAAGTAGCTGAGCTGCCCCAGCACATGGAGAGGGCGCTCTAAAAAGGAGTCGCTGTGGTCGCCGGTCTCCCACTGCGGCACGATCCAGCGGCGACTCGATCCACTGGAGTCATCACCCGCGTCCGAGCCAGGACTCCACTTCGGCGAGAGTCATGTCGTTTCAATCCTTGATCTGCTTGTGTGCCGAATCGATCAGGGCGTAGCCATGGTCCGAATGGCGAAGCTGAAGTCCCTGC
>JBKPLL010000095.1:0-40221 GCA_046731605.1 Actinomycetota bacterium | reverse complement strand
GTTCTGTCGCGAGGCTCGAAACATTTCGAACCACAACGCCATCAGGGGCCGGAGGCCAAGACCTCCGCGAAGCGGCGGCTTAGCCGCAGGCCGCAGCCGGGCTCGCGCCGGCCTCGCCGCGCGCGAGCGCACCACAGCGAGGCCCCCGGCCAGAGGATCCGATGCGAAACAACACGAAGCGGGCCGGGAACCGCGCTTTCCGGCCCGCGCAGTTCCTTCTCACCCCGCGCGAAGAGCGCAGCTCTTCGCGCGGCTACTAAGCCTCGACGGGCGCGAGCTCGACGATCTCAACACCGCCGGCGAGGCGGGCAGCCTCGCGGGGATCGAACCGTCCGGCGCCGAGCTCGACGACCGAGGCCGCCGCACAGCCGACCGCCGTTCGCAGGGCGTCGCCGACCGAGCGGCCGTTGAAGCGCTCCGACAGATAGCCGGCCAGGAGGACGTCACCGGCTCCGACCGGCGCGATCGGCTCGACGCGCGGGATCGAGGCGCGGAAGCGCTGCACCCGCCGCTCCTCGCGCACGAGCGCGAAGCACGCGGTCTCCTGCGTGATCAGGACGTTGCGCGCGCCCAGGTCGGCTATCCGGTCGAGCGCCATCACGAAGTCCTCTTCGTCCATGAACTCCTGCCCCACGAGGCTCTCGGCCTCCTGCTGGTTGGGCGAGACGAGATACGGCCCGGCCTCGACGCCCAGCCGCAGGGGCTCACCCTCGCAGTCGAGGACACACTTGATGCCGCGCCGCGTCAGGTCGTGGATCGCGTCGGCGTAGAAGTCGTTCTCGACGTCGCGCGGCAGCGAGCCGGAGAAGACGACGAAGCTCGCGACGCGCGAGAGGTAGCGGAGCTTGTCGGAGAGCATCTTCAGCTCCTCCGGCCGCACGGCGGGGCCCCACTCGTAGACCTCGGTGAGCGCGCCGGCGGTCGGATCGACGACCGCGATGGAGGTGCGCGACTCATCGGAGATGCGGACGAAGTCGCAGAGGATTCCCTCGAGGCCGAGATCCTCGACGATCCGGTCGCCCGTGCGGCCGCCCGCGAGACCGCTGGCGACGACCGGCGTCTCGAGCCGCTTCAGGGCGCGCGCGACGTTGACGCCCTTGCCGCCGGCGCTCGTGAGGCTTCGGCTCGAGCGGTGCCGGTGGCCGAACTGGAAGTTCGGGACGGTCAGCGTCCGGTCGACCGCGGCGTTGAGGGTTACGGTGACGATCACTGCCGGCGCACCACGCGGGGCGCAGGTTACTGGACGCGGATCGTCTGACCGACGCGGAGGGCCGTCGGGTCGATGCCGGGATTGAGCTGCTGAAGCCTGGCGACCGTCGTCCCGGTCTTGGCCGCGATCGATCCCAGCGTGTCGCCGGACTGGATCGTGTAGGTCCGGTGGTGTCCCTTCTGGCCCTGCGCATGCTTCTTCTTCTTCGTCTTCGAGGTCACCGTCGTCGTCGGCGACTTCGCCCGCTGATGCCCTGCCTGCTGGAAGCCAGCGCGCACGACGAGAGCCCCGATCGTGATGGCCGCGAGAAAGGCGACAGGCGCGGCCCAGCGCGTGATTCGACCCCGGTTCACCGCTCAGCCCACGGCGGACACCGCGCGCAGCTCGCCCGCGAGGCGCTCGGCCTCCGCCGCCGCGGCCTCCTGCCAGCCCCCGCCTCGGTCGGCATAGAGGACCGAGCGTGACGCCGAGACGAGCGCTCCCGCGGGACCGACCGAGAACGCCTCGGCCAGATCCTCGGGGCGCGCGCCCTGAGCACCGACACCGGGCAGCAGGAGCACCGAGCGGGGCAGCAGTTGCCGGGCCTCCGCAACCGGCTGCGGAAAGGTCGCCCCGACCACTGCCCCGACCGAGGAGAACCCGTTCTCACCGACGAGGTCGGATCCCCAGCGGTCGACGAGGTCGGCCACGTGCTGCCAGACGGGTCGCCCGTCGGCGAGCGGCAGGTCCTGGACGTCGACGCTGCCGGGATTCGAGGTCTTGACGAGGACGAACACGCCGAGGCCGTCGCGGGCGAAGAAAGGCTCGAGCGAGTCGAGCCCGAGGTAGGGATTCACCGTGACCGCGTCGGCGAGCGGCGCGAACGCCGCGGCGTAGGCGCGCGCCGTCGACGGCACGTCCCCCCGCTTCGCGTCGGCGATCACGAGCAGGCCCGCCTCCCTGCCGTACCCGCACACCTCGGTGAGTGCG
Organism: Actinomycetota bacterium; assembly: GCA_046731605.1. Classification (GTDB taxonomy): domain Bacteria; phylum Actinomycetota; class Thermoleophilia; order Gaiellales; family Gaiellaceae; genus Palsa-739. The sequence continues at coordinate 38,042 of JBKPLL010000095.1, read as the reverse complement.
GCCCAGCCTGCGGCGCCCTGCGCCTCGAAGAACGCCGCCTGCGGCTTGACCGCGACCGCGACCTCCGCGACTGCGTCGACGATGCCGCGGCAGAACTCCACGATCCCGAGTCCCTCCGGCATGAGCGCCGGATCCGGATCGAGCCCGACGCAGAGGGGGGCTCCCTTGCGCTCGACGGCCTCGGCGAGCCGATCCGCGAAATGGCCCGCTTCACTCACGTCTATCAGGATACGAGTCGCCCGGGACAAGGAGTCCCGGGGCAACGAAGAGGCCGCCCGGAGGCGGCCTCTTGATCCTCGGAGGAGACTTGGTTGTCGCTAGTAGGACGATCCCCCGCTCTTGACGGCCGACTTGAGACCGCTGCCGGCCGAGAACTTCGGGACGGTCGCTGCGGGGATGTGCACCTTCTCGCTCGGGTTCCGCGGATTGACCCCCGTCCGAGCCGCCCGATTCGCGGTCGAGAACTTGCCGAATCCGGTGAATGTGACCTCACCCCTGCCCTTGAGCGTGTCTGTGATGGCCTCGAGGACCGCGTCGACGGCCTTACCCGCGTCGCGGTTGGACAGCTGCGCGCGGCGGGCAACCTCGGAAACAAACTCCTGCTTCGTCACTCTCTCCTCCAGTCGTAGATCGCTTGCTGGGCCTGAACGACCCTACCAACTCCATGTTTGCGGCTCAACCATGCGGTTTTGCGGGGGTTTTCTCGCCTGACAGCAGGTCTCCTGCCCGGAAAAGGGGCCGCAAACGGACCGCATGGCGCGCGAGAGCATCGGCCCCTCCCTCCTCCCGATCGATCACGCAGACCGCCGTGCGAACCACGAGACCGGCCTCGCGGACGGCCGAGATCGACTCCACGAGCGCGCCACCGGAGGTCACGATGTCCTCGATCAGGCACACGAGCTCGCCCTCCTCGAAGGCGCCCTCGAGCCGGTTGGCGGTGCCGTAGGCCTTCGCCTCGTCGCGGACGATCACGAACGGAAGGCCGCCGGCAAGCGAGGCGGCCGCAGCGAGGGGCACGGCTCCGAGTACCGGCGCGGCGAGGCGCACTGCCTTCGGCTCGTGCTCGCGAACGGTGGCGGCGATCCGCTCCCCGATCGCACCAAGGAGGTCCGGCCGCGTCTCGAAGCGGAACTTGTCGAGGTAGTAGCGCGAGCGCTTGCCGGAGCGAAGGAGGAAGTCGCCCTCGAGGTAGGCCGCGTCGACGAGCCCCTCGCGCAGCTCCGCGTCGTTCACCTGCGCCCCGCTGCCACGAGAACCTGGCGCGCCAGCGGCAACAAGCGGGCAGCCTCCGGCGAGCCGGCTCCGAACGTGACGAAGGAGCCGTCGTCGAAGTAAACGTCGAGCCGCTCGCGGCTACCGCCGAGCCAGCGCCGATAGGCCGCAGTCCCCGCGAGCGCGCCGCTCGCGAAGCCGGCCAGCGCGAGCAACCTACGAGTCATCGGCCACCGAGGCCAGGCAGCGCTTCAGGTCGTAGAAGACGAGGCCCGGGGCGGCCCGCTCGCGGACGACCGCGACGATCGCCTGCTCGTCACCGGCCACGGCGAACACGTCTCCTCCGGCGAGCTCTGCACGCAGCTGCGTGACGCGACCCTGGTCGCTGCGGAACGCGGCGGAACCGTCGAGCAGCTCGCGCGCCGCGCGCGCGAGAACGGCGGCACGCGCTTCGGGAACGCCCACGGAGCCCGCAAGCTCTCCGTCGCCGGCGACCACGGCGGCCGCCTCGATCGGCGGCGAGATCTCGACGAGATCGGCGAGAGCAGCTGCCGCGTCCATCGCTCCGACGGTAGCAAGGTGCAGACTCTGATCCCGTGCGCATCCGTCGGCGCCACCTCGTGCACAAGTTCTTCGCCGATCGCGGCACCCACCTCGCGGCGATGGTGGCCTACTTCGCGCTCCTGTCGTTCGTGCCGCTCGTGTTCCTGGCGCTCGCGCTGTTCGGCCTCGCGGACCGCGCGCAGGCATCCGACTTCTTCGTCAAGGAGCTCGAACACGCATTCCCGGGCACGTCGATCGAGAGCATCGTCACGCTCGCGGTGCGCGTCCAGAAGAACGCGGCCGCGCTCGGGATCATCGGCGGCATCGGCCTGCTCTGGTCGTCGCTCTCGCTCTTCAGCGCGCTCGAGTCGGCGCTCAACATCGTCTACGGGCTGCCGAACCGGCGCTTCCTGCACGGCAAGGGGATCGCGGCCGCGCTGACGGCGAGCGTGCTGACCACGCTCTTCGTCAGCCTCGTCGTCGGCTTCCTGGGCGTCGACTTCCTGAAGCACAACCTCGGAACGTTCGCCCGCAGCCCTGCGCTCGCCTACATCGTCTCGATCGGCACGTCGCTGGTCGGCGTGTTCCTCTTTCTCCTCGTCATCTACCACTGGCTGCCGAACACCGACGTGGCCTGGGAGGAGGCGCTGCCGGGCGCCGTGCTCGGCGCGCTCGTGCTGGAGGCGTCGTTCCAGGTGCTGCCGTTCTTCGTGCGCTTCGCCGACATCAACGTGACGCTGCGAACGCTGGGCGGCCCGGCGATCCTCCTCCTCTGGATGTACGTGATGGCGAACGTGATCGTCTTCGGCGGGGAGCTCAACTGGTGGTGGCGCGAGCGCCGCCTCGAGGTGCCTACGTCGGTGCCGGTCGGGGGACGCGAGGAGCCGCCACCCGCGTAGTTCCCTCGATCCGCCTGATCCCGCGTAGCGGGCTCACTCAGCTCCGCTGCGGCTCGGGAGATGCCGGGGGCGACGGCGTGACCGGCGCTTGGTCGGTCATCCCACTGGTCGCAGCGCTTTCGTAGCGGAAGTGCCGCTTGAGCCCGTTGATCGGTCGTTCGAAGAACCTCCAGGAGAGCGCGGAGATCGCGACCGTGATGAGCGATGTCACCACGAAGTTGGGGAATCCGGCGTTCGTGTACCCCCTGCCGAAGTGCGTCGCGGCGGCGGCGATCGCCACCGGCACGAGGAAGTGGTAGATGTAGATGCCGTAGCTGATCTTTCCGAGGTACACGATCGGGCCCCATTCGAGGAGGCGGCCGAAAGCTCCGGTGAACCCGACACTCGCGGTTCCGATCAGCCAGCAAAACACGAGTGCGGCGCCGGTGTTCTCGATCGCGATCGGCGCGTGTTGGTCATACGAGTGCTTCAGCCAGAACAAGAGGGCGTAGACGGCCAGGCCGACCGGAAGCGCCACGCGGGCCAGGCGCCGCGGGAGAACCCCCTCGTGATCGGCGTGGGCGACGAGCGCCAGCACGGCACCGATGGCGAGAAAGTCCACATTCCCTGGCGTAGAGGTGAAGGCAGCACTCCAGTCGTGCTGTGCGTAGTGAAAGACGCCCACAGACGCCACCCGACCCCGAGGGCGCAGAGGGCCAGGAGGAACGGCATGAGCCATCTGCGAGGGAGAAAGAGGAGGACGAACGGCCAGAGGAGATAGAACTGCTCCTCGATCGCGAGCGTCCAGAAGTGCGGCACCGCGTATGGATACGCGAGGTAATGCCAGACATAGACGTTCGTGCCATAACTGAACAACCACGGCCAGATCTGCCGAATCTGTCCGACGCCCGCGATGAGCAGAACGAAGAGCACCGCGTAGTAGACCGGGAAGATCCTCAGAAAGCGCCGCGCGTAGAACTGGCGCATGAACACCAGACGGCGGCGCGAATCATGCGGAGCGAGCTCGCGCCCGTCGATCAGGATGCCCGTGATGAGAAATCCGCTCAGGACGAAGAAGAGCCTGACGCCGAGGGTGCCCCAGTCGAACCACCCGACGATGAACGTATGCGAGGACGGCTGCCAGTTGTGGACGACGACCACCCCGAGCACGGCGAAGAATCGAAGCGCGTCGAGCTGCGGCATGTAGCCGCGCTCGCGGGTCGCCGGCGCCGTCACGCCCTCCGCGGCACCCAGATGATCCGCGAGCCGTGACCGATGCCGAGGGCTGTATGTCTCGACGTAGACAAGCTCACGAGGAAACCTTGGCGTTCAGCAGAACAAGCTCGCCGAATCTTCCACTGATCCCACGGGAACGTCAAGGATCGGGCCGAGGGCGCGGTGGTGCCCATCAACCGGGTGGAAGCGCCCTGGCCAGCGCGCGAGCTGCCCGCGCACGATGGGAGTTCTCGGCCTTCCAGCGGTCGCCGAGCTCTGCGACGGTTCGCTCCTCGCCCTCCGGGACGAAGATCGGGTCGTAGCCGAAACCTTCGGTTCCCGCCGGCTCGCGGGAAATCCGCCCCTCGAGCGTCCCGGTGCCGCGCAGCTCCCGTCCGTCCGGCGCGAGGAGGACGAGCTCAGAGACGTAGCGCGCGCCGCGCTCCTCCACGCCCTCGAGCTCACCGAGGAGCTTCGCCACCGCGGGGGCTCCTTCCGGTGCGTAGCGGGCCGACAGGACACCGGGGCGGCCGTCGAGCGCGGCCACCTCGAGGCCCGAGTCCTCTGCGAGGATCCAGCCCAACTCGTGTTCGCGCCCGAACGCGGCCTTGAGCGCCGCGTTCTCGTAGTAGGTGGCGCCGGTCTCGGGCGGGTAGTCGTCGCGGTCGAGCGGCTCGATCGTCCAGCCCGGCAGGAGCCGCTCGAGCTCCCGCGCCTTGTGCGCATTACGCGAGCACAGAACCGCCCGCACTACTCCATCCACCGCACCTCGAGCACGCCGTCGACCTCGGAGACACCCGCGACGACCGACGGAGCCGAGCCGGCCGCGAGCTCGACGTCGACGGCGATGGAGCGCCGATCGCCCTCCTGCGCCACGTCGAGCGAGACGACGCGGCCTCCTTGCTGCTCGATCGCGTCGATGATCGGAACGGGACTGCCGCCGGCCGGGATCTCGACCAGCAATCGGTCGACCGCCGGGTGGAACCGGTTGAGGACGCGGTAGGCGACGACGCGGAGCGGGCCGAGCGTGAGCAGCGCTCCGAAGGTGGCGATCAGCGCAGCGTCCCAGTAGCCGGCGCCCGCGGCCATCCCGATCGCGGCGACGAGCCAGAGCGTGGCGGCGGTCGTGAGCCCGCGCACCGAGAGGCCCTGCCGGATGATGGCACCGGCTCCGAGGAAGCCGATCCCGGTCACGATCTGGGCCGCGATCCGGGTCGGATCGACCCTGCCGCCGAAGTCGGCGAAGCCGTAGGCGGAGACGAGCGTGAAGAGCGCCGAGCCGACGCAGACGACGAGGTGGGTGCGCAGTCCGGCTTGCCGTTCGCGAAGCTCGCGCTCGAGGCCGATCGCGCCGCCGAGCGCCGCCGCGACGAACAGGCGGAGCAGCACCTCCGGCCAGCCGATCGTCGGCGTGGCGACGACACTAAGGGAGCTCACGCGCGACTGCCTCTGCCTGCAGCGTCGCGATCTCGCCGATCCCGGCCGCAGCGAGCCCGAGCAGCTCGTCCAGCGTCTCGCGCGCGAACGGGTCGCGCTCGGCCGTCGCCTGCACCTCGACGAGCCGACCGTCGCCGGTCATCACGACGTTCATGTCCGTGTCTGCGCTCGAATCCTCGGAGTAGTCGAGGTCGAGCAGCGGCGTTCCTTGGACAACACCGACCGAGACGGCCGCGACCGAGTCGCGGAACGTGCGCGAGAGGCCGAACCGGTCGAGCGCCCGCATCGCGGCCACGTAGGCACCGCAGATCGCCGCGCAGCGCGTGCCGCCATCGGCCTGGAGAACGTCGCAGTCGAGCCACAGCGTGCGCTCACCGAGCGCCTCGAAGTCGGCGACCGCGCGAATCGCCCGGCCGATCAGCCGCTGGATCTCGACCGTCCGCCCCTGCTGCTTGCCGCGCGCGGCCTCGCGCTGGACGCGCTCTCCCGTGGAGGCCGGCAGGAGCGAGTACTCCGCCGTGATCCAGCCACGTCCCTGGCCGCGCAGCCAGCGCGGAATCTCCTCCTCGACCATGGCCGTGCAGAGCACCTTCGTCCGCCCTTGCGTGATGACGACGGAGCCGTGCGGGTTCTCGAGATAGTCGGGCTCGAACGAGATCGCGCGGAGCTGGTCGGGCTTGCGGCCGCCCTCGCGCGCACTCACGCCGCGGCCCCTTCCAGCGTCGCCACTGTGACGTGCTCGACCTCGCGGACCGGCAGCTGGAGGAAGCGGCGGCCGAGCTCTCGGAAGGCCTCGGGGTCGCCCGTCGTGAGGAAGCGGTAGTTACCCACACGGTCGCGCTCGTTCTCGACGCCCTTGCGCGCGAGCGTCTCGGCCACCTCGCGGGCGGTTTCCTCCGCCGAGAAGACGAGGGTCACGTCGCGGCCGAAGACCCGCTCGAAGATCTTGCGGATCAGCGGGTAGTGCGTGCAGCCGAGGATCACGGTGTCCACCCGCTCCGCCTGCAGTGGCGCCGCGTACTCACGCACGGCGCGCTCCGTCTCCTCGCCGTACGGATCGTCGCCCTCGATCAGCGGGACGAGCGCCGGGCAGGCGACCTGATGGAAGGAGATCCCGGCGTCGAGCGCGTGGACCAGCTCGCCGTAGCGTCCTGCCTCCACGGTCGCCGCGGTCGCGAGCAGGCCGACACGCCGGTTTCGCGTGGCCTGCACGGCGGCATGCGCCTCCGGCGTGAGGACGCCGACGACCGGCACCGCCAGCTCCTCCTGCAGCCGCGGCAGCGCGGCCGAGGTCGCGGCGTTGCACGCGACGAGGATGAGCTTCACGTCCTGACGGGAGAGATAGGCGCCGATCTCGCGCGAGAAGCGGCGGATCTCGTCCAGCGGCCGCGGCCCGTACGGGAGGCGAGCGTGGTCGCCGAGGTAGACGAAGTCCTCGTGCGGCATCGTGACGAGGCACTCGTGGAGGACGGTCAGCCCTCCCACGCCCGAATCGAAGACGCCGATGGGCCGCGAGTCCATGGCGCGCATCGTAAAGGCGCGCTAGCGTGCGGCTCGTGGGTCGGGTCCGGGTCGCCGTCGCCGTCCTCGCCGCCTCGCTCGTATGCGCCGGGGGCGCTTCGGCCGCTTCGGGCTGGACCGAGGTCACGATCCACGCCTCCGACGCGACGCCGCTGGCGTGCGCCTACAGCATCCCGAGCGGCAGCGCGCCGGCCGGCGGCTGGCCCGGAGTGATCGTCTTCCACGGGCTCGGACAGTCGCACGCGGATATGAAGCCGATCGGCACCGCGCTGACCCAACTCGGGTTCGCGGCGCTCGCCTGCGACGCTCGCGGCACCGGCGCGTCCGGGGGCAAGTTCGGGCTCGACGGACCGCGGGACGTGCAGGACGCGCAGAACCTCTTCTCCTGGTTCGCCGCCAGGAGCGACGTCTCGAACACCCGGATCGGAGCGCTCGGCCTGTCGCTCGGCGGCGGCGAGGTGTGGAACGCGGCGGTAGCCGGGGTTCCGTTCAAGGCGATCGTGCCGGCGGTCAGCTGGACGGATCTGAGAAGTGCACTCGATCCCGGCGGGGTACCGAAGACCGGAATGATCGCACTTCTCTCCCGGACCGTGCCGCTCGCGAACTGGGATCCGGTGCTCGCCCAGGCCGCACAAACGCTGTTGTCGGGCACGGTGACGCCGGCGGTGACAAGCACCGAGGCGGCCCGTTCCTCGCGCGCGCGGCTCCACTCGCTGACGGTGCCGACGCTCCTTCTGCAGGGACGGCGCGACTTCTTCTTCGACATGGATCAGGCGATCGCAGCGTGGAAGCTTCTGGCCGGCCCGAAGCGCCTCTACCTCGGCGACCTCGGCCACGCCCCTGCCAAGAACCCGACCGGCGAGGAGGCCGTCTACTTCACGGAGGCCGTCGTCTGGTTCGAGAACTACCTCGGCCCGGCAGCGGGAATCGCGGGCGGCGTCGAGCTCGCCCACGATCCCTTCGACGGCCAGCCGACGGTCTTCAAGAAGCTGCCGGCCACCCGGAAAGTGAGCGTCAACCTCCCCGGCAAGAAGAAGCTCGGCGGAGGCGCCTTTGCGACGCGCTCGGCGCGCCTGACCGGCGGACCGCACGAGACGTTCGGCGGCGGCTCCGTCACCGTGCACTACTCGGGCGCAACCAGCTGGACGCATCTCGTGGCCACGGTCTCGGTGAAGGGGAGCAAGACGGTCGTGACCGAGGGAGCCGCAGCGATCAAGTCCTCCTCCGGCATCGTGAAGATCTCCCTGATGAACCAGGCCGTGCGCATGCCGCGCGGCAAGAAGCTCGTCGTCAAGCTCGGAGCAACCTCGGCGGACGACGTGAACCACGTCGGCGTCCCGATCTACGCGAGCCTTCCGCCGCACGGAGCCTCGATCGTTGTCGGCAGCGCCACCCTGAAGCTCTCCATCCTGAAGCGCGCCGTCTCGCGGTAGAGAGGTAGCGTCCGCCGGATGGCGGCGACGATTCGAATCGGCACCTGTTCGTGGGCCGACGAGGCGCTCTCGAAGTACTTCTATCCGCCGAAGCTGCCCGCGAAGGAGCGGCTGGCCTGGTACGCCCAGCACTTCGACACGGTCGAGGTCGACTCCACCTACTACCGGCTGCCGAGCGAGTCGATGGTGCAGGGCTGGGCCGAGCGGACGCCGGACGGCTTCACGATGCACGTCAAGGCGTTCGGTCTCATGACCCGGCATCCGGTCAAGGCCGAAACGATCCCGGAGGATTTGCGGACCGAGATGCCCGTGGACGAGCGCGGACGCGTCGACCGGCCGCCGCGCGAGCTCCGCGGCGAGATCTTCCGCCGCTTCCTCGAGGCGCTCGAGCCACTGCGGGCGGCCGGCAAGCTCGGCGGGCTTCTCTTCCAGCTGCCGCCCTACGTCGTCTACAAGGACACTTCGCACGAGTACCTCGAGTGGGCGCGCGAGCAGCTCGGCGGAGACGAGATGCTGGTCGAGTTCCGCCACCGCTCGTGGCTGGACGACGAGAACCGGGCCGCGAGCCTCGCCTTCCTCGAGCGAATCGGCGCCGGCTATGTCGTGGTCGACGCCCCGCGCTCGGACACGGCGAAGAACCTCGTCCCCACCGTGGTCGCGACGACTGCGCCGACCGCGTACGTCCGCTTTCACGGGCGCAACCTCGGAACGTGGAACAAGCGCGGCGGGTCGGCTGCGGAGCGCTTCGACTACCTCTACTCCGACGACGAGCTCGAGGAGTGGGTCGGGCCGCTGCGGGAGCTCGCCGGCCAGTCGGAGCAGGCCTACGCCTTCTTCAACAACAACGCCTCGTCCGAGGATCCCGAGAATCCGCTCGGGCGCGTCTCGCAAGCCGCGACGAACGCGCAGCAGCTGCGGCGGCTGCTCGATGTGAACAGGATCACGGCCAGCGGCGGAACGTAGGGTGCCAGCGGTGAACGTCCTCTCGATCACGCACGACGGCGACGCGGGGATGGAGCTGTTCGGGCCGCTCGTCACCGAGGCGGGCCACCAGCTCGACGAGTGGAGCTTCGAGCAGGGTGCTCCGCCGCCGCTCGACGCCTACGACGCGGTGCTCGTCTTCGGCGGTTTCCAGCATCCCGACCAGGACGACCTGTATCCGTGGCTCAGCGACGAGCGGGACTGGCTCCGCGGGCTAATCGAGAGGCCACGACCGACGCTCGGAATCTGCCTCGGCTCGGAGCTCCTCGCGCAGGCGGCAGGCGCCTGGGTCGGGCGGCTGCCAGTCCCCGAGATCGGCTGGGGCGAGGTCGAGCTGACCGGAGCGGGCGCGGCGGACCCGGTCTTCTCGGCCCTGCCCTCGCAGTTCGAGGGACTGCTCTGGCACCAGTACGCGCACGACCTGCCGGAGGGAGCGGTCGCGCTCGCGCACAGCGCCGCGTCGCTGCAGGCGTTCCGGCTCGGCGAGCGGTGCTGGGGCGTCCAGTTCCACCCCGAGGTGACGGAGCCGCAGCTCGGCCGCTGGATCGGCGACGCGAGCGACCCGCCGCCCGATCCCGAGCGGATGCTGGCCGAGACACGCGAGCGGATCGGGGACTGGAACGAGCTCGGGCGCCGCCTTTGCCGCTCGTTCCTCGCCGCGGCCGAGCGACTGCGTGCCGCCTGAGGCGTTCGCGCTCGTCCTCGCGGCAGCCGTCCTCCACGCAGGCTGGAACGTCCTGTTGCGCGGGTCGGAGGACGTCGAAGCGCGTTTCGCCGCCGTTCTCGGGCTGTCGATCCTGATCTTCGCGCCGGTTGCGGCCGCGACGTGGTCGGTGTCGTGGGCGGTCGCGCCGTACGTCGCCGCGTCGGCCGCCCTCGAGGGCGTGTACTTCGCGCTGCTCATCGCCGCCTACCGCCGGCGGGAGCTCTCGGTCGTCTACCCGGTCTCGCGAGGCTCCGCCCCCGTGCTGGTGCTGTTGGGGACGGTCGTCGTCCTGGGCCGCGACGTCTCGGCGGGAGCCGCGGCCGGCGTCTGCCTCGTTGCCGTCGGAGTCGTGCTCGTGCGCGGCGTCCGGAGCGGAGTCGAGGGCGTGCTCGTCGCGCTCGCAATCGGGTGCGCAATCGCGGGCTATACGCTGGTGGACAAGGAAGGGCTCAGGCACGCCGGTTCGCTGCCGTACCTCGAGCTCGTCCTGATTCCGGTCGGCCTCGTCGCGCTGCCCGTCGTCGCCGCGCGGCGCGGCACGGAGGCGCTTCGAGCGCAGCTGACGCCCTCGACCGCGGTGACAGCCGTCGCGTCCTTCGGGGCGTACGCGCTCGTCCTCGCCGCGCTCCGCCTCGCGCCGGCGCCGCAGGTCGCCGCGGTGCGCGAGACGAGCGTCGTGCTCGCGGCGCTCCTCGCGGGCACGTTCCTCCGCGAGCGTGTGGGAATCGAGCGGCTCGCAGGAGCCGCAGCCGTCGCCGGCGGGGTCGCGCTGATCGCGCTCTCCTGAGAAAATGGCGCGCGGATGAAGCAGCTCAACACGCTGGATCGCGTGATCGTGGGAGCCGCGGCGGTTGCCTTCATCACGCTCTTCCTCCCCTGGTACGGCGTCACGATCGGGGAGATCAGCGTCTCGGGGAGCGGCGGCTTCGCCGGCTCTGCGGGAGCGTTGCTCCTCACCGCGGCCGGTGTTCTCGTGCTGTTTCGCCGGACCGGAGGCTCCCTGCTCTCAGGAGCCAACGCCGGCCCGTCGGCAATCGTCGCCGGCCTCGCCGCGCTCGGGCTGGTGCTCGTGATCACTCGCTGGGCGACCTTGCCCAGGTACCACGCCAGCGGCGTGGACTTCAGCTACAGCGTCGGGCCGAGCTACGGCCTTTACCTGGCCCTGATCGCCGGGGTCGTCGAGACCGCCGTCGCTCTCCTGGCGCTGCGCACGGCCGGCGAGCAGCGTCCCTGGGACGAGCCCGCGCCGGAGCCCGAGGAGTAGCTCAGCGCTCGAGCGGCAGCTCGTCGTGGCGGCTCCACTCGTGCCAGGAGCCGGCGTAGTTGCGCGCGTCGTAACCCGCTGCGCGGAGCGCCAAGGTCGCCAGGGCGGACCGCGAGCCGGAGTGGCAGTAGGCGACGATCTCCGCCCCCTCCGGCAGGCTGACGAGCTCGCGGATCCGGTCGGCCGATGTCGGCCGGCCCGGCCCCTCGAAGAGGTGGCCGACGTCGAGATTGCGCGCTCCCGGGATGTGGCCCTGGCGCGGGTCGCACTGGTTGCCGCGGCGGCCGGTGTACTCGTCCGGGGTCCGCACGTCGAGGATCGTCAACGTCGCATCTTCGAGCCTGTTCGCGAGCTCCTGCCGCGTCGGGAATGCCTGCGGATTCGCCTGGAGCTCGGCCTCCACCTCCCGGACGTGGTCGAGCTCGACCGCACCCTCCTCGAGCTCGCCCTCCCAGCCCGCCACGCCGCCGAGGAGGATCGCCACCTGCGGATGCCCCGCGAGCTCGGCCATCTGCGCCGCCGGCATCGCGCCGACACCGTCGCCGCGGTCGACGAGCACTAGGCGCTCGCGACCGGTGATCCCGTGCCGCCGCAGGCGCAGCGCAATCTCCTGCGCGAGCGCGCGCGCCGACTCCTCGTCCGCGGCCGGCGGCGGCGAGCCGAGCACGAGCGGCCGCGAGCCCGGGATGTGCCCGCGCATGTGCGCGTTCGGGCCGCGGACGTCGCCGACGACGAGATCGTCGTCGCCGAGATGCTCGGCGAGCCAGGCGGAGTCGACGACCGCCCTCACAGCGCGGCCACGACTCCGGCTTCGGCCGCGATCGCCGGCCGCTCCTCGAGCCGTGCAAGCCAGGCGCCGAGGGACGGGTAGCCGCTGAGCTCCACGCCGAGCATGTCCCGCGTGCGGAGCACCCAGGGCACGAGAGCGATGTCGGCAAGGCCGTACTCCGCTCCGCCGAGGTAGTCGCGGTCGTAGAGCCGCACGTCGAGCTTCGCGAGCGCGGCGTCGAGCTGCTCCGCTGCCCCGTCCTCCCCGCGCCGCAGCGCGTAGTACGGATCGGTCAGGTCCTTGTCGCGGAAGATGAGGAGCCGGACCGCGGCGCGGTCGGCGGGATCCGCCGGCAGCAGCGCCGGCTCGGGATAACGCTCCTCGAGGAACTCCATGATCACGGTGGACTCGGGCAGTGGATCGCCGCCGTCCTCCTCGATCACCGGCACCCGTCCGGCCGGATTCTTCTCGTACAGCCAGGCAGGCCGGTCGGAGAGGTCGATCTCGACGGTCTCGACGTCGAGGCACTTCTCGGCGAGGACGATCCGGGCTCGCGCGGCGTAGGGACAGCGCGCAGCGTTGTAGAGCGTGATCACGGTTGCACCCCCATCACGGTTGCGATCTGTTCGTACAGCTCCTGGGCGGGCGGCAGCTCTGCGGGCGAGGCAGCGGTGCGCGCCACCTCGCGCACGCGCTTCGGGTCAGCGCCGGTCAGTCGCCCGACCACCGTCGCGTTCGCTCCGAGCGCGTACGTGTCTCCCGGCGGCAGCGGCCCGTAGAACTCCGGAACGGACATGTACTCGTCGACGTCGGCGCCCTTGTCGAAGAGGTCGTAGCGGACGACGACGCCGCGCTCGATGCCGAGCGAGAGGACGACCCCGCCGCTCGTATACGAGAGCTCCCGTGCGAGCGACTTCAGCCGTGCCGGGTCGGCGTCGGTCACATCGGAGCGCACACGCACCCAGTTTCCCTCGACCTCGACGGCCGCCTCGTGGCGAAGCACCTTCGCGGCGTCCCGCTTCACCTTCTCCACGTCGTCGGTCTGGACGTGGATGAAGCCGAAGGTGGGCCCCGCGGCCGGGGCGAGGCGCTGGTGGAGCTCGGCCAGCGGAGCACCGAGCGTCAGCTCGACCGGCTTGAAGCCCCAGCGCTCGTAGATCGCCCGCGCCTCGGCGTTCGAGGCAAGCACCTCGAGCTCGAGCATCTCCGCGCCGAGCTCGTGCAGGCGTGTCGCAACCTCGCGGATCAGCTCGCTCGCGAGACCACTCCGCCGCGCGGCCGGCCGAACGTAGACGACCTCGAGGAAGCCGAGCTTCTCTCCTTTCCGCCGCGCCACTGCCAGCGCGTCTTCGTCCGAGAGCATCACGATCTCGTCCCGAATCGCCTGTTCGAGCCAATCGAGATCCTCGGCCAGGTCATCCTCGCGCCACGGCTCGTCAGGAATCTCGGCGTTGAACTCCTGCCACAGCTCGCGCACGAGAGGCAGGTCGTCGGCGGTCGCGGCTCGGATCACGGCGTCAGGTACTGGGCGAGGAGGTAGTGCGCAGTCAGGTTCTGGAACGGCTCGAAGCGTGCGCCCGTCGCGCGGACGTCGACATCACCATAGATCCCGCGCACAGCCTTGCGCAGGGCGAGGTCGCCGGCCGGCCAGGCACGCGGGCGGCCGAGGTGTCGCGCGAGGAACCAGTCCGCCGTCCACTCGCCCAGACCGCGGAGCGCCGTCAGCGCGGCCTTCACCTCGTCGTCGGGGAGGAGCGCGAGCTCGGCGAGGTCGAGATCGGAGCGCGCGAGCCCGATCACGTACTCCGCCTTGCGCCTCGAGAAGCCGAGCGCGAACAGCTCCTCCTCGGACGCCGCCGCGAGCCGCTCCCGCGTCGGGAATGCCCACACGCGGCCCACCCGCTCGCCGAACCGCTCGACGAGCCGGTTGCGGATCGCCAGGGCCGCAAAGAGCGACACCTGCTGCGCCGTGATGGCGCCGACGAGCATCTCGAACGGGTCCGGCGCAAGCGTCGGCCGGAAGCCGGCGAAGCGTAGGACGAGCGGAGCCAGCAGCTCCTCTCCGGCCGCCCACGCGGAGAAGGCGACGAGGTCGAACTCGAAGCCGAGCACCTTCCGCACCACCGCTTCCGTCCCAGCGTCGAGCGGCTCGACTTCCACGCCGCCGTCGGCCGCCGCGATCCGCACCTCTCGCCCCTGGACGGCGCGAAACAGCGCCTTGTCCTCCCAGACCGTCGCGCGGTCGAGCCCGAAGGCGCGGAACCGTGCGGTCGTCAGCTCGAGCGAGAACGGCTGCGGGACGGGCAGCAGCAGCGCTACAGGTGCGAGGTCAGCCCGGCGCCGGATGCGTCGGCGCCCTCGGGCTGGTCGCCGTTCTGCGCGTTCGCATACCACGAGCGCCAGTACGTCCCGTCGTCGAGGTCACGCGCAAAGCCCGAGAGCTTGAGCGGATGGAACGTGTCGCACATCACGGCGAGCTCGTGCGTCTCGTGCATCCCGATCGCCTTCTCGGCCAGCCCGGGCTGCGGGCCGTGCGGCAGGCCCGACGGATGCAGCGTGATCGAGCCGACCTTGACACCCTTCCGCGAGCCGAAGTTGCCCGAGACGTAATAGATCATCTCCTCCGACTGCAGGTTCGAGTGGTGGTACGGGATCGGCACCGCGAGCGGGTCGAAATCGAGCTTGCGCGGACAGAAGGAGCAGATCACGAAGTTCTGGCCGGCGAACGTCTGGTGCGACGGCGGCGGCTGGTGGATGCGGCCGGTGATCGGCTCGAAGTCGTGGATCGAGAACGTCCACGGATAGAGGTAGCCGTCCCAGCCCACGACGTCGAACGGGTGGTAGTCGACCACGTAGGTCTGGTAGCCGCCGCGTACGCGCACCTTGACGGGGTATTCGCCGCGCTCGCGCACCGTGTGCAGCTCGGTCGGCGGATGGATGTCGCGGTGGTAATACGGCGCGCCCTCGATCAACTGCCCGTACTGGTTCCGGTAGCGGCGCGGGATCTCGATCAGCCCCGGCGTCTCGAACACGAGGTACCGCTGGGGGCCTTCGGGCTTGAAGCGGTAGGTCGTGCCACGCGGGACGACTACGTAGTCCCCGTCCTTGTACGGGAGGTCGCCGAAGATCGTCTCGAGCGTGCCGGAGCCCTCGTGGACGAAGATGACCTCGTCGCCCTCGCCGTTGCGGAAGAAGTAGTCCATCGAGCCGGACGGGCGGCAGAGCGAGATCTCGACGTCGTCGTTCCACATCAGCAGGCGCCGGCCCGTGATCTCGTCCCCGTCGGGCTCGGTGTCGAACGTCGTGAAGTGCCGGTGCGCGTGCTCCTCGGGCACCCACTCCTCGCGCTCGATCGGCTCGAAGCCGCCGAGCTCCATCACGCGGCAGGGCGACTGCAGGTGGTACAGGATCGACTCGTTCCCGGTGAAGCCCTCGAGGCCCATCACCTCCTCGGTGAGGAGCGTCCCGTTCTCCCGGAACTGGACGTGACGCTTGCGCGGAACATCGCCGAGGCGCTGGTAGAAGGGCATCGCTCATAGCTTAGTCCGGGCAGCCTCCGAGGCTCTGTCGGGCAGCTTCGTCACCGCGCCGAACGGCCGGATCGAGGTCGACGCGCCGCTCTCGGACGTCGGGCTCGCAGCGGGCACGCAGATGGGGCACGGTCGGAGGAGCGACCGACGAGGGGAATCCGGTGACGGGCCTCATCGTCGACACTGCCGCGTCGCTCCGGCTGCGCCCTCTGCTCAGTCCAGCGCCAGCGCAGCGAGGCGGCGGCCGACCGCGGGCGCGAACTTGAAGCCGTGTCCCGAGCACGCCGAGCCGACGACGACCCGGCCGCGGCGCTCGAGGACGAACTGTTCGTCGGCGGTCGTCGTGTAGAGACACGTCTGCGCGTCGACGGGCTCGGGATCGACGTCGGGGAAGCGCTCGCGGACCCAGGCGGCGATGCGGTCGACGATCGCGGGGTCGGGCGGCGCCTCGGTGCCGGGATCGGACTCGGCGCCGGCGTGGTGCGCGCCGGCCTTCAGCCCGTGCACCGGATCGAAGAGCGAGTACATCCCGTGGCCGCCGCTCTGGACATTGAGGTCGACGATCGAGGGCGGCGGCGGACCTTCGCGCCTGAAGTAGGCGACCGTCTCTCGCGTCACGCTCACCGGCAGATCGGGGAAGAAGTCCAGGACCCACGAGCCGGCCGTGACCACGACGACATCCGCGTCGAGCTCGTCGGTCGACTCGATGCGGCGGTTCGTCTCGACGTCGACGCCGGCGGCCTCGAGGAACGCATGGCGCGCACGGTCGGCGAATACGACGCCCGCGTCCGGGACGTACAGGGCCGACCACCCGTCGGGCAGGTTCGCGCCGTGCTCGCGCACCTCGTCCTTGCCGAGCGCGCGATACTCGACACGGCACTCGTCGAGCGCGCGCGCCGACGTCAGCGCGGAGTCGGCGACGAGCTCGATCAGCCCGTAGAGGCCGAGCAGGTCAGGGTCGAGCTCCCGCCAGCCGGCGTGCGCCTCCTGCGCGAAGCGAACCCAGGACGGCTCGGGATACGCGAGGCGGAAGATCCGCGTGCGGCCGTGGCTCGAGCCGCGGGCGTGGTCGAGTTCGAACTGCTCGTGCAACGACACCTCGGCCCCACGCTCCTGCAGGGCCCACACGGTGGCGCAGCCCATGACTCCCGCCCCGACGACCGCGACCCTCACCGGACGATCAGGTCCCCGGGATAGAGCGTCGTGTTCTCGGCCGCGTGGGCGACGAGCCGTTCCCAGTCCACGCCGGCAGGCGCGCCCTCGTCCGGTGTCGTGACGAACGGCCCGAGCGTGAGCGCGAAGTCGCGCTGCTTCGCGCCCTGCAACTGCGGTGCGACCCACTCGACGAGCGGCGTGAAGCCGCCGATGGCGCCGTCCGCGCCGATGATCGCCGCCACATGCTCCACACGCTCGGCGGCGGGTAGCGCCGGCTCCTCGTCCGCCGCCTTGATCGCGGCCGGATTCGCGAACACGAAGTCGCCCGCGTCGTCGAAGATCCGCACCGACGGCGGATGGAGCACCGGCGCACGAAGGAGGACGTCGGCGAGTTGGTACTCCTCATGCTCGCGCGCGGTCCCGCCGCCGGCGAAAAACGCTTGCAGCGTCTGCGCCGCGAGCTGGATCACCGTCTCCCCGTCGACCCGCCCCGGCCAGCCGCGCTCTAGATCCTGATCGCGCGGCGAGAACATGCAGAGCCTCATCGAGGCTCGGTGTGCACGACGACGTCGGCGATCTCGGGCCGCTCGCGGCGGATCAGCTCCTCGATCCGGCTCGCGTCGGCGTGCGCGGCAGCGAGGGTGTCGGAGCCGAGCTGCAGCGTCAGGTAGGCCACGAGACCCTCGTCGGTGTCGACGAAGCGCAGCTCGGACGGGTCGACACCCAGCTCGGCGCGGACGATGCGGCGCACCGTCGCGGCGTCGCCTGCGACCTCGGTGCCGGCGGCCTCTTCGCCGAGGGGCTCGAGATGCGTCCGCACCGACGCCACCTCCGGAACCGCGCGCTCGATCGCCCGTTCGACCTGCTCGGCGATGGCGTGTGCCTCCTCCAGCGAAAGGTTGCCGGGCAGCTTGAGATGGAGCGAGAGCTCGGTGCCGCTGTCGATGGCGAGGACCGAGACGTTGTGCACTTCGCGCACGCGAGGCACGTTGAGCGCGGCCGCGTGCGCCCGCTCGCGCACGTCGGCGTCGGCCTCCTCGACCGGCTCGACGTGGACGACGACGTCGGCCTCGGGCAGGGCCGACTGCACCGCGCGCTCGACGGCATCGGCCGCCGCGTGCCCCTGGCCGACCGCCGCGCCGTAGTCGATGCCGATCACCACGTCCGCGAATACCCGTCCCGCGGCCTGTCGCATGCGCAGCCGCCGCAACTGCACCGACGGCCGCACGCCGACGATCGCCTGCCGCGCCGCTTCCTCGGCATCCGCCGGCGCGCGATCCATCAGCACGTCGACGTTGCGCCGCATCAGCCGGGCGGCCGCGATCAGGACGAGCCCGGCGACGAAGAGGGCCGCGACCGAGTCGGCACCGGGGTGACCTTCCCGAACGAGCAGCAGGCCGAACAGCACCGCGAGGGAGCCACCGAGGTCGCTGCCGAAGTGGACGGCGTTCGAGGCGAGGGCGGGGCTCGAGTACGCGCGCGCCACGCGCCAGGAGGCCGTCGTCCGGGACACGTCGATGCAGATGACGATCCCGACGACGACGAACGCGTACCAGGTCGCACGCACCGACGTGCCGCCGTTCAGGAGGCGTGAGATCGCCTGCCAGACGATGAAGACGCTCGCGACGACGAGGATCGCGCCCTCGGCGAGGGCCGCGAGGTGCTCGGCCTTCCCGTGGCCGTACTGGTGGCCGGGGTCAGCGGGACGGACGGAAACGCCGACGGCGAAGAACGTGAGCAGCGCGGCAATGAGGTCCGTGCCGGAGTGCGCCGCCTCAGAGATGAGTCCGAGGCTGTGGGTCGCGAGGCCGGTGCCGAGCTTGAGCGCGATCAGGGCGAGCGCCGCGACCACCGACCAGAGGGCGGCTTTCCGCTGGGCCTCCACGCCGGGAAGCGTACGGGTGGCTGCCGTCAGATCGGCTCGGGCGGCCAGATGAGCGCGTCCTGGCGAAACGCGACGTGGCAGCACCGCGGCTCGCCCAGCTGGAACGGCGCGATCGAGGCCAGCTCGACCTCCGCCTCCGCAGGAGTGAGCAGCCAACGGTCGTGGTGCATCTCGGCCCGAGAGTCCGCGGCGAAGAGCCGGTACCGCTCGGTGAGGAAGAACTCGAGCGAGCCCGGCTCCGCATGGAACGTCTCACCGGTCGCCTGGTAGCGCGCCGCGAACACGCGGCCCGGCTCCCCCACCCGCACGCACTCGGCGTCCTGCCACTCGCCCAGGGGGTCCAGCGTCATGCGCGCGTGGAAGGCGGGAACGTGGTAGATGCGCCGCACGCCGAGCGCGGCGAGCCGGCTCGAGGCGTCGATGCTGAAGAACCAGACTCCTGGCAGGCCGTCGGGGCCGCGGACGTAGGTGCGGACGTTCAGCTGCAGGAACGCCGAGATCCCCGGCACAGGCAGAGCGCCGCGGGCCCGCAGCGCGCGCACACGAAAGAACTGGATCCCGAGCCAGCCCGTCCCGTCGCGCTCCTCGATCTCGAGCTCGTCGGGCACCCGCTGGCGGAGGTCGAGGGTCGAGACCGGCCAGTGCGCCCAGAACGTGTGCTCCCAGGTCTGGCCGAGCGTCCAGCGGCTCTCGGGGATCGGGAACGGCCGGTGCCCGACGCTGCGCAGCGAGCGCGCCTGCCGGCTCGCAGCCCTCGCGTCGTCGAAGAGGTCCGTGAAGCCTCCCTAGAGGTTGCCGCGCAGCGCCTGCTCGCGCTCGATCGCCTCGAACAGGGCCTTGAAGTTGCCCTCGCCGAAGGTCGTCGCGCCGTGCCGCTCGATCACCTCGAAGAAGACCGTCGGCCGGTCCTGCGCCGTCTTCGTGAAGATCTGGAGCAGGTAGCCGTCCTCGTCCCGGTCGACGAGGATCTTGTGCTCCTGCAGGATCGGCCACTCCTCCGCAATCTCGCCCACACGGCCCGGCGCCTCGTCGTAGTACGAGTCCGGCGTGTCGAGGAAGAGGAGCCCGCGCTCCTTCAGTGAGTCGACGGTGCCGACGATATCGCCGCTCGCGAGTGCGATGTGCTGCGCGCCGGCGCCGCCGTAGAACTCGACGTACTCCTCGATCTGGCTCTTGCGCTTGCCCTCGGCCGGCTCGTTGATCGGGAACTTGATCTTCCCTTGCCCGTCCGACATGACCTTGGACATCAAGGCCGAGTACTCGGTCTGGATCTGCTCGTCGCCGAAGTGGAGGATGTTCGTCATCCCGAAGACGCGCTCGTAGAACTCGACCCAGTGGTCCATCCGTCCGAGCTCGACGTTGCCGACGATGTGGTCGATGTTGAGGAGGCCGACGCCCGGACTCGCGTGGCCGTTCTCCGACACCGAGACGAAGCCGGGCAGGAACGGGCCGCCGTAGTCGGCGCGGTTGACGAAGGTGTGGATCGTGTCGCCGTAGGTGGCGATAGCCGAGCGCTCGACGCTGCCGAACTCGTCCTCGTCGCGCTTCGGCTCCATCACGCTGCGCGCGCCGCGCGAGACCGCCTCGCGGTACGCCTGCGTCGCGTCGGGCACGGTGAGCGCGATGTCGCGGACGCCGTCGCCGTGGCGCGCATGGTGCTTCGTGATCTCGTGCTCCTCCCGCAGGGCGCTCGTGACCACGAAGCGGACGTCTCCCTGCTCGAGTACGTACGAGGCGCGATCGCGGACTCCGGTCTCCGGGCCTGCGTACGCGGTTCGCGCGAAGCCCATCGCGTGCTCGTAGAAGTACGCGGCCTGCTTCGCGTTGCCGACCCAGAGCTCGACGTGATCCCAGCCGAGCAGGGGCATGAAGTCTTCGGCCATGGATCGATTCTAGGCCACGGCGACGAAGTCTTTTCCCTCTTCGAGACCGAGCCCGGCAGCGAGCTCTCGCACCCGTGCTCTGCCCTCGGCTCCCGACACCGCGCCGAGCGCGAGCGCACCCGGGAAGTCGGCCGCGCGCTCGACCGGAACGGCCGGCGCGCCGTGGATCTGCTTGCCGATCTTGCGGGGGTCGACCTCGACGAAGGCGGCGAGCGGCGTGCCCTGGGCGAGGAGCTCGCGCGCGAACGCCTTCCCCGTCGGCCCCGCGCCCCAGACGACTGCGGCGCGACCGTCCGCGAGGAGCGTCCGGCGCAGGAAGTGCACCTTGCAGCGGCGGAAGGCGGCGAGCGTGTACGCCGGGTCCGTGCGGGTGAGCCGTCGCGGGTGGTCGCGCCAGCGGAGGACGAGCGCGTTCAGGTTGCGGAAGCGACCGCCGCCCTCCCGGATCCGCAACACCAGGTCGTAGTCCTCGGGCCAGCCATTGTCGCGGTAGGAAAAGAGCTCGGCCCGCGCAGTCAGGCCGGGCCCGGGCAACGGGCACTCGATCCAGGCGTCGCGCAGCGCCGTCTCCACCGTGACGAGGGAGTTGAGCCAACCCGCGTACGCCCGCAGGCCGTCCGTTGGCTGCGGGAAGTACTCGACCCGGCCGCCGACCGCCGCGAGCCCTTCCTCCTCGATCGCCGCGACCTGCAGCTCGAGCCGCTCCGGCAGCGCGACGTCGTCCGCGTCCATGCGCGCGATCAGCGGCGCCCGAGCCTCGGCCCGCGCGCGCTCGGAGGCGGCAACCACCCCGGTCGGCTCCTGCCGCAGGGCGCGGAAGCGGGAGTCGGCGCGCGCGTGCGCCTCCAGAATCGCGGGCGTGGCGTCGGTCGAGCCGTCGTCGACTGCGATCACCTCGAAGTCCGGGAGCGTCTGCGCCGAGAGCGAGTCGAGGCAGTCCGCGAGAAACGGCTCCTCGTCCCGCACCGGCAGCAGGACCGAGACGCGCGGGCTGCTCACTCGGCCGGCGACATGTGCCACGGCAGCTGTCGCCCGACCCGCTCGTACGCGATGCCCGCGAAGATGAGCGCGCCGCCGGCGATCTCGAGCCCGTGGATGGACTCCGAGAGGATCAGGAGCGCGAAGAGGACGCCGAAGAACGGCTGCATGTTGTTGAAGATCGTCGCCCGCGGGGCGCCGACCCGGTCGACGGCCGTGAACCAGAGGATGTTGGTGAGGAAGAGGGGCCCGATCACGGCGTAGGCGAAGCCGAGCCAGACCGTCCCCGAGAAGGAGGAGAAGTCCTGGCGTCCGATCTGCGGAATGCTCACCAGGGCGAGCGGCAGCCAGCCGAGCGCGAGCACGACCGCGCTGATCCGGTACGGGGAGTAGCGGCGCATCAGCGGCGCGATCGCGATCGTGTAGCTCGCCCAGGTGATGGCGAGCGCGATCGAGAGCAGGTCACCCTTCCAGCCCGAGACGAGCCCGCCGCCCGCGCCGGCCGCGATCAGCGCGACGCCGGCCAGCGTCAGCGCGGTGCCGATCCAGAACGGCCGACCCAGGTGCGCGTGCAGCAAGACGACCGAGATCAGCCCCACGAACATCGGGATGGTCCCGAAGAGGAGCGACACGGTCGACGCGTGCGCGAACTCGAGGCTGTAGACGAAGCAGACCTGGTTCACGAAGATCATGAACGCAGCGATGCCGACGTAGAGCCAGTCGGCGCGCGCGATCCGGAACGAGCGCTCGCGCCACCAGGTGTAGATCCAGAAGATCGAGATGGCCGCGAAATAGCGGATGGTCCCGTAGGCGAGCGGCAGCCAGCCGTGCTCGAGGACGTACTTCGTGACGGTGATGTTGAGCGCCCAGAGCAGCACGGCGCCGAGCAACATCGCGTCCACGGGGGAGATTCGGCGCACGTTCTCGAACGTACCTCCGTTACGCTCCGCTGCGATGCCGGAGCCGACCTTCGCCGACGTCGACGAGCTCGTCGGGCCCGCGACCCCGCACTTCGCCTACCAGCTCCGCGCGCGCGTGCGGGAGCTCGTGCTCGACCTGCCCGACGATCACCCCGTGCGGCACTACGCGGAGGCGAAGATGGAGCTGCTCGACCGGCTCGGGCACGCGTCCTCGAAGGCGGCCGACAGCCGTCGCGAGGCGCAGACGCGGCCAGGCTGGAGCGAGCTGCCGAGCTCCGCGACGGCGGACGAGCCGCTGCCTCGGCGATGAGCCTGGAAGGCGCCTCGGTGCTCGTCACCGGGGGGACGCGCGGGATCGGCCGCGCGATCGCGCTCCGGCTCGTGGCCGACGGGGCCTCCCGTGCCGTGCTCGGCTACATGCGCAACGACACCGCGGCCGAGGAGGCGGCGGCGCTCGTCGGGGAGGCGGGTGCCGAGGCAGTGCTCGTGCGAGGAAACGTCGCGGAGACAAAGGTCGTCGAAGAACTCGCCGCCCCCGGCCCCTACCGGGTCGTAGTCCACAACGCCGCCACCGGCGTGATCCGCCCGGCGCTCGAGACCGAGGACAAGCACTGGGACTGGACGCTCGCCGCGAACGCGCGCGCCTTGCTCTCCCTCGCGCGCGCGACGGCGCCCGCGATGGAGGAAGGCTCTGCGATCCTCGCGATCTCGAGCCTCGGCTCGCAGCGCGTCCTCCCGAACTACGTCCTCGTCGGCACCTCGAAGGCGGCGCTCGAGTCGGTGGTGCGCTACCTCGCGTTCGACCTCGCGCCGCGGGGGATCCGCGTCAACTGCGTCTCGGCGGGCGTCGTCGACACCGAGGCGCTCGACTGGTTCCCGAACAAGGAGCAGATGCTGGCCACGGTGAAGCGGACGCCGGCGGGACGGCTGGTCGAGCCGGAGGACGTCGCCGCGGTCGTCTCCTTCCTCTGCACGCCGGACGCGGCGATGATCTGCGGCCAGACGCTCGTGGTGGACGGCGGCTACTCGCTCGGGGCGTAGGCCCGCGCGGATGGAGCCGACCGAGGAGAACATCCGAGCCTGGGACGCGGCGCACCGGGGGCGCGCCGAGCCCGTGGAGCTGCCGCCGATCGTCCAGCGCACGCTCGGAGACCTGCAAGGAAAGCGCGTCCTCCACCTCCACTGCGGAACCGGCGAGGCGACGGCCGCTCTTGCGGAGCTCGGAGCCGTCGCGACCGGAGTCGATGCTCGGCCGGGAGCGCTCGAAACGGCGCGCGAGCGGTGGCCGAAGATCCTCTGGGTGGACGGAGACCCGCAGTCGCTACCGCGGCAGCTGAGACGCCACCGGTTCGACCTCGTCTACTCCGGCGAAGGCGTGCTCGGCCACCTCGACGACCTCGCGGCCTGGGCTACCGGGATCGTGGCGGCCCTGCGGGAGCACGGTGAGCTGCTCGTCTTCGACGACCACCCGATCGCTGATTGCGTCGACGGCTTTCTCCACTGGCGCAACGACTACTTCCGCGACCCGGCCGATCCGGACCGGCTCTGGCGAACCGGCCAGGTCGTGAGCGCGCTCGTGCGCGCCGGCCTGCGCATCGAAGCGCTCGAGGAATACCCCGGCGGCACCGCCCGCCGCCGCCACGACCGCCGCATCCCGGCGACCTTCCTCCTCTACGCCCGCCGCGCCTAGTCCGGTCGGGGCAGTCGCTCGAGCGCCTCGTCGAGCTCGGCGTCGGTAATCGTCAGCGGCGGGGTCGCCTGGATCAGGGAGCCGTCCAGCCCCGCCGGGACGACGAGCACGCCGCGGTCGAGCGCTTCTTCCGCGTCCCCTCCGCGGGCGCGGAGGAGGCCGCGACCGCGCCAGCCTGCCTGTTCGAAGCGCTCGCCGGTCACGAGCACGCGGTCGAGCAGCTTCGGCACCTCCTCGAGCACGACGAGCGCTGCGGCGCAGGCCATGGGATTCCCGACGTGCGTGTGCGTGTAGACGTCCTCCGGCCCGAGTTGCCATACCTCCTCCAGGCCGTCGCGATAGAAGAGCGCGGCCGAGAGCGGTAGCCCCCCGCCGAAGGCCTTGGCGACGCAGAGCACGTCCGCGACCTCCTCGCCCGGCCACATCTCGCCGACTCGGCCGAGCCCCGCAAAGATCGCGTCGACCACAAGAAGGGCTCCGGCCTCGTCACAGCGGCTCCGGAGCAGCTCGAGGAAACCCTCCCGCGGCACGCGCGAACCCGCCCTCCCCTGCACAGGCTCGACGATCACGCAGCCGGCGTCCTCGGGCAGCGGCCCGGGATCCTCGCCGTACGCGAATCGGTGCACCGGCCCGGGGAGCCACGGCGCGAACGGCTCGCGGAACCGCTCGAACCCCGTCGCGGCGAGTGCGAGCAGCCCGGTGCCGTGGTAGGCGCCGTCGAACGCGACGATGCCGGCCCGCCCCGTCGCGAGCAGCGCCGTCCGGAGCGCGATCTCGACCGCGTCCTCCCCGGTCACGCCGAGCTTCGCCGGCCGCGGCAGCGCCTTCCGCAACCGCATCGTCACCTCGGCGTCGGCCAGATCCCCGAGCGCGTGGACGACCTCCTGCTCGCGCCACGCCTCCAGGATGCGCGGATTGCGGTGCCCCAGCGCCGCGACGCCGAAGCCGCCCGTCAGGTCGAGCAGCTCGCGCCCGTCGGCGAGCGTGACGCGACAGCCCTCGGCGCGAGCCCAGATCATCGCGAGCCGAGACGGAGGACGCGCCCTGCCGTCGCCTTCGCGATCGTCCCTGCCATCGCCGGGTTCTCCTGCAGCCGGCGCACCGAGTACCCGTACCAGTGCTCGCCGAAGGGGACATAGACGCGCAGGCGATGCCCCTCCGCGACGAGCTCGTCGCGCCGTTCCTCGCGGACGCCGAGCAGCATCTGGAGCTCGTACTCGAACGGCCCGAGGCCCTGCTGCGAGATCCGGGCAAGCGACTCCCCGATCAGCCACTCGTCGTGCGTCGCGACGCCGACGTAGCAGCGGGCCTTGAGCAGCGCGTCGAGGCAGCGGACGAAGTTCGCGCGCACCGCCTCGTAGTCCGTGAACGCGATCGACCCGGGCTCGAGGTAGATGCCCTTGCACAGGCGGACGCTCGGCCGGAGATCGCCGAGGGCGTGGACGTCGTCGAGCGTGCGCCGCAGCCGCGCCTGGAGAACGACGCCGACGTTGTCGTGGCCGTCCTCGCGTAGCTCCCGGTAGAGCCGGAGCGTGTCGTCTGTCGTGGACGAGTCCTCCATGTCGATCCGCACGAAGTTCCCGTAGCCCGCGGCGGTGCGCAGGACCTCGA
Organism: Actinomycetota bacterium; assembly: GCA_046731605.1. Classification (GTDB taxonomy): domain Bacteria; phylum Actinomycetota; class Thermoleophilia; order Gaiellales; family Gaiellaceae; genus Palsa-739. The sequence goes on along the minus strand of JBKPLL010000095.1, from coordinate 12,431 downwards.
GCAGGTTCTCGCGGCAGAGCTCGTACGAGAGCTCGAGCCCGAGCGCCGTGAGCTTGACGCTGACGTTCGAGTCGAGGGCTGCCTTGTCGATCGCGGCGAACACGTCGCGGTACGCCTGGGCGATGGCGCGGGTCTCCTCCTCGCGCGTGATCTCCTCGCCCAGCACGTCGACCGTGGCCATCGCTCCGCCGGCGTTCAGGCGGCGGACGCACTCGACGGCCTCCGCCAGCGTCGAGCCGGCGATGTACCGCGAGGAGAAGAGCTGCACCACGGGCTTCGGCACCGCCGGCAGCAGGCGAACGAGGGCGGAGTCGAACAGCGACACGGGCGCGGCGATTCTATGCGCCGGGCCCGGCCTACCCTTCGCGCATGAACCCTTGGCGCGCGGCGCTGACGAGCGCCACCGCCTCGGGGAAGAGGACGCGCATCGCGTCGCGGAGCGCGGTCGCCTGCTCGTCCACGCCGCCCTGCGGCTGAACCTGCTGCAATGCCGCGGCGGTCAGCTCGACGGCGGTGTTGAGCGTAAGCGTCGCGAACTGCTCTCGCTGCGCCTCCTGGACGCTCTCGGCCTGCTGCTCGGCGAACTCGCGCAGGCCGCGCATGATCTCGTCGGGGTCGCCGCCGAACGGGAATCCGAAGCCGCCGCCTTCCATCGAGCCAGCTTAGCTGCGTACCACCTTCACATCGCCGATCAGCCCGAAAGCCCGGACGTGCACCCTCGGCGCTGCCGGCGGCAGCTCCTCCTCCGAGCCGGTGAGGGACCTGTCGCCGATGAGGAAGAAGCCCGACAGCTCGACGTCGACATGGCGCGGGACGACGATCGTCGTGTCGCCGATCAGCTGGGAGACCGTGATGGTGACCTCGTCGCCGTCGAGCTCGGCGTTGCGGAGGTCGAGGTGGCAGTCGCCGATCCCCATCACGGCACTGGTGCGGTCGCGGATCCGCCAGCGGCCCCTGCGCTCCACCTCCCCGATCACCGCGCCCATCCAGCGCACCGGCCTGCGGCGGGACGGCGGCCCCGCTGCGGGCAGGTCCTCGGTCAGCGGCGCAAGCTCGGCGTGCGAGCGCGCGGCATACGCAAGCGCGGTGCGATCCGCGAGCTCCTCGAGTGTGAGCCGTCCCTCGGCGGAGGCATCGCGCAGCCGGACGACGGCCTGCTCCCGCTCGGCGTCCGACGCGCGCTTCTCGAGCTCGCCGCTCATCTCAGCGGCATCTTGTAGTTGCCCTCGACGTCGGACGCAAGCTCCTCGACCGAACCGAGCGCGGCCTGCATCGCCGACGCGAAGGGTGAGGCGCCACTCTCCCCCAGTGCCTGCTCGAGCCGTCGCGACGCAGAGCCGAGCGCATCGAGGTAGGCGCCGCTCGCCACACGCGGCCCCGGCTGCAGCATCTCGGCGAGGGCGGCGGCGGCGGCCTCGGCCTCGTCGATTCCGTCCGGATTGTCCGTCGCGCGCAGCTCGGCGAGCCGTGCCCGTAGCTCCGGGAGGTGGCCGCCACCCGCGGACTCCTCCGCCACCTCGCACAGCGCCGCAAGCGAGGCAGCTTCACGAACGAGCCGACTCTCGGTCAGCGGCTCCGCAGCGCCGTCGAACGCTAGCCAGGCGCGTCCCCCGCCAGACTCGAAGGCGCAGAGATAGACGCGCCTGCCGAGAGTCTCCGTCACGAGCACTCCGGCCAGCTCCTCGCCGGGCTCCGCGAAGGCCGCGGCTGCCTCCGCGACGCGACCGACGTCCTCGACGACCGTCATGCGGCCAGAATAGGGCCGTGGAGGCCTCTGCCCGCACCCGCCACGCGCGCGAGCTCTTCGCGCCGCTCGGGCCCACGTACGACCGCTATGCCCGCCTGCTCTCGTTCGGGCAGGACCCACGCTGGCGCTCGTTCCTGGTCTCCCGGATCCCACCGGAGGCGCGCCGGGTGCTCGATGTCGCGAGCGGGACGGCGGCCGTCGCGATCGAGCTCGTGCGCGCCGGCCCGGAGCGGACGGTCGTCGGCGTCGATCAGAGCCCCGAGATGCTCGCCGCCGGCAGCGAGCGGGTCGCACACGCAGGCCTGAGCGAGCGGATCGAGCTGCGCGAGGCGCGGGCCGAGGACCTGCCTTTCCCCGACCAGGAGTTCGATGCCCTCTCTTTCACGTATCTCCTGCGCTACGTCGACGACGTGCCCGCGACCCTGCGCGAGCTCGCCCGCGTCGTCCGGCCGGGCGGGACGGTGGCAATGCTCGAGTTCGGCCTCCCGCGCGGGGCATGGCGTCCCCTCTGGGAGTTCTACGTGCAAGTCGGGCTGCCGGCGGCGGGGGCTGTCGTCTCGCCGAGCTGGGGCGGCGTCGGTCGCTTCCTCGGCCCGAGCATCCGCGACTTCTGGCGCGAGTGGCCGGAGGAGCGGCTCGTCGATGCGTGGCTGGAGGCGGGGCTCGGGGACGTCGAGACGCGACACATGAGCCTCGGCGGCGGGATCGTCGTCTCGGGGAAGCGGACATGACCGCCGCGCGGCCACGGCCCGCCTTTTACGCACTCCGCTCGGGCGGGTGGCGCGACTACGTGACCCTCCTCCATCCCCCGTACACGCTCTGGCACCTCTCGTACGTCGCGGTCGGCGCGGCGCTCGCACCGCGGATGGACTGGGCGCTGCTCGGGTGGACGACCCTCGCCTTCGCGCTCGCGATGGGCGTCGGAGCCCATGCGCTCGACGAGTTGCGAGGCCGACCGCTGCAGACCCGGATCCCGCCGCCGGTGCTCGCCGCCCTCGCCGCAGCGTCCATCTCCGCCGCCGCTGCGATCGGCATCGCCGTCGCCGTGTCGCAGACGCTCTGGCTGCTCGTCTTCGTGGCAGTCGGCGCGTTTCTCGTGGTTGCGTACAACCTCGAGCTGTTCGGCGGGAGTTTCCACGGCGGGCTCTGGTTCCCCGCGGCCTGGGGAGCCTTCCCTGTTCTGACGGCGTACTTCGCGTCGGCCGAGACGCTGCGCGCTGCGGCCTTCGCGGGAGCGGGTTACGCATTCGCCACGAGTTGGGCTCAGCGGCGGCTGTCGACTCCCGTGCGGCTCGTCCGGCGACGAGTCGTCTCGGTCGAGGGGACGATGCGGCTCGACGACGGAACGGTGCAGCCGCTCGACGCGGACGCGCTCGCGGCCGAGCCCGAGGTGGCGCTGAAGGCACTCGTTGCCGCGACGGTGCTCATCGCCGTCGCGCTTCTCCTGCTCCGAGCGGGGTAGCTCTACACTCAGGCGGTGGCGCTGACGACGATCTGCGACCTCATCTTCGCCGGCGGCATCGTGCTCGCTGCGTTCGCGCTCGCCGGTGCGGCGCTGCACCGCGCCCGAACGCGCGCTCTCCTGGCCGCCACCGTGCTCGAAGCGGCTGCGGCGGTCGGTGTGTGGGTCGCATTCGCCCTGCGTCACGACCATCCGCTTGCGGTGGCCGCGGCCGGGCTGACGGCTTGCACGCTTGTCGCCGGAGCAGCTGTCCTCCTTTCCCGCGCGTTGACACGCGTCGGCGCGATGGACGCCAGGCTCGCCGAAGCCCAGGCGGACCTGCTCGCCTCCGTCGAGCGCGAGAAGACGGCTCTCGGCAAGGAGCTCCAGCTGACGCTTGCCCGCGCGCGCGCCGACTCCCGCTCATTGCTGGAGGAACAGGAGCGGCAGATCGCAGAGGAACGGCGGACGCTCGTCTCGGAATGGGAGCACGACGCAACGGCCGCGCTCGGCGACAAGCTGAACCAGGTTCAGGCGCAGGTCGCGCAGCGGCTCGCGGGGTGGGCGCAGGATCTCGACAGGACCGCCGAGGCGACGAAGACACGGATCGCGGAGCTCGAGCAGCGACAGCAGCAAGTGCTGCGCGAGATCGAGCTGCGGCTCACCGCCGACGCCGAGCGGCTCTCGGCCGAGAGCGAGGAGCAGCGAGCGGGTGTGGCGCGGTTGCGCACCGAGCTCAATCGCACACTTGACGAGGCCCTCGGCCTTGTGCGCAGCGAGCTCGACGTGCACGCGGCGGACCGCCGCCGCGCGCTGCACGAACTCGAGGAGCGGATGGCCCGCCGGGAACGCGACCTGACCGAGCAGGCACAGCGCGAGGAGGTCGACGCCGTGCAGCGCGTGCGCGCCGGCTTCGAGGACGTCTCCCGCCGCCAGATCGAGCAGCTCGAGCGCGCGGTCGACCGGGCGGTGGCGTCCCACGCCGACGAGGCCGCCCAGAGGTTCGCGCAGCTCGTGAAGACTTCGCGCGAGGACGCCGCGAAGCGCCTCGCCCGCGAGCTCGAGCGCGCGGTGGACACCTTCTCCCGCGAAGCCGAGACCGTGCTGGCGGAACGGCTGGCGCACGTCGGGGATGCAGGCGCGCAACGGCTCGAGCACCGCGTCTCCAACGTCGGTAAGGACCTCGAGCGGCGTCACGATGAGCTGGTCGCGGCGCACGACCAGCGCCTCAGCGAGCTCGAGAGCGAGATGCGGCACCGGATCGAGGAGCTGCGCGCCGACGTGGAGGCGGAGCGCGGGGTGCTCGAGGCGCGGATGCAGGAGCTCATGCGGCGTTACGGCTCGGCCGCAACGGTCCGCAACTCCTGACCGCTCCTTACAAAAAGTTGTCCTAACAACGCCCAGGAGGGTTCGTCGGTAGCAGCACGAACCTGGTGTGGCCATGAGCGAGACGACAACCCCCATCCTCGAGCCCCTCTTCGACGAGCGGTCGAAAGTGGAGAGCTGGCGTCTCCACATCCTGATCGAGGCCGGCTACCCGCTCTCGATCGCCGAGCGCCTCGCCGTGAGCGAGGCCGACCTCCACGTCGCGTGCGAGATGCTCAGCCGCGGCTGCCAGCCCGAGACGGCAGCCGAGATTCTTCTGTAACGAGCTCTGCACACCCGCGCGACTACGCTGCGCCCGTGGCCAAGGTCGAGGCGCTGCCGTACGACGACCGAACCGTCTACTCCGTCGCCGCGTTCAATCGCGGAGTCGGGCAGTGGCTGTCGCGCCTCCCGACCGTCTGGGTCGAGGGCGAGGTGACGGAGCTCCGCCGGCACGAGCGGTGGGCGACCGTGTTCTTCACGCTCAAGGATCCGACCGACGGCTCCTGCGTCGGCGTGGCGATGGCGCGCGGCAGGTTCGACGCCCTGCGGCTCGACCTGTCGGACGGCGAGCGCGTGCACGTTTTCGGACGGCCGGAGCTGTACGAGCAACGGGGCGAGTTCAAGCTCCGCGCGCTCACGATCGAGCGCTTCGGCGCGGGCGCTCATCTCGCCTCGCTCGAACGGCTGAAGGCGACGCTCGCGGCCGAAGGGCTCTTCGCCGAAGACCGGAAGCGGCCACTCCCGTTCCTGCCCCGCCAGATCGGCATCGTTACCGGCAACGACGCGGCGGCGAAGCGCGACGTCGTGACGACGATCCGCTCCCGCTTCCCGCCGGCCTCGGTCCTCGTCGCGGAGACGTACGTGCAGGGCCCGCGCGCCGCGGCGGAGATCGTGGCGGCGATCGGCGCTCTCTGCGAATACCCGGACGTTGATGTGGTCGTCCTGACCCGCGGCGGAGGCAGCTTCGAGGACCTCCTTCCGTTCAGCGACGAGCGCGTCGTCAGGGCAGTCGCCGAATGTCCCGTCCCGGTCGTCTCCGCCGTTGGCCACGAGCAAGACACGCCGCTCTGCGACCTCGCTGCCGACGTCCGAGCGTCGACTCCCACGGCTGCGGGAAAGCTCGTCGTGCCGGAGCTGGCTGAGTTGTTCGGCAGGCTCGACCGCGCCCGCGGCGCCCTGGCCCGCAACCTCCGGCGCTCGCTCGAGCAAGACCGGCAGCAGCTCACTCGTTCCGTCGAGCGGCTCCGAGCTCGACCGCGCCTGGCCCTCGAGCGAGAGGGCCGGCGGCTCGAACATGCGCACGAACGGCTGCGCCTGGCGCCGGCGCTCGCGGTCGAGCGGAAACGGGCGGCGCTCGAGAACAGTGCCGCGACGCTCGCTGCGTTGTCACCTGTGCAAACACTCGAGCGAGGATACGCAATCGTCCGGACGGACTCCGGCGACGTGGTGAGGGCGGTTTCCGAGGTCTCTCCGGGTGGACGCGTGGAGGTCACGCTCGCCGACGGCGGCTTCGGCGCGCGCGTCGAGGAACTGAGCTCGTGACCGAGCCCGACGAGCCCACCTTCGAGCAGGCGCAGGCCGAGCTCGAGCAAATCGTGGAGCGACTCGAGCGCGGGCAGGCGCCGCTCGACGAGGCGCTGAAGCTGTGGGAGCGGGGCGAAGAGCTCTACGCCTTCTGCAAAACGAAGCTCGACGCGGCCGAGGGCCGGGTCGAGGAGCTCGCCCGCCGCGCCGAGCAGTCGCGGCCCACGGCCGCCGACTAGCCGGCGGCCGCGCGCTTGGCGGCCGGCCGATCCGGATCCTTTGCTTCCTCCTCGTCCGGAAGCTCGGCCTGATCCGCCGTGGGCATCACCCGCAGCATCGCGAACGAGAGCCCCTCGCGAGCGAGGAAGAGCAGGCCGACCCCGATGCCGACCGACGCCTCGATCGCCTGCAGCCCGAAGCCGTACGCGACTCCCGTGCTGTACGCGACGCCGTAGCCCACGAGCGCAGTGGCGATTGCGACCTGGACGAGGCCGACGTTGCCGGGCCAGAACGGAAAGATGGTCACGACGTTCATGAGCAGCAGGACGACCCCCGCCGCCGGCAGTGGCGAGTGGATGTCGAAGGCGCGCATGGCGGTGTAGACGGCGAGGATCTGGCACGTCCAACCGATGGTCTGGAAGAAGATCGCACCCGCCGCTCCGGCCGGTGAGCGCATCACTCCGAGCCCGGCGCGCCCCATCGTCACCAGCCGTCGTACGGGGCCGAGCCCCTCGATCGCCATCTCCTGGTGCTGACGGCGCGCAGTGACGAATGCGAATACGAACAGCCCGACGCCGAAGCCGATCACGAAGACGAGCGTCGCGCGCGCCGAGCCCGGGATGCTGGCCGTGACGACGACGTAGAGGATCAGCACGATCACCGGGACGATGTCGAAGACCCGGTGCGCGAACACCGTGCCGACGAGCGTCGCCCACGCCCCCTTCCGTCCCGGCATCTTCCGCGTCAGCACGGCGACCCGCGCGAGCTCGCCGACCCTGCCGGGCAGCAGGGCGTTCGCGAACAGGCCGACGGAGAAGGCCGAGAAGACGAGCGGCAGACGCGGGCGCGGCGGCTCCATCGCCGAATGGATCACCGTCGTCCACGCGATCGCGCGAGCGACCACCGAGAGGAGGTTCAGCGCGATCGCGACGACGACCCAATCCCATTGCACGGCACGGAAGGCGCTGCCGATGGTGGCCAGGCTGCCGCGCCGCCACCAGAACAGGCCGACAAGCGCGGCCAGGACGACGAGCCCCAGGAACACGCGCAGGATGCGGCTCGACGGGAGCCGGAAGAACTCGCGGGGCTCGAAATCCATCCGGGCCATTATCGTCGGCGGCCGGTGCCGTTTCGTTCCCCGCACGACCGCGAGATCGTCCGTCTCGCGCTGCCGGCGCTCGGCGCGCTCGCGGCCGAACCGCTCTACGTCCTCGCCGACACCGCGATCGTCGGTCACCTCGGCCGTCCGCAGATCGCCGCGCTCGGCCTCGCGGGGACGGTGCTCGCCGGCGCCTTCACCATCTTCAACTTCCTCACCTACGGGACGACCGCGGTCGTGGCGCGCGCGTCGGGCGCGGGCCGGCACGAGGAGGCCGCCCGGCTCGCGGCGCAGGCGCTCTGGGCGTCGCTCGGGATCGGCGCCGTCCTGCTCGTCGCCTGCGAGCTCGTCGCCGCGCCGCTCCTCGCCGGGCTGGGCGGCCACGGGCACTCCGGCGACCTCGCGCTTCTCTACTTCCGAATCGCAGCCCTCGGTCTGCCTGCGGCGCTCATTGCGCTCGCCGGGCAGGGCTACCTCCGCGGCGTCTCGAACCTGCGGCGACCGCTCGAGATCGTCGTCGCGGCGAACCTCGCCAACCTCGTGCTCGAGGTGCTGTTCGTCTACGTCTTCCACTGGGGAATCGCCGGCTCAGCAGCTGGAACGGCGATCGCGCAGGCAGGGATGGCGGCCGCTTTCGTCGTCGAGTTGCTCCGTCCGCCGGCACCGTCGAGGCGGCCGAGCCGGCGGGAGATGAAGCCGCTCTTCCGAATCGGGAGACAGATCTTCGTCCGCACAGTCGCCCTCTACGCCTCGTTCCTCTTCGCCGCGTCCGTCCTTGCCCGCATGGGAGACGCTCAGATCGGGGCGCATCAGATCGGCTATCAGCTCTTCCTCTTCATCGCGCTCGTGCTGGACGCGGTCGCGATCGCCGGACAGGTCATCGTCGGCCGGATGCTCGGAGCAGGCCACGCCGACGACGCCTACGCGGCCGCCGTGCGGATGATCGGGTGGTCGGTCGCGATCGGCGTCGTCTTCGCCGTGGTGCTCGCGCCGCTTTCGCACGCGCTGCCGCGGGCGTTCACCGACGATCCGAGCGTGCTCCACGAGGCCGCGCTCCTGTGGCCGTTCCTCGTGGCGATGCAACCGCTCGGCGGCGCGGTCTTCGCGCTCGACGGGATCCTCATCGGGGCCGGCGACACCCGCTTCCTCATGTGGTCGATGCTCGCCGCGAGCGCGGTGTTCATCGTCGTGGCGTCGCTCGCATACGCGCTCGGCTGGGGAGTCGTCGGCGTCTGGGCCGCGCTCGACGTGCTGCTCGTGGCCCGGCTCGCGCTTCTCGGCCCACGCTTCATCCGCCGCCGCTGGGCGGTCGTCGGCTGGACTTAGAATGAGCCGATGGAGGGCCTCGCCGAGCTGCACACTCACCTCGGCGGCTCGGTCTCCTCCGACATCCTCTGGTCGCTCGCCCACCGGCAGGGCATCGCGCTCCCGGTCAAGGACTTCTGGGACTTCGACCGGCTCGTGACCGTGTCCGACCCACGCGGAGTGCCGGACCTCGACGCGCTCGACGCGATCTACCACTGGACGGAGCTGATCCAGTCGAGCCCGGCCGCGGTCGAGGTCTCGGTGCACGGAGCGATCGGCGGCGCGTACCGGTCGCAGGGAATCACGACGCTCGAGCTCCGCTTCAACCCGATGAAGCGAAACCGCGGCGGCGAACGCGACCTCGACCACATCATCCTCGCCGCCATCCGAGGACTCGACGTCGCGAGCCTCGAGTACCCGCAGGTGCGCGCGGGCCTGATCCTGATGATGGATCGGACGTTCACGGCGCGCCAGAACCAGATCATCGTCGAGAAGGCCATTCGCTGGGCTCCGCGAGGAATCGTCGGCATCGACATCGCGGGGCCGCGGCCCGGCGGCGAGCGCTATGACTACGCGCAGGTGCAGCCGATGGTGGAGGAGGCCCGGGGCGCCGGCCTCGGCGTGACGATCCACGTCGGCGAGGAGGGCGGGGAGATGGGCCGCGCGGAGATCGGCGAGGTTCTCGAGCTCCTGCGGCCCGACCGGATCGGGCACGGAATCCTCGCGGCCGGCGACGACGAGCTGATGAAGGAGCTCCGCGAGCGCGAGGTAGTGCTCGAGATCTGCCCCACCTCGAACCTCCTCACGAAGTCGCTGCCCGACGAGGAGGCGGTGCGGGACGTCTTTCGCATGTTCGTCGATCACGGCGTTCTCTTCACGATCGCCACTGACGGGCCCGAGATGATGCGCACGCACCTCCGCGACGAGCTCGACTTGCTGCTGCGCGTCGACGCGCTGACGCACGACGAGCTCGCAGTAGCGAACGCGCGAGGTCACGAGGCGAGCTTCATCCGCGAAGTGCACGCCGCCCGGCCGAATACCCCCGTCGGCCGATAGCTGGAGGGCCGGCGCGGTCGTAGCGTGCCGAGCCATGAGAGGCAGCGACGAGACAAAGCCCGACCTGACCGAGCGCCAGCTCCAGATCGTTGCGTTGATCGCGCGCGGGTGCTCCAACGACGAGGTCGGAGAGCGTCTCGGCATCTCGCCCAGAACGGCGAAGGCGCATTGCGACGTTCTGCGCCAGAAGCTCGGCGTGCCGAGGCGGCGGCAGATCCCTGCCGCGTTCAAGGCGCTCACCGGAGAGGACCCCCTCGCCCGTGAGCTTGCGCCGGCCCTTGCCGGCGCCGGGGGCTGACGGCGACCCGCGCTCGGGCCCTACCCCGAGCGCGGGCCCCCCGCTTGCTGCAGTCGTGACGAGCGGTTGAGAGAGAGGAGTAGGGTCCTCGGATCCCGGGCGTGCGGGCCCGACAGGGGAATGGTGGAAACGATCACAGCGACGGCCTCGCCCGCGCTCGACCACATCATCGAGCGCCCGCGACTGATCGCCCGGCTCGCGGAAGGCGGCGGCGCCCGTGTCTCGGTACTGGCGGCTCCTGCCGGCTACGGCAAGACCACGCTCGCGCGCCAGTGGTGGCAACGGCAGGAAGGCCCCGTCGCGTGGTACCGCACCACACGCGCATCGGGAGACGTCGCGCTCCTGGGGGTGCAGCTCGACGAGCTCCTCGCGGGAGTTGCGCCCGAGTTGCCGCGCGAGCCGGAGAAGGTGGCGACTATCGCGTCGGTCAACCCGAGACCGCAGCCGCTCGGCCGGGCGATCCTCCGGACGTTCGGAACGCTCTCAGAGGACGTGCTCCTCGTCGTGGACGAGTGGGAGGCAGCGGGAACCCCCGAGGCCGAGGAGCTCCTCTCGATGCTCGTGGAGGGACTCGGGATCCGGTTCCTGATCACGACGAGAACGCGGCCCGAGTGGTTCACACCAAGACTCGAGGTCTACGGCGAGGGACTCGAGATCGGCGTCGACGAACTCGCGATGACCGACGAGGAAGCGACGCGTGTACTCAGCGCCGTCGGCGCCGTCGCCGGCCGAGCCCGTCTGATGCGCACCGCCGACGGCTGGCCCGCGGTCCTCGGGCTCGCCGCGATGAGCGGCGACGTCGATTTCACGTCGAGCCGCCTACTCTCGCACACCCTGTATGAGTTCCTGGCGAGCGAGCTGCTCGCCTCCGCGAAGCAAGAGACGCAGGCCGCACTGATGTTGCTTGCGGTCGCGAACGTCACAGACGTCGACGTGGCACGTGCCGTCGTGGACACCCACTCGGACGCCGTGATCGAGGACGCTACGGCCCGCGGCCTCATCTCGGTGACGGAGCACAAGTCGCTCTCGCTCCACCCGCTCCTGCGTGAGCTGCTGGTCGGTCGCTTCGGGGGGGTCGATGCGGAGGCTCGCGCCGCTCTGCTCGGACGGTGCCGCAAGCTATTCGGCGAGCGCCGCTGGGACGAGGCCCTGTGCGTTGCCGAGGCCTCAAAGGACGCAGCGTTCGCGACCCAGGCAGTTGGAGCCGCCTTGGACGACCTCCTTGCCGCAGGCCGAACGAGCAGCTTACGGCGATGGATATCCGCCGCTCGGACAGCAGGCGCTGAAGGTGGTCTCATCGACTACGTCGAAAGCGAGGCACTTCTGCGAGGAAACGAGCTTGACCGCGCGATAGCGCTTGCCGACCAAGCCACTGCTTCGCTCGACAGGGATTTTCTTGCGCGCGCACATCTCGTCGCAGCTAGGTCTGCCCTTCTAACGGACCGCTCAGAGTCGGCTGAGACACACGCAGCGGCGGCAGCCTCATTCGCTCGAACGGCGGAGACGGAGGAAGACGCGCTTTGGTTGCGCTTTCTTGCCGCTTGCGAGCGCCAAACTCCTGACCTCAGGGCCCGACTTGACGACTTCAAGCGCCAAGCACGGACCGGAGTGACCCAGTCGTTGCTGTCGGCAACGGGAGACCTCGCGTTGGCGGAAACCGAGGGTGCACTAGACGAGGCGATGGACAAGGCGAAGATGGCGCTTTCCCTCGCTGAAGGCGTGGACACCATCGCCCGTACGAGCCTCTTAAACGCGTACAGCTACGCGTTGATCACGAAGTGTCGATACCAAGAAAGCCTCGATCGCGTTACGGAATTAACGCGAGTAGCTGAGGCTTGCGGGGTCGACTTTCCTTTGCCCTATGCGCAGCTGAACTCCGCTAGTGCATACATCGGCATCCGCCGCTTTGCAGCCGCCGACCGAGTGTTAACCGCCCTTGAACGTGAGACTGGCGATACCGCCAGCGAATTCTTTCGTGGAACCTTGCCGATGCACCGAGCTCGCTTGTACGCGAGCGTGGGCGACCTTCAGCGCGCTTTGGGAGTGCTCGCCCTTGGGCCAGCCACGAAGGGAAGCCGCGCCCTCCATGGAGACTTTCTCGGCTGGCAAGCGCTCCTCCTCTCGGCGTCAGGCGAATTCGAGACTGCATTCGAGGTCGCGGAAGTAGCTCAAAGGGTGTCGCGCGGACGCGAAGCCGCTGCCCTGGCATCGATCGCTAGAGCTGTCGCTGTCCTCCGCACAGCACGTCCTGACAAAGCGGACTCGCACATCGCGGCCGCAATCGCAACCGGAGTGTGGGACCCGATCTTGATCGCGGTGCGCGCAGTCCCCGACCTTGGAAGACAGATCGCAATGCACCGGCAGGGCTCCAACT
>JBKPLL010000094.1:0-14620 GCA_046731605.1 Actinomycetota bacterium | reverse complement strand
GGGTCGAGCCGCGCGTGCACGCCGACGTCACGGCCGCCGCGGCACTTGCCGCGGCCGTGACGCGGGGATCGCGGGCGCTCGTGGCGGCGAACCTCACCGCGCTGGCCGGCGACGCCCGGGTCGAGGAGGCCGATCGCCTCGTGGCAGCCGCCGAAGCTGCCGCCAGGTCGCTGTAAAACCCCGGAACGCAAGAAGGCCCGGGTTGAATCCGGGCCTCCCCACGTGACGGGTCAGGTCAACTGCTAGGTGCTGCTTGGCGAATCCAGTCGTGCGGTGGGAAACCGGTGGGCCTCGAAGTCGTCCTCGCCGTCCGCGACCGGCTCGTCGGTCCGGCCGGCCCGGTTGCCGTGGCCCTCGACCTCGGTCTCGGTCTCCTCGTCCTTCCGCTGCTCGTCCGACATCTCACTCCTCCTGTTTCTCAGCCCCGTGCGGGTTCAAGCGCTTTTCACTTCTAGACGCGCTGCGCGGGCGCAATCTTCCGTCCGTCGCAGCTCGCCCGACAAAGGCGAAGGGCCCGGCGTGAGCCAGGCCCTTGCAAAGTTGATGCCGCTTGCCTCAGCCGGCGCGGTTGACGTGACCCTCGACCTCGTCGTCGCCCTCGTCCGTGAGTCCGGCGCGATTTCCGTGACCCTCGACCTCGTCGCCCGGCTCGTCGGTCAGGCCGGCCCGGTTGCCGTGGCCCTCGACCTCGTCGCCCGACTCGTCGTTCAGCCCGTAATGCGATCCGTGAGCCTCGACCTCGTCGCCCGGCTCGTCGTTCGCGCCGTAATGGGATCCGCGCAGTTCCTCCGACATTGCTCCTCCTTTTAGAAGCCCGTTGCGCCTGGTGTGGCGCTGTCATACCTCTAGACGTGACTGAGCCGACGAATCTTCCCACTGGCCCTTCAAATTCGCAACTGCGCCTGCGATTCTGCCCCGGTGGGCGGATTCGCGTCATCGCTGCAGTCATTCAGGCGAGTCTTCGCCAATCCCGACGTCCGCAACGTCCAGATCGCAGGAGCCGGCTCGACGCTCGGAATCTGGGCGTACGGCGTGGCGCTTCCGGTCTACGCCTACCACGCCGGCGGCGCGCGCGCGGTCGGTCTGCTCTTCTTCGCCCGCTTCGTGCTCGCCGCGCTCGCGAGCCCGTGGATCGGCCTCCTCGTCGATCGCTGGTCTCGCCGGCGCGTGATGCTCACGTCGGATCTGGCGCGCAGCGCCCTGATGATCGGGATGACCGTCGTCGCCAGCACAGGGGGGAACCCGTATGCCGTCTACGTGATCGCGGTCACGTCGACGATCGTCGCCGTCTCGTGGGCGCCCGCACAGGCCGCGCTGATGCCCTCGCTCGTGAACTCGCCCGACGAGCTCACCGCCGCCAACGTGGTCGGCAACACGATCTCCAGCGTCGGCATGTTCGCCGGCCCGGCCCTCGGCGGCGTCCTGCTCGCGCTCAGCGGCCCCGCCGCGGTCTTTGCGCTCACCGCCGGGCTCACCCTCTGGTCGGCGGCGTTCGTCCTGCGAGTGCCGCGCGACCCGGCGCCCGAGCGGCCGGCGAAGCCGCCGCACATCCTGGCCGAACTGACCGCCGGCTTCACAGCCGTGCTCCACCGGCCCGCGCTGCGTGTCGTGGTCGGGCTGAGCGGCGCCCAGGCGATCGTCGACGGAGCGCTCGAGGTGCTGCTCGTCGTCCTCGCGCTCCGGCTGCTGCATGGCGGCAACGCCAGCCTCGGCTGGCTGAACACCGCGATGGGGATCGGCAGCATCCTCGGTGCCGTCGTCGTCGCCGCCTACGCGGCGCGCCGGCGGCTGGCAGGAGGGTTCGCGATCGGCCTCGTACTCTCCACGGCGCCGCTCGCACTCGCCGCGGCGGTCTCCTCGCTGGCCCCCGCGCTCATCCTCGTCGGCGCCATCGGGGTGGGCGCGATCTTCTTCCAGGTCAACAGCGTGACGCTGATCCAGCGCTCGGCCGACAACGAGGTGATGGGACGCGTGTTCGGCTTTCTCGGGACCCTCGCCCTCGGCGGAATGGCGATCGGCTCGATCGTCGCCCCCGCCCTCGTCGATTGGCTCGGAGCGCAGGGAGCGCTGATCGCGACCGGATTGTCGGTTCCCGTCGTACTCGTCCCGCTCTGGCCGAGCCTGCGCCGGATCGACGACGAGGCGGTGATCGCGGTGGAGCCGCTCGAGCTGCTGCGGAGGATCGCGATCTTCGCCGACCTGCCGGAAGCCGTCCTCGAGCGCCTGGCCTCCGGAGCAACCTCGATCTCGGCCGCGCCCGACCAGGTCGTCGTCTCGCGCGGCGAGGTGGGCAACCACTTCTACGCAATCGCGGGCGGGAGAGCCGTCGTGGAACGCGACGACGGCACGACTCGAGAGCTCGGCCACGGCGACTTCTTCGGTGAGATCGCCCTGCTACGCGACGTCCCTCGAACCGCGACCGTGCGGGCGACGGAGCAGCTCCACCTCTTCGCGGTCGAGCGGGACGAGTTCCTGACCGCCGTGACCGGCCATGCGCCGACGCTCGCCGCCACCGAGAACATCGTGACGACCCGCCTCCCGGCGGGCGCGCTCGCGGGCTAGGCCGTCTCGGCGAGCAGCCGGTCGAGTGCCTGCAGCAGCTCGAGCGCGGCGTCGCGCTCGTCCTCCTCGAGGCGTCCGGCGACCCGTGCGAGCGGTGCGAGGCGGCCCTCGCCGGCCAGTGCCTCACGCGCGCGGCGCGCCCGCTGCAGCAGGTCGAGCGCGATCGCGGCCTGATTGGCGAACAGGCCGAGCAGATCGACTTCCCTCAGCTTCACCCTCGACTCCTCGGGCCGGTCGAGCACGTTGAGCACTCCAAGCGCGCGCTCCTCGACGAGCAGCGGCACGGCCATCATGCTCTTCGGTACGTAGCCGGTCGACTCCGCGGCGGTCCGCGACCAGCGCGTGTCGGCGCTCAGGTCGTCGACGATCAGCGGCTGGCGCGTGGTGAGCACCCACCCGGCGATGCCCGTGTCCGCCGGGAAGCGCATGCCGATCAGCTCCCCTTCCCCCTCGCCGGCCACCGCCTCGAACACGAGCTCGTCCGCTTCCTCGTCGAGCAGGAACACGGACGCCGCCTTGGCGCCGAAGATCGCACGGGCCACCTCCACGGTCGCCTGCAGGAGCGCGCGGTGCGCCTCGTCAGCTCCGAGGACGCCCGCGGCGACAGCCGCTTCGAGATCGCTCATGCTGCTGCTCCCTTCGCGTTGGAGGCCGTCTGGTAGAGGACGCTCTTGAGCTGGAACGGCGTCAGGTCTGGATGCTTGCCGAGGATGAGCGCACAGATGCCGGCGATGTGCGGCGTGGCGAAGCTGTTGCCGGTGCAGCGGAGCGTTCCGCCGCCGAGCCACGCGACGTCGAGGTCGAGGCCCCGCCCGAAGAACTCGACCGGCGGCGTGGGGTTGTAGTAGAAGGTCAGCCCGTCGGTCTCCTCGTGACTCCCGACGGAGATGACGCTCGCGAAGCGCCACGGGAAGCTCTCCACGGGCATGTTGTGAGCCGAGGCGACGAGGAGGACGCGCTTGAAATAGGCCCGGTCGGCGAGCTCGTGGAGCCGTTCCACGTACTTCGTCCGGGTCGTCGAGAGGCTCATGTTCACGACCGGGAATTCCTGCTCGATCGCCCAGGCCAGCCCGCGCAGCATGGTCTCGCCGCCGCCCTTGTAGCCGGCGCCGAGCACGCGGACGCTCGTCAGCTCGCAGTCGGGGGCAAGCGAGCGCACCACGCCGGCGCAGGCCGTGCCGTGCCCGCAGAGGTCGCCTTCGTCGTCCTCGACGACCTGCAGCTCGCCCTCGTCGTCGCGATGGACGGCGACGGAGTGGTCGACGCGCCCGACGAGTGGGTGGTCGAGCTCGATGCCGCTGTCGAGGATGCAGACGCGGACGCCGGCGCCCGTCGAGCCGCCCCACGCCCACTCTCGCGTCACCTGGTCGGGCAGCGTCACCGGCACGCCGATGCGGTCGACCGCATCCGCGGGCAGGCTCCAGGCCGGCAGGTCCTCCTCTTCCTCGTGCTCGTGCAGCTCGATTGCGGCGCTCATCGGACGCCGATCATCGCACACGATCAGGGAGAGATCTCGATCGGCGTCCCCAACGGGACGGTGCGCATCAGGTAGCGCACGTCCGCCTCCGTGACGTGCAGGCAGCCGGCCGAGACCGCCGCGCCCTGGCCCGAGCCGGCGTGGATCGCGACGTAGTAGGTGATCCCGGTGTTCCAGCCGGGCGGGAGACGCGGCTGGCGCGCCGTGAGCGCCAGGATGCAGCAGCCGAAGGCTGGGCCGAACGGGCCGGACATCTTCTCGGAGACGGCGAAGCGGCCGATCGGTGTCGGCGACCCCGGCCGGCCGATCCCGACCGGGATCCTGCGGACGAGCTGCCCGTGTCGCACCACGTCGAGCTCGTGCCGGGAGAGCGACGTACGCAGCATCCAATCGACAGGCTGCACCGAGACGTCGCGGCCGAACTCGACCCAGCCGTGGCGGCTGTTCGGGAGCGCCTCTGCTGTCACCTCGAGCCAGCGGCCGCGGACGCCGACGACGCCGAACACGAGCGGGCCGCCGAGCGGGCCGAGCGGGCCGACCCGGACGAGACGGGGGCCGTCAGGCCGGGCACGGAGAACGACGCTGCCGTGCAGCGGCCTCGCGGAGAGGGCCGGGGCCACGCCGCTCGGTGGCGCGGCTGCATGAGACGCGGCCGCGACCGCCGCCGCGAGATATGCAATCAGCGCGTTCCCCACCCTGCGGGAATTGTGCCCGAGCCGGGCTCAACCGCTGTGCTGCCGGAGCCATCGGGCAAGATTGCGCGCCTGGTCGGCGACGTTCGTTCCGGCGGCGGGCGGGTTCACGGTACGAGGCGTCGAGCTCGGCGGAGGCGAGGCATTGCCTCCGCCACCGCTCAGCGCAACGGCTGCCACGAGACCGGCGACGGCAGCTGCGACGAGTACCGCGATCGCCGCCACCCGCCGCCCGGCCCACCGCGACCGCGGGCCTTCCGGCCGCGCGAGGATCTCGGTGGCACGCTGCGCCGGGTCCGGCGGCAGCGCGAGCGTATCGGCTTCGGAGGTGAGGGGAGCGAGCAGCCGCGCCAGCGCCGCGGCTGTCGGGGGCCTGTCCTCCGGCCTGACGGAGAGGCAGGCCGTGACCGCGGCCACGAGCTCCGGCGGAGCCTGGGGAGCCCGGGAGCCGAGGTCCGGAGGCCGAAAGCCGTCGTTCGCTGCAAGCTCGGCCAGCGAGCCAACCGTCCGCGAGGGCTCACCGGTGAGCAGCTCGTAGAGCACGGCGCCGACGGCGTAGATGTCCGCCGCCGCGGTGACCTGCTCGCCGCGCGCCTGCTCGGGAGCCAGGTAGCCGGCGGTTCCGAGCACCGTGCCGTCGAGCGTGAGACGCGTTCCCTCATGGCCTGCGGCGATGCCGAAATCGCCCAGCTTGAGGACCCCGTCCGCACCGAGCAGGAGGTTCTGCGGCTTCACGTCGCGGTGGACGAGGCCCGCCGCATGGGCGGCGGCCAGACCGGCGCACATCTGGGTGCCGAGCCGGGCCGCCTCGGCGGGAGGCAGCCTCCCGCGCCGACCGATCAGCTCGGCGAGTGTCTCTCCCTCGACGTACTCCATCGCGATGAACGGACGGCCGTCGTTCTCGCCGACGTCGAAGACGCGCACGACATTGGGATGTGCGAGCCGCGCCGCGAGCCGTGCCTCGCGGAGAAAGCGCCGCTCGAGAGCCTCGTCCCGAGCGAGATTCTCGGCGAGTCGCTTCAGCGCCACCGGCCGGTCGAGCTCCATGTCGTGTGCGAGGTCGACGGTGGCCATCGCTCCGTGGCCGAGCGGGCGCACGAGCTCGTAGCGTCCCCCCACCCGCGTCATGGCGCTCACTTGTCGTGCCCCTGGTGGTCTTCCTTGTCGCGGCCGTGCGGACCGTGCTTTTTCGGAGGCTTGGGCTTCGGCTCCTGGTGCGGCGGATGCGGGTTCTTCGGCGGCGTCGGGTTCTTGGCCACCGGGGTGCACGTCGTGCGGTCGGCGAGGGAGCTGACAGCGGCCAGGAGCGGCCCGCGAACGCGAAGCGGCAGCTTGTGCCGGGCCTGGACGACGTCTCGGTTGAGGGAGACTGCGAGTTGTTGCGCGCGGCACTCGTTGCCGGAGGTGGCCGCTACGGCGATCGCCTCTGCTCGATCCTCCCAGCCCTGCGCCAGGTTTCGCGGCACTCCGTGCACGGCCCGCCCGCCGGCACCACCACAGCCGGCTGCCAGGACCACGAGCACAGCCGCTGCCGAGAGAAGCCTCAACACCGTTGCTCTCTACCCGCCATTCGGCCCGGCGTAGCCTCGCATTCCTGGTCCCGAATCGTTAAAGTCCTGTTAATGCCGATGCTTCATGGCTGTGCGTTTCCGGGGTGCTCCACCTTCACGCTGAGTACGTACTGCGTCGAGCACGAGCTCCTCGTGCGGGCGGTGAAGGAATCCGAGCGCGCCCAGGCCGCGGACGCCTCTCTCGCTGCGGATGCCGCGCTGGCTGCGGACGCTGCGCTGACCGCCGCGCCGGAAGCAGCCGCGTCCTGAGCTAGACCGTCTCGGTCGGCGCGCCCGCCGGGGCTGACTGCGCCGTGAGGTCGAGCGGCTTCACGACCTCGGCGAAGTGGCACGCAGTCGGGTGGCCGGTGCCGCGGTCGACGAGCGCAGGCTCCTCCTCCGCGCAGATCTGCTGAGCCTTCCAGCAGCGGGTGCGGAAGCGGCAGCCGGACGGCGGGTTGGCCGGGCTCGGCACGTCGCCCTCCAGCACGATCCGCTCGCGCTTGCCGCGCTGACCCGGCTCCTCGATCGGCACCGCCGACAGCAGCGCCTGCGTGTACGGGTGGGAGGGGCGCTCGTAGATGTCGTGTTTCGTGCCGATCTCGACGACCTTGCCGAGGTACATCACGGCCACGCGGTCGGAGACGTGCCGCACGACCGACAGGTCGTGCGCGACGAAGATGTACGTGAGGTTGAAGTCGCGCTGCAGCGACTCGAGAAGGTTGACCACCTGGGCGCGAATCGAGACGTCGAGCGCCGACACGGGCTCGTCGAGGATGATGAGCTGCGGGTTGAGCGCGAGGGCCCGCGCCACGCCGATCCACTGCCGCTGGCCGCCGGAGAACTCGTGCGGGAAGCGGTTCGCGTGCTCGGGCGAGAGGCCGACGACCCGCAGCAGCTCGTCCACGCGCGCACGTCCCTGAGCGCCGCGGGAGCGGCCGTGGATCACGAGCGGCTCGCTGACGATGTCGCGTACGGTCATGCGCGGATTCAGGGATGCATACGGGTCCTGGAAGACGATCTGCATCTCGCTGCGGATGTCGCGCATCTCGCGCCGCTTCAGGCCGGTGATGTCACGGCCGTTGAAGACGATCTTCCCCGCCGTCGGCTCCGTCAGCTTGATCAGCGTCCGCGAGAGCGTCGTCTTGCCACAACCCGACTCCCCCACGAGCCCGAGGGTCTCGCCCGCGTTGATCGAGAGGTCGACGCCGTCGACGGCATGGATGTGCCCGACGGTGCGCTTGAAGATGCCGGCGCGGATCGGGAAGTACTTGACGAGCTGCTCGACGCGGAGGATCTCGTTGCCTGTATCTGCCCGCTGATGGACGGCCGCAGCCTCGGCGCTCACGCGACCGCCTCTTCCGAGAACTTCGACTTGCGCCCGACCAGCTCATCCGAGAAGTGACAGGCGCTCGCGTGCCCCGCGCCGACGTCGACCGGCGCCAGCGGTGGATTCTTCTGCCGGCAGATCTCGCGCGCGAGGAAGCAGCGGGGATGGAAGGGGCAGCCCGGAGGCAGGTCGATCAGCGAGGGCGGCGCGCCGGTGATCGGCTCGAGCCACTCCTCGTCCTCGGTCAGCTTCGGCAGGCTGTTCATGAGCCCGATGGTGTAGGGGTGCCTCGGCGCGCGGAAGATCGTCTCGACGGTGCCCGTCTCGACGATGTGCCCCGCGTACATGACGAGGACCCGGTCGCACATCTCGGCCACGATGCCGAGGTCATGGGTGATCAGGATCGTCGCCGCCTCGGTCTCCTGCTGGACGCGCTTCATGACCTCGAGCACCTGTGCCTGGATCGTCACGTCGAGCGCGGTGGTCGGCTCGTCGGCGATCAGGAGCGACGGTGAGTTCGTGATCGCCATCGCGATCATCGCACGCTGGCGCATACCGCCCGAGAACTCGTGCGGGTACTGGCCGTAGCGCGTCTCCGCATTCGGAACGCCCACGAGCCGCAGCAGGTCGATCACGCGCTTCTTCACGGCCTCGTCCTTCTCGTCCGGAAAGTGCGTCTTGATCGCCTCGCCTAGCTGGGACCCGACCGTCAGCACTGGGTTGAGCGACGTCATCGGATCCTGGAAGATCATCGCGACCTCGTTGCCGCGAACGCGCCGGAGCTCCTTCTTCTTCAGCCTCAACAGGTCGCGGCCCTTGAACATGGCGGTGCCGCTGACGATCCGTCCCGGCGGCTGCGGAATCAGGCCCAGCAGCGCAAGCGTCGAGACGCTCTTGCCGGAGCCCGACTCGCCGACGATGCCGAGCGTCTCGCCCGGATAGAGCTCGTAGGAGACGCCGTCCACCGCGTGGACGATCCCGTCCTCCGTCTTGAACTCGACGACGAGGTCGTCGATTGCGAGAATCGGCTCAGGCACGCATCCGCCTCTGGGTCGGGTCGAGCGCGTCCCGGAGGCCGTCGCCGAGGAAGTTCACGCACAGGACGATCGCGACGATCGTCAGCCCCGGGAAGATCGTCAGCCACCACGTGGTCCCCCCGGTCGGCGTCTGCGGGGACTGTTGGGCGTCGCTGATCAGCACGCCGAGCGAAGGCGTCGGCGGCTTGATCCCGAAGTTGAGGAAGGAGAGGGCCGCCTCCACCAGGATCGCCGTGCCGACGGCGAGCGTCGCGTTGACCACGATCGGGCCGAGCGTGTTGGGAAGGATGTGGCGGAACATCAGACGCGCGTCCCCGGCGCCGGAGGCCTTCGCCGCCTCGACGTACTCCTTCTCGCGCAGGGAGAGAAAGATCCCTCGGACGACGCGAGCGATCCCGGTCCAGAAGAAGAAGACGAGGATCAGCGAGACGCGCCACTGGCTGCCCTGGCCGAGCAGAGCACTGGCCGTGAGCAGCACGGCGAGCAGCGGCAGCGTCAGCACGAGGTCAGTGACCCGCATGAGCAGGTTGTCCAGCCAGCCTCCGTAGTAGCCGGCGACCGCGCCGATGATCAGCCCGACGACCGTCGAGAGGAGGGCGACGAAGACGCCGACCTCCATCGAGGTGCGGATTCCCCAGACGACGCGGGTGAACTGGTCGCGACCGAGCGCGTCCGTGCCGAACCAGTGCGCGTGCGTCGGCCCCTGGAGGATGTGCGTGAGATCGATCTCCGCGTACGAGTACGGCGAGACGACGCCGGCGAAGATCCCGGCGCCGAAGATGATCACCAGGCCCACCAGCCCGATCAGTGCGAGGCGGTGGCGGAAGAAGCGCATGCGCGCGTAGGACCACTGGCTGCGGGCCTTCAGCTCGAGGCCGGCCGCCTGCGTGTCGTCGACGGTGGCCACGACCGAGCCCTCCGGCGCGATCACCTCGCCCTCGACCGCCTGCGTGGCCGGGAAGACGGAGTCGTCGCTGGGAGCCATGCGGCCCTGGGTCGGCCTGATCTCAGTCATAGCGGATGCGCGGGTCCAGGAAGCCGTAGAGGATGTCCGCGATCAGGTTGAAGACGACGATGAAGATCGCCGTCACCAGGAGGTAGGCCATCACCTCGTAGAGATCGCGGGCGTTGAGCGCCTGGATGAACCAGAAGCCGATGCCGTCGAGCGAGAAGACCGTCTCCGTGACGATCGCGCCGCCGAGCAGCGCCCCGAAGTTGAGCGCGGCGACCGTCGTGATGGGAATCAGCGCGTTGCGGAAGACGTGGCGCATGATCACCCGCCACTCCGACACCCCCTTCGCCCGCGCAGTCCGCACGTAGTCGCTGTTGATCACGTCGAGCATCGAGGCTCGCATGTAGCGGCTGTAGAGCGCGAAGCTGATGATGCAGAGGGTCGCGATCGGCAGTGCGAGATGCTGCAGCCGGTCCCACGACCAGGCGGGCCCGCCGGGCAGGCTGTTCAGCCCCGAGGTGTAGAAGATCCGGATGTCGTAGTGCAGGAAGATGTCCGTGAACGCGATCTGCAGCAGCAGCGCGAGCCAGAACGTCGGCATCGCGAAGCCGAGGAAGCTGATCGACGTGAACAGATAGTCGAACAGCGAGTACTGGCGGATCGCCGAGAAGATGCCGATGGCGACGCCGAGGATGATCGCGATGACCTCCGAGATGATGATGAACTGGGCCGTGTGGCCCATCGTCCGCGTGATCTGGGGCCAGATCGGCTGCAACGTCTGAAGCGAGTTGCCCAGCTTGTCGACGAAGACGTCGTGCAGCCAGTAGAAATAGCGCTCGACCACCGGCATGTCGAGGTGCTGCTGGTGGATCAAATTGTCGATCGTGCTCTTCGGAACGCGCGGATTCTGTCGCAGCAGCGAGACCGGGTTGCCGGCGTACGAGACGAAGAGGAAGCTGAAGAACGTCGAGAAGAAAAGAACGGGGATGCTGTAGAGAATCCGTCTGACGATGTATGTGAGCATCGCGTCTCTCTGACGTAGTCGGAGAAGAGTCAGGATCCGCGCCCGCCCTCCGGCGGGCGCGGATCCTTGTCACTCAGTGTGGCTTTCTAGGCCTGCCTCGAGGTCAGCAGCCTACCAGTGCCACTGCTCGAGGTTCCAGGTCGGGCCCTCAAGCGTCGGGTTGTTGGACTTGGACGCGCCCTTGAGCGCCTTCTTGTAGACGAAGATCTGCGGCGGGGCGTACAGCGGGATCACCGCCAGCGAGTTCGAGGTGATCTGCGCGGCCTTCTGGTACTGAGCCGTCCGCTTCTTCGTGTTGAAGTTGACCTCGCCCTTCTTGATCAGCTTGTCGACCTTCTTGCTGCAGTAGCGCTTGTAGTTCGATCCGCCGAGGTTCTTCGGGGCGTTGTAGCACTGGTAGATGGCGTCGAATCCGGAGGGATCCGGGCCGCCGATCCAGGCGTACTCGCCGAGGTCGAAGTTGGTGTTCGGCAGGGTGACACCGAAGAACGTGTCGGCGTCGTGGATGGTCACGTCGAGCTTGATGCCGACGGCCATGAGCTGCTGCTTGAAGATCTGGCCGCTGGCGACACGCGAAGCCCTGCTCGTGGTGTCGAAGCGGAACTCGGTCTTCTGACCACCGCACGTCCAGACCTTCGAGTTGCCGCTACTCGGGCTCGACGGACCGCCCGTGCAGCCGTGCGACTTGAGCGTCGAGATCGCCTTCTTCGGGTTGAAGTTGTACTTCTTGAAGTAGGCGAACTTGCCGCTCGCGAGCGGGCCGATCTCGTAGAACGTGTTGTTCAGCGGCTTGAGGCCTGGTGCGATGCCACCGTAGAGCGCCTTGATCAGCGAGGGCCGGTTCATGCCCATGGCGATCGCCGCCCGGATGTACTGCTTCGTGAGAAGCGGGTTCCAGTTGCCCCGGACGTTGCTCTCAGGGTTGACCTGGATGTCCCAGTGCTCCTGGGTGAAGCTCGGAACGGCGCTGTAGACCAGGTTCTTCTGGTGCACGAGAGTCGACAGAGCGGACTCCGGGGACGGAGTGATCGCGTCGACCTCGCCGCCGCGCATGGCCTGAATCTCCGAGTTGGTGTCGGTGATGATCCGGAAGGCGATCGAATTGAGATTGGCCTTCTTGCCGTACCACTTCGGGTTCTTCTTGATGACCATGCCCTGACCGGGCGTGTAGCTGGACATGTAGAACGGCCCGTTCGAGATCGGGTGGCCGTCGTTACCGCACACGCAGTTGTGCCAGTAGTCGTTGAACTGCTGGCCCTTGAGCGCGAAGCCCGGGTAGATGTACCCGAACAGGTCGCGATAGTCGGCGAAAGCCTGGCCCTTCTTCCAGAAGAAGGTCACCGACTTCTTACCGTGCGTCTTGGCCCGCGAAATGTTGGCATAGCCAACATTGGAAGCGACGTTGTTCGTCGGCTTGATGAACTGCTGCCACGTGTAGATGAAGTCCGCCGCGGTGACGGGGCGGGACTTGTGGCCGAGCCAGTTCCAGTTGGCGTCCTTGCGGATCTTGATCGTCAAGGACTTCTTCGTGGCCACTACCTTCGACGCCATGTCGAGGTGGTAGTTGCCCTTCTGGTCGATGATGTAGGCGCCGCGAAGAATCGGCGTACCGGCAACGATGGCGGCGTAGAACGCATTCTCGTCCGCGTCGCCAAGGTTGAAGCCGGTGACCGCCTGCTCGAGGCCGAAGACCATGGTCTTCTTGGCCGCGCGCGCGGCAGGCGTGCGCGGAATGGCCGCATACGCCTTTGCAAACGGGGCCGCTTTGAGAACCCGAGCATTGGAGCTCGAGCTCGAGCCGGCCGTCATCGCGGCAGCGGAGCCGGCCAGACCAAGCACGGCGGCAAGCGCTGCTGCGAAGAACCAGACCCGTCTATGCATTAGATATACCCTCCGTTCGGTGCGCACCGGGAGCCTCGACGGCGGCGCCAACTCGCTCCGACGCTCCCGAGGAGCGTCCGTCACGTGCTTTAGACGACGGCCCGCCAGCTTAGTTAGAAGGCTCTGAGAACGCGGCGTACCGGCGTCAGACGTGCTTGAAGCCGGCGGACGGGCTGCTCACGGGAACGAACATGCCGTCCTCGAGGCGCGAGAAGCGGCTGATGGTGTAGTGCTGCCCCGTGGCGCCCACGAAGCCCGTCACCTGGAACCCCGACTGCTGCGAGCCCGGGCGCTGTGCGGGAGCGACGAACATCGTCGCAACGACGGCTGCAGCCGACGCGACGGCAACGGCGGAGCTCACCCGCCAGCTGCGCCGGAGCCGAGGCAGGGCGAAGCGTCCCACCGGCTCCTCGAGGGGAGCCTCGCGCAGCCAGGCCGTTACGTCCCGGACCTGTTCGGCCCACCTCGAGCACTCCGGGCAGATGAGAAGGTGGGTCTCGAGGCGGTCGACCTCGAGCTCCGACAGCTCACCGTCGAGCTGAGCGGACAGGGACTCGCGCGCGCGAGCACAGTTTGTCTCTGGAAGCTGCACCTTGCTCCTCTTGATGTCTGACGGGCGCCTGGCGCGAAAGTTAGCCAGGTTCCGCGTTGAGCCCGGCGAACCAGTCGAGCGCCTCGGGATTCGCCAGCGAGTCGCGGCTCGCCACCTCGTGCACAGGAGCACCCATCAGAATCCTCTTGATCGGCACTTCGAGGATCTTCCCTGAGAGCGTGCGCGGGATCTCGGGGGCGGCGAGGACCGTGTCGGGAACGTGGCGCGGCGAGCAGTCCTCCCGGATCCGGCGCCGGATCTCGGCTTCGAGCCGATCGTCGAGGGCGGTGCCGTCCCGCAGCACCACGAACAGCGTCATGCGGCTCGCCTCGTCCTCGGGCACGTCCACGACGAGGGCATCGAGGACCTCGTCGAGCGCGAGGACGCTGCGGTACAGCTCGCTCGTCCCCATCCGCACGCCGCCCCGGTTGATCGTCGCGTCGGAGCGGCCGGTGATGATGGCGGTGCCGCGCTCGGTGATCTCGATCCAGTCGCCGTGGCGCCAGACCCCCGGGAAGGTGGAGAAGTAGCTCTCCCGGTAGCGCGCCCCGTCCTCGTCGCCCCACAGATAGAGAGGCATCGACGGCATCGGCTCGGTGATGACGAGCTCGCCGACCTCGCCGACCAGCGAGCGCCCGTCCTCGCTCCACGCCTCGACCTTCGCGCCCAGCGCCCGCGCCTGCAGCTCGCCGCGGTAGACGGGAAGCGTCGGGACCCCGCCGACGAACGCGGTACAGACGTCGGTCCCGCCGGAGGTCGAGAAGAGCCAGACGTCCTCCCCTAGCTGCTCCCGCACCCAGTCGAAGCCCTCGGGCGAGAGCGGCGAGCCGGTCGAGCCGACGCTGTCGAGCCGGGACAGGTCGCGGCCCGCGCGCGGTTCCACGTTCTCCTTGTGGCACGCAGCGATGTAGCCGGCGCTCGTCCCGAAGCTCGTAATGCCCGCCGCATCGGCGAGATCCCACAGCGTCCCGAGATCAGGATGCGCCGGATTGCCGTCGAAGAGCACGATCGACGCGTCCGAGAGCAGGCCGCCCACGAGGAAGTTCCACATCATCCAGCCCGTGGTCGTGAACCAGAACAACCGGTCCGCCGCCCGCGCGTCGAGGTGCAGGCGTAGCTTCTTCAGGTGCTCCAGCAGGATCCCGCCCTGGCCGTGGACGATCGCCTTCGGGAGGCCGGTCGTGCCCGAGCTGTAGAGCACCCAGAGCGGGTGGTCGAACGGGAGCCGCGCGAACTCGAGCTCGGCCGGCGGAAGGTCCCAGTCCCCACCGGCGAGATACGGGAGGACGAAGGTCTGGCGTAGCGTCGGCAGCTCGCGTTGCAGGGCCGCCACCGCCTCGCTGCGGTCGAAGTCCCGGCCGCCGTAGCGGTAGCCGTCGACCGCGAGCAGCACCTTCGGCTCGATCTGGGCGAAGCGGTCGACGACGCTGCGGACGCCGAACTCGGGCGCGCAGCTCGACCAGGTCGCGCCGATGCTCGCGCAGCCGAGGAAGGCCGCCACGGTTTCCGGGACGTTCGGGAGG
>JBKPLL010000093.1:0-19828 GCA_046731605.1 Actinomycetota bacterium | reverse complement strand
TCAAGGTCGGCGCGTCGACCGAGACCGAGATGAAGGAGAAGAAGCACCGCGTCGAGGACGCGCTGCAGGCTGCACGGGCGGCTCTCGAGGAGGGCCAGGTCCCGGGCGGCGGTGTCGCGCTCATCAACGCGGCGGACGCGGTCAAGGACGACATCCTCGGCAAGCTCGAGGGCGACGAGAAGACGGGCGCTCAGATCATCTTCAAGTCGCTCGAGGAGCCGCTCCGCCAGCTCTCCTACAACGCGGGCCTCGAGGGCTCCGTCGTCGTCCAGCAGGTGCGGGGCGCCGAGAAGGGCCACGGCCTGAACGTCGAGACCGGCGAGGTCGAGGACCTGCTCAAGAGCGGGATCGGCGACCCGACCATGGTCACCCGCTCGGCGCTGCAGAACGCCGCGTCGATCGCGAAGAACATCCTCACCACCGAGGCGGTCGTCGCCGAGGCCCCGGAGAAGAATCCGGTCGCCGCCAGCGCCGGCATGCCGGACATGGGCGGGATGATGTAACGAGCCTCCGGGCTTGTGTTTCGAACGAGAAACGGCGCCCTTGCGGGCGCCGTTTCTCGTAGGGGGAGGTGGTTCGCCGTCTCTATCGGCAACACATCACCCGGGCTTTACCCCATTCGAGGGAGGGTGGGCTACCCCATCAGAAGCCGTAGCGCTCTTCCTTCCAGGGATCCGCGTCGTTGTGGTAGCCGTAGCGCTCCCAGAAGCCGGGCCGGTCGGACGGGACGAGCTCGATTCCGTTCAGCCACTTCGCGCTCTTCCAGAAGTAGCGCGAGGGGACGACCAGCCGCACCGGACCGCCGTGCTCGGGCGGCAGCGGCTCGCCGTCGGCCTCGTAGGCGACCAGCGCGTTCTCCTCGTCCAGCGCCTCCAGTGGCAGGTTCTCGGTATAGCCCGCCTCGGCGTGTGCGATCGCGAAGTGCGCCGACGGCTTCGGCCGGCACAGCTTTGCGAGCTCCCGCCACTGAACGCCGCGGAAGCCCGCGTCGAAGCGGCTCCAGCGCGTCACGCAGTGGATGTCGGTCGTGATGTCCGTTGCCGGCAGCGCCTTCAGCTGGTCGTAGTCGAGCGTGACCTCTTCCTCCACCTCGCCGTAGAGGTGCAGCCGCCAGGCCGCCGGATCGACGTGCGCGACGTCGCCCGCGTGGAGCACCGGCCACTTGTCCGTCAGGTACTGGCCCGGCGGCAGGCGCGCCGGGTCGTAGCCGGCGGCGCGCACCTTGTCCTCTGCTTTCGAGCGGAAGAGCGGCATCGGAGGGCACACTAAACAGCATGGAAGTGGCTATGAGAGAGCGAGAGTTCGTCGGTGTCTCCGGCCCCGACGCGGCCGACTACCTGCAGCGGATGGTCTCGAACGACGTCGAGGCGCTCGCGCCCGGCGACGCGTGCCCGGCGCTCCTCCTCACCGCGAAGGCCCGCGTCATCGCGCCGCTCGTCGTGCTGAGGCGGGCGGACGACGACTTCCTCCTGCTCACCGAGCCGAGGCTCGGCGACGTCGTTCGGACGCAGCTGACGCGGATGCGCCTGCGCGCCCAGTGCGAGATCGCGCTGGAGGAGCACGAGTCGGTGCTCGTGTTCGGCGGCGCGGGAGGCTTTGCGACCGACTGGCCCGGCGCACGGGAGCTCCTCGATTCCGAGCTCGAGCCGACCCTCACGGCGGAGGAGCTCGAGCTGCGCCGGATCGAGAGCGGCGTGCCGCGCTGGGAGCGCGAGATCGACGATCGGATCCTCCCGGCGGAGGCGGGTCTCGAAGCGACGCACGTCTCCTTCTCGAAGGGGTGTTACCCGGGACAGGAACCGGTGGCGCGGCTGCACTTCCGCGGCCATCCGAACCGCGGCTTGCGCGTGCTCGGGCTCGAGGAGCTGCCGGAGTACGACGCACCGCTCCTCCACGACGGGCGGAAGGTCGGCCGCGTCACGAGCGCCGCGCGGCGCGAAGACGGCACCGTCGTCGCGCTCGCCTACGTGCGAACGGAGGTGCCGGATGACGCGCCGCTCGCGCTCGCGGCTCGAGCCGGCTGACTGGTACAGCATCAGGCCGGTCCGTAGCCTCAAGCCGGCCACGTACACGTGTCCGCTCTGCGGCCACCGGTTGCACGCGATGAGCGACCACGTCCTCGTGGCGCCGGAGGGCGACACGAGCCGCCGCCGCCACGCGCATCTCGAGTGCGTCGCCGCGGCGAACTTGCCGGCCCGCGCGCGGCAGCCGGGGCTGCTCGCGCGGCTGCTGGGCCGCGACTAGCCCGGCGCTACACTGCCCTTCCCGGGCGCCCGTAGCTCAGGGGATAGAGCGCTGCCCTGCGGAGGCAGAGGTCGCATGTTCGAATCATGCCGGGCGCACTTCTTCGTGCTCGCTGCGAAAAGAGAGGGGCTGCCCTCGGCAGCCCCTCTCGCACCGACGACGGGACGGAACGCCGGCTAGCGCTTGCCGAGCTGTCCCGGCCCCATCTTTCCCTTCCCCTTCGGGAGACCGACGGAGACCGTGAAGCCGTCCTCGTCTTTCACGACGCCGTTGTCCGGCGCGTAGGGGTCGGAGTTCCGCGTGTCGGACCAGAACGGGTGGGCGTTGACACCTCTGTTGACGGTCAGACCGCTGTAGTCCCCGTTGAACCCGGCCTGCTCCCCGTCCGGCGGCGGGAAGACAGGCGACACCACCATGAAGGCGTACGGGGTATGCCCGCCGCTGCCTCCGGCGAGCACGTAGTCCGAGTCCTGCTCCGCGACGCCGGCGCAGAGGTCGGCCCCCTTGGGCGTCGAGCCGTCGGGATTGCACGGGGCGAAGACGCTGCCGCCGAAGAACCCGGATCCCGGGGAGCTCTCGTCGG
Source organism: Actinomycetota bacterium (assembly GCA_046731605.1). Classification (GTDB taxonomy): domain Bacteria; phylum Actinomycetota; class Thermoleophilia; order Gaiellales; family Gaiellaceae; genus Palsa-739. Next base: position 17,001 of record JBKPLL010000093.1, on the reverse strand, counting down.
GCACCCGGTCGCTTCGGTAGTAGCTGACGCCGTTCTGATCGCCCCTCTTCGGACTCTGGTCGGTCGCGGCGAAGTAGTGGTCGAGATCACTGTCGGGGTTGACCGTCCCAACCTCGTGCCACGTGACGCCACCGTCGGTTGACCGCGACATCTGGATGTCGAACTCGCCGTTCCGGTAGTCCTGCCAGACGGTGTACAGATGGTTGTTCCGGGTGTTGTCCTTCGTGATCCGCGGGTAGTCGTTCGTGCGGATGAAGGGCCCGGGAATGCACTCCTCCGGGCCGCGGCCGAAGTCGCACTCCGGCTCCCCGGTGGCCACGTCGTCGCCGACCTTGACCGGCGCGTCGCAGTTGAAGTGCGCGGTGCCTGCGGACGAGCTGCCAGTCGGCGAGCAGTGCACGCCGAGCTGATGGTTCACGGTACTCGGGGTATTGCCGTTGTTGAACACGACCTCGAGGTCGCCGTTCGGCAGCGCGACCGAGTACGAACCCTGGTCGAAGTTGCAGTCGTTCGCGTTCGCCGGGTTCTGCGTGAACACGTCACCGAACTGACAGAGACCCGGAGCGGCGCCGCTGATCTCCTCCGGCGTCGACCACGTGATCCCGTGGTCGGTCGACATCGAGCCGAAGATCGGCGACTCGCAGAACGCCGGCGCCGTGTCAGTGCCGCCCAGACAGTCCGGGCCGAACTTGAAGACCGTCCACGTCAGGTAGACGTTGTCGTGGTTCGGGCTCGACTTGTACCGGTCGGCAGAGATCATGTTCTTGTCGTGGAAGATGTCGAAGTTGTTGTCCTCCACGGCCATGAACCGCTTTTCCGGCGGCGAGGGAACGTTGAAGTAGAACGAGCCCTCGGCGCCTTGCGGCGACTGGGTGACGAACACGCCGCTGGCGTTGGACGCGACGTCGAACACGACGCAGCTGAAGAACGCGCGCCCGCTCGAGTCGACCGCGTTCGCCGGGTCGCTTGCCGCGTCGTACGTGTGGAAGGTCCCCGGGTCGCCGGCGATCGTGTTGTTGTTCGGGTTGTCCGCCGTCGGTCCCATCGCCTCTGGGGCATTCAGCCGCTGCCGGAACGGCGGCAGCATGTCGCCCCAGTCCTGACCGTTGTCGATAGAGAAGTCGATGCCGCACTGGTTGAACCCGGAGCGGCTGTCGTTCTGCCCGGCGACGAGGTTCCTCGGATGGACGGGGTTGTAGGTGATGTCCGTCTCGGCCTGGCGTCGGAAGGAACAGTCCTGGTTGACGCGAACCCCCCCGTCGGAATTGCGCCGGGCGCAACCGAGCGTGTCCTCGCTTCCCCCGATGTCGGAGAACTGCGAGTCGGGAATGTCGGCGTTCGCGTCCGCCGCTCCGGCGCGCTCGTCTGCGAAGCCGACGCCAAGTGCCTCCTGTTCGGCGGCGATGGTGCCACCGGAGATGAACGGCAGCCTCTTCACGAACGTCTTACCGCTCTTGGTGTGGACCGTGAAGTGCGGCGCCTTGAGCTTGCCCAGGGCGGCGGCCTTCAGTGGGTTGAACATCCTTCCCTGTCCCGAGGCGCCTCCGGCCGCGAGCAAGAGCACCGCGGCGAGCGCCAGCACGGAACTGCCAGCGACTAGTCGCTTCATTAGCTTTCCCCCCTTTTCCTCGTGGCTTGAGAGCCGGACTTATCGTTAGCGAACGGCTGTCGGCCGTGCGCAGGTCCCTGCGAGAATCCCACCGTGCCGCTCTATCTGACCGAAGCGGAGGTTGCGAAACTGTTGAGGCCGCAGGACGCCGTCGACGCGATCGACGCTTGCTTTCGCCGCATGGCGTCGGGAGCCGTGGAGAACCGCCCGCGCTACCGCCTTCGGCTCGACGGCGGCGCGCTCGCGGTGATGGCCGCGGCCGATCTCGAGCTCGGCTACGCGGCCGCAAAGGTCTATGCCGGCTTCGGGAGCGGTGCCCGCTTCGCCGTTCTCCTCTTCCGGGCCGATTCCCCGGAGCTCGTCGCGGTCATCGAGGCCGACAAGCTCGGCCAACTGCGCACCGGCGCCGCGAGCGGTGTCGCCGTGCGATACCTCGCCGCAAGCGGCGCGACGAGCCTCGGCGTGATCGGCTGCGGCTGGCAGGCGGAGTCGCAGGTCGCCTGCATCCGCGCAGCGCTGCCGCAGCTCGAGCGGGTCGTCGCCTTCTGTCGGACCGAGGAGCGGCTGCGCGCCTTTTGCAACGAGCACGGCGCCGAGCCGGGGAAGAGTCACCAGGATCCGGCCGGCTGCGACGTCGTCGTCACGGCGACGACGTCCTCCGACCCGGTCCTGCGCGGCGAGTGGCTCCGCTCCGGCGCGCTCGTCTGCGCCGTTGGCGCGAACGACGGGAGACGCCGGGAGCTCGACAACGTCGTGCTCGAGCGAGCCGCCTTCGTCTGTTGCGATTCGCGCGACGACGCGAAGCTCGAGTCCGCCGACCTGATCGAGCCGATCGAGTCGGGCGTTCTCGACTGGCTCGAGGTCCACGAGCTGCAGGAGGTAGTCGGGGGCGAGACCACGGGGCGCCAGTCGGACGACGACATTGTGGTCTTCAAGTCAAACGGGCTCGCAGCCTGGGACGTGGCCGCCGCCGCCGCGGTCGTCGAGCGTGCGCGGGCCGCGGGCGCCGGGCGCGAGGTGTCATAGTCCAAGCGTGAAGGCGTCCACCGACCGCGGTCGGTTCGCGGAGCGTGTGCTCCACGGCGTCGACTCGAGCGGCGACCCCGAGACGGTCGTCATCTGGATCGAGCGGAAGGACGGCGGCATCTGGGCGGTGGGGCGCGCCGTCAACCCCGATCGGCGCAACGCGAAGGAGCCGCGCCCGGAGGACTATGTCTTCGAGGGCTACGAGCTCGGCGACGCGCTGCAGGAGGCGAACGAGACACTGGAGGACGATTTCACCGTCTCGGAGTGGGACGGCCATGCCGAGCGCGTCCGCCCGTTCACGCGCGACGAGCTCCTCAAGCCGCTCGAAGCCTGGTTCTTCGGCCGCTCGTGAGGCTGACCTTCGGCTTCACCCCGTGCCCGAACGACGCGTTCGCGTTTCACGCGCTCGTGCACAGGCTCGTTCCCGCGCCGTTCGACGTCGAGCCGGTGCTGCTCGACATCGAGGAGCTGAACCGGCGGGCGGCGGGTGCGGAGCTCGCGCTGACGAAGCTCAGCTTCGGTGCCGCGGAGGCGGGCGGCGACCGGTACCGGCTGCTGCGGAGCGGTGCCGCACTCGGCCGAGGCGTCGGCCCGCTCGTCGTCGCCCGGGAGGCGGGTTCGCTGGAGGAGGCAACTACGGGCCGGATCGCCATTCCCGGCCGGGAGACGACCGCCTTCCTCCTTCTTCGGCTTGCGGTGCCGGCGCTGGGCGACGTGGTGGAGCTCCGCTATGACCGGATCCTCGAGGCGGTCGTCTCCGGGGAGGTGGATGCGGGCCTGATCATCCACGAGAGCCGCTTCACGTACCCGAAGCTCGGGCTCGTCTCGGTCGCGGATCTCGGCGAGTGGTGGGAAGGCGAGACCGGGCTCCCGGTCCCGCTGGCCGGGATCTTCGCCCGTAGCGATCTCGAGCCGGGCGTCGCCGACGCGGCCGAGGCAGCGATCCGCGCCTCGGTCGAGTACGCCTTCGCGAATCCCGAGGCGAGCCGTGACTACGTCCGCTCGCTCTCGAAGGAGATGTCCGACGAGGTCTGCGGAGCGCACATTGCGCTCTATGTGAACGAGCACAGCGTCGACATCGGCGACGAGGGGCTCGCCGCGATCGACCGCCTGATCGGTCGCGCCACCGCCGCTGCCTAGACTCATCGGGATGAGCAGGGCCGTCATCCTTTCTGCCGTTCGCACCCCGGTCGGCCGCTACGGCGGCGCCCTTTCGGCCGTGCGTCCCGACGATCTCGCGGCGCTCGTGATCCGCGAGGCGGTGGCGCGGGCCGGCGTGCCTGCGGAGCAGATCGAGGACGTCTGGTTCGGCGCCGCGAACCAGGCGGGAGAGGACAACCGCAACGTCGCGCGGATGGCCGCGCTGCTCGCGGGGCTGCCGGAGTCGGCAGCCGGCGTCACCGTCAACCGGCTCTGCGCGTCCGGGCTCGCGGCCGTCGTCGGCGCGTGCCATGCCGTGATCGCGGGAGACGGCGATCTCTTCGTCGCCGGTGGGGAGGAGTCGATGAGCCGTGCGCCGTTCGTGACGCCGAAGTCCGAGAAGCCGTTCGCGCGCGGCGACCGCCCGCTCTACGACACGACGCTCGGCTGGCGCTTCACGAACCCGAAGCTCGTCGAGCTCTTCCCGCCCGAGTCGATGGGCGAGACGGGCGAGAACGTCGCCGAGCGGTGGTGCGTGACGCGGGAGGATCAGGACGCATTCGCGCTCGAGTCGCAGCGGCGCTGGGCGGCCGCCGACGAGGCGGGGCGCTTCGCCGACGAGCTCGTCCCGGTCGGCGACGTCACGCGCGACGAGCATCCGCGGCCCGACACGACGGGCGAGCAGCTCGCCTCGCTCAAGCCGGCCTTCCGCGAGGGCGGCACGGTCACCGCCGGCAACGCCTCCGGGATCAACGACGGGGCGGCGGCGCTGGTCGTCGCGTCAGAGGAGAAGGCACGCGAGCTGGGCGTCGAGCCGCTCGGCACGTTCGTGGGCAGCGCGGTGGCGGGAGTCGATCCGCGTGTGATGGGCATCGGTCCGATCCCGGCCGTGCGCAAGCTGCTCGAGCGGGGCGGCGTCTCGCTCGACGAGATCGATCTCGTGGAGCTGAACGAGGCCTTCGCCTCCCAGAGCCTTGCCGTGATCCGCGAGCTCGGCCTCGACCCCGAGAGGGTGAACGTCAACGGCGGCGCGATCGCCCTCGGCCACCCACTCGGGATGAGCGGCGCGCGCCTCGTCGTCTCGCTCCTGCACGAACTCCGCCGCCGCGGCGGCCGCTACGGCCTCGCGACCCTCTGCGTCGGCGTCGGCCAGGGCCAGGCCGCGCTGTTCGAGCGCTCGGCCTAGCCGACGGGCGGCCTGATGTAGATCACGCCCTCGTGCTCGATCGGCACGAACGGCGCGCCCACGCTGAAGACGACGCCCTCGACCTGGTGGATGAGCTCGCTGCCGCCCTTGCCGACGGGAACGACGATGCCGACCTCGTCCTCGGGCTCGGCGTCGAGGCCCTCGTGCCGCAACGCCTCGAGTAGCCGGTCGCGGTCGGGGATACGCGCGGCCTGAACCCGGACTGTGCTCGCCATCTCGTCTCCTCTCGTGGGGACTTCGGATCCGAAATCTACCGCATCGCGCGGCCGGGCAAACGCGCTAAGTTCCGCCCGATGGCAGTGACGGCCGGTCAGGAGTACGGGCTCTTCATCGGCGGCGAGGTCGTGGAGCCCGCCTCGGGCGAGATCCGCGACCTGCACGAGCCGGCTACCGGCGAGCCGCTTGCCCGCGCCGCCATGGCTGGTGAGGCCGACGTGGACCGCGCCGTCGAGGCCGCTCGGGCTGCGCTCGACGGGCCCTGGGGGAAGACGCCGCCGAACGAGCGCGCCCGGCTTCTGCACGCCCTGGCCGACGCGATCCAGGCCAACCGCAAGGAGCTCGCGGAGCTCGAGTCGCGCAACGTCGGCAAGGCGATCTCGTCGGTCAAGGCCGAGCTTGCGGGAGCGGTGGAGAACTTCCGCTTCTTCGGATCCGTGATCGGCTCGATCGCCGGTCGCTCGAATCCGATCGGCGGCTCGCTCCTCAGCTACACGCTGAAAGAGCCGGTCGGTGTCTGCGCCCAGATCGTCCCGTGGAACTACCCGCTGCTCATGTCGGTCTGGAAGCTGTCGCCGGCTCTTGCGGCGGGCTGCCCCGTGGTCCTCAAGCCGGACCCGCAGACGCCGCTCAGCGTGTTGCGGGTCGCCGAGCTCGCATCCGAAGTGGGCTTCCCGGCCGGTGCGATCAACATCGTGCCGGCCGACGGCCCGACGACCGGCTCGTATCTCGTCAAGCACCCTGGCGTCGACAAGGTCGCCTTCACCGGCTCGACGCGGACGGGGAGCGAGATCATGCGGCTCTGCTCCGAGCCGATCAAGCGCCTGACGCTCGAGCTCGGCGGCAAGAGCCCGGCGCTCGTCTTCGCCGACGCGAACCTCGACGATGCGATCCCGAGCTCGGTCTGGTCGATCTATTACGCGGCGGGCCAGAGTTGCGAGGCGCGCTCGCGCGTGCTCGTGGAGGCCTCCATCTACGACGACTTCGTTGCGCGCTTCGCCGAGGCGGCGAAGCAGCTCAAGGTCGGCAACCCGCTCGAGGCGGAGACGCAGGTCGGCTCGCTCATCTCCGCCGCGCACCGCGACCGCGTGCACGGCTACGTCGAGAAGGGACGCGAGGAGGGTGCCGAGGTCGTGGTCGGCGGCGAGGCCGGCGACGGCGCGGGTGCCTTCTATCTCCCCACCGTGCTCGCCGGCGTCGAGAGCTCGATGACGGTCGCGCAGGAGGAGATCTTCGGCCCCGTCGTGGCCGCGATCCCATTCGAGGACGAGAAGGACGCGATCCGCATCGCGAACGACGTGCAGTACGGGCTCTTTGCGACGGTCTGGACGGGCGACCCGGCACGCGGACACCGCGTCGCGCGGGCGGTCAAGTCCGGGATGGTCGGGATCAACATGCCCTTCACCGCGTTCCCCGGCATCCCCTTCGGCGGCTACAAGCAGTCCGGATTCGGCCGCGAGCTCTCGATCGACACACTCGACCTCTACCTCGAGACGAAGGGCGTGCTCTTCTCCACGAGCCCCAAGCCCTTCAACCCGTTCGGGCTCTGACCCGCACGATCGTCTTCTTCCCGGAGGGCGCGTTCGGCCCGACGAACAACTGCGTGGGCATCGGCGACGTGCTGCTTAGACGCAGGCACCGTGTCGTCTTCATCGTCGAGGAGTCGTTTGCGGGCACCCTCGAGGCCAAGGGCTTCGAGGAGCGGACGATGCGCCTCGCACCGCCGCCGGCCGAACCCGAGGAGCCGGGCCAGTTCTGGAAGGACTTCATCCGCGACACGGCGCCCGTGTTCCGCAAGAGCACCTTCGAGCAGCTGGGTGAGTTCATCGCGCCGACCTGGCAGGCGCTCGTCGACGGGGCGCGGTACGTCGACGACCGGCTCGCTGACATCCTCGGCGAGGTCGGCGTCGATGTGGTGGTCGAGGACAACGTCGTCGGCTTCCCCGCGATCCCGGCGAGCGGTGTGCCGTGGGTGCGAATCGTGTCCTGCAACCCGCTCGAGGTGAAGGATCCGGAGCTGCCGCCGACCTTCTCCGGGCTGCCACTCGCCGACCGGAGCGGGTGGGCCGATTTCAGGGAGGAGTACACCCGGCAGGCCGGCGACCTGCAGGAGTCCTTCTCCGACTTCTGTGTCGAGCGTGGCGCGCCAAGGCTGCCCGCGCTCGAGTTCATCCACGAGTCGCCGTGGCTCAACCTGACCATCTACCCGGACGAGCTGGACTACCCGCGCAGCCGTCACCTCGGCGAGCGCTGGCAGAACCTTCAGACGAGCGTCCGCGCGACCGACGCGCCGTGGGCGCCGCCCGAGCCTGACGGCCGCAGGCTCGTCTACCTCAGCCTCGGCTCTCTGGGATCGGCCGACGTCCCGCTGATGCGGCGGCTCGTCGCCGAGTTGGCCGAGACACCTCATCGCTACGTCGTGAGCAAGGGCCCCCAGCATGCGGAGTACGAGCTCGCCGAGAACATGGTCGGCGAGGAGTTCCTGCCTCAGACGTCGGTGCTGCCGCATGTAGACGCCGTGATCACGCACGGTGGCAACAACACCACGACGGAGTGCATGTGGTTCGGCAAGCCGATGCTCGTGCTCCCGGTCTTCTGGGATCAGCACGACAACGCGCAGCGGGTGCACGAGACCGGCTTCGGGATCCGGCTCCGGACCTACGACTTCGTCGACGGGGAGCTGGCAGCAGCCGTCGACCGCGTGCTCGTCGACGAGCAGTTGCGCGCGCGATGCTCTGCTGCGGGAGAGCGTTTGCGCGCCCGGCCGGGAACCGAGCTCGCCGCCGACCTGATCGAGGCGCTTCTCTAGCTCTCTTCGGATAGGCGGACGTAGACCTCGAGCCGGTTGCCGCTCGGGTCGGCGAAGAAGGCGGCGTAGTAGCCCGGCCCGTACGGCATCTCCTTCGGGCCGCTCAGGTCCAAGGCTCCGGCCTCGTGGGCGACCGCGGCCGCGCGCTCGACGTCCTCGCGGCTCGCGACCCAGAAGGCGATCCGGTTCTCGTTGGCGGCGTGTTCTTCGCTCTCGGTCACGGCGAAGTACGCCGTTCCCGGCAGGGGCTCGGTTGTCGCCCAGACCTTCCACCTCTCGCCGTGGTAGCGCTCCGTGAAGCCGAGCGCCGGTAGGAGCGCGTCGTAGAACGGCTCCGCGGCTGCGAGGTTCGCGACGCGCAGATCGATGTGCCCGAACGGATTCATTTGCGAAGCGAGAGCGCGGCGCCGACGGCGAGCAGCGCGATTCCGAGCAGGCGGGGCCAGTGGAGCGCGATCCGCTCCGAGCCGAACAGGCCCCACCGGTCGATCGCGGCGCCCATCGCGAGCTGCCCGGCGATCAGGATCCCCACGGTCGCCGCCACGCCGATGCGCGGCCCGGCGTACGTGACCGTGAACACGATCAGCAGGCCCATGAGGCCGCCGAGAAGCATCCACCACGGCTGGTGCACGGCCCGCGCGAACCCGTCGACGCTCTGGTGCGCGAGCAAGAGGATCACCACGGCTGCTCCTGCCGTCAACACGGTGGAGAATGCGAGCGCCTCGAGCACGCCGATGCGCTCGCCGAGTCGCGACATGAGCGCGACCTGGATCGAGCCGGCGAGGCCCGCCGCCACTGCCAGCCCTGTCGCGAGCGCGCTCCCGGACACGGCGGAAAACGCTACAGCCCGCCGTGGTCAGCGCCCCACGTGCGCCAGATACTCCTCCAGGTTGCGGGGATCGGGCGTGAGTCGCCTTCGCGTCGGGGGCTCGTCTGCAACCGGCTGGTAGCCCTCGAACTCGGAGTCGAGCACGCCCTCGCCGCCGGTCAGGCCCGGCAGCTGTCGTCGCAGCTCCTGCACCTGCGACGCGGGCAGCGTCGCCTCCACCACCGTGAGCTCCCCGCGTGACGTCGGCGTGGTGGTCCCGGCGCCGAGTCGTCCAAGGGCGGCGAGCATCGCGCCGACCGCCTCGGCCGGAATCTCGGCTGCGATTCGGAAAACCGGCTCGCAGACCGCTGAGTCCGCCTGCTCGAGCGCTTGCATCAGCACGAGCGGGACGAGCCGCTTCAGATCGCGGGCGGTCGGCATCGGCCCGCGGCGCGAGGGCGGCCCGTCAGCGAGGCTGTACGCGATCTTCGTCACGGTGACGGCGCAGTCGGTGACCTGCCAGCCGTAGAGACCCTCGGCGAGCGCGAGCCGCACGTACTCCCCCATGTGCTCCACGAAGGCGGGGAAGGTCTTGAACGTGTAGAGCGGAGCGTCGCGAGGATCGAGGCGGGGATCGACGAGAACCTGGACGCCCGATCCCGCCGGCGCCGGCTCGACGCGCAGGCCGAGGTCCGCATGGAACGGATTCGTCGGCGTGTTGAGGATCTCGATCGCCTCGCCGGCTCCCGTGGGCCGCTCGATGCAGATCGTCGTCGTCGCGTGGAACGAGACCTCGAGCCCGTACTCGTCGGCCAGCGTCGCCTCGATCACCTCGCGCTGCACCTCGCCGTAGAGGGAGACCGAGATCTCCTTGCGCGTGTCGTCCTGCCTGACGTCGATCAGCGGGTCCTGCTCCGCCAGCTGGCCGAGCGCGACCCGGAGCTTCTGCCCGTCGGCGGGATCCGCCGGCTCGACGACCGCCTCGAGTGTCGGCGGCGGGAAGTGGTGCTCGGCGCGGCCGCGCGCTTCCCCGAGCCAGTCGCCGATCAGGACCTCCGCGAGGCCCCAGAGCTTCGCAATTTCCCCCGCGTGGACGGCGTTCCGTTGCACGGTCTCGCCGTTCGCGAAGACACGGATTGCGGTCACCTTGCCGGGATCGAGACGATCTCGCACCGTCACCGCCCCGGAGAAGACACGCGTGTACGCGATCCGGTCGCCGGTCGGCCCGCGCTCGATCTTGAACACGCGCGCAGAGAGCGGCCCGTCACCGTCGCCCGTGCGCGCCGGCAGCAGCTGCGCGATGCCGCCCCTCACCTCCACCACTCCCGCTCCGGTCAGCGCCGAGCCGAAGAAGACCGGGTGCAGCTCGCCCGCTCTCGCCCGCTCGGCGAGGTCGCCGTCCGGGTCCCCGAACGAGGCGAACGTCGCCGCCCGTGTTCCGAGCTCGTCCGCCGAGCCCATCGGGACGATCTCCGGCGTCAGGCGCTGCTCGATCTCGTCGAGCACGCGTTCCGGATCCGCTCCCGCGCGGTCGATCTTGTTCACGAACAGCAGCGTCGGCACGTCCAGCCGCTGCAGCGCCCGCATCAGGATCCGCGTCTGCGGCTGCACGCCCTCCACGGCCGAGATCACGAGCACCGCTCCGTCGAGCACGCTCAGCACCCGCTCGACCTCGGCGATGAAGTCCGGATGGCCGGGCGTGTCGATCAGGTTGACCGTCACCTCGCCGATCGGGAACGAGACGACGGCCGACTTGATCGTGATGCCGCGCTGCTGCTCGAGCGCGAGCGAGTCGGTGCGCGTCGTCCCCTTGTCGACGCTGCCGACCTCGTCGATCACGCCGGCGGCGTACAGCAGCCGTTCGGTGAGAGTCGTCTTACCGGCGTCTACATGCGCCAGGATCCCCAGATTCAGCAGCTTGCGAAGCACTCGTCCATACCTCCAAGTAGGTCATTGCGGCCTCTTCGATGGCAATGAACGGTGTGCGCACGCCGCCTCCTTCGGGTTGCTCCCAGTGGCGCTTGCAGACGGAGAATAATCCGGGTCGTGCCGATCTTCCAGCCCGAGCTCGAGACGATGCCCAGGCCGGAGCTCGAGCGGCTGCAGCGCGACCGGCTACGCGAGCGGTTCGGCGTGGAGCTCGAGGCGCTGCCGGAGCAGCCGTTTCGCGTCAAGTCGGAGCTTCGCGACGCCTATCCGTTCGGGCTCTTGCAGGTGCCGCTCGAGGAGTGCGTCCGGATCCACGCCTCGTCGGGCACGCGTGGCAAGGCCACGATCGTCGCGTACACCCGCGCCGACCTCGCTGCCTGGGCGGACTGCTGCGCCCGCGCGCTCGCGGCGGCCGGCGCCGGGCCGGGAACCGTCGTCCACGTCGCGTACGGGTACGGCCTCTTCACGGGCGGCCTCGGCCTCCACTACGGCGCCGAGCGCCTCGGCTGCACGGTCGTTCCCGCGTCCGGCGGCAACACGCCTCGGCAGGCGCAGCTGCTCGAAGACCTCGGCGCCGAGATCGTCTGTTGCACGCCGAGCTACGCGCTCGCGATCGCCGACCACGTTTCCGAGCCGGCGCGTCTCGGTCTCCGCGCCGGTGTCTTCGGCGCCGAGCCGTGGACGGAGGGGCTGCGCGAGGCGATCGAGGAGGCGCTCGGGCTGGCCGCGCTCGACATCTACGGCCTCTCGGAGGTCATGGGGCCCGGCGTGTCGGCCGAGTGCCTCGAGACCAAGGACGGCGCGCACGTGAACGAGGACCACTTCCTCGTGGAGGTCGTTGACCCACAGTCGGGTCAGCCGCTGCCGGACGGCGAGGTCGGCGAGCTCGTCTTCACAACGCTGACGAAGGAGGCGCTACCGCTCCTGCGCTATCGCACCGGCGACCTCGCCTCGCTCACGCGCGAGCCGTGCGCCTGCGGTCGCACGTTCGCCCGGATGTCGCGCGTCCTGGGCCGGACCGACGACATGCTGATCATCCGCGGCGTCAACGTGTTCCCGAGCGAGATCGAGCGCGCGCTGCTCGCGATTCCCGAGCTCACGCCGCACTACCAGCTCGTAGTCGAGCGGCCCGGCCACCTCGACGAGCTGACCGTTCAGGTGGAGGGGACGGTCGAACCCGCCGCCGTGCGCAGGCAGCTCCACACCGTGCTCGGGCTGACCGCGCAGGTCGAGACCGTCGAGCCCGGCAGCGTTCCGCGCAGCGAAGGGAAGGCGCTGCGCGTGCTGGATCGCCGCGGCGCGTAACCGCGGTGGCGGCTTCCTCGTTCACGACCTGGATGAACGAGCAGCACGACGGGAACGCGAACGAGATCGACGGCTGGCCGCTGCCGTCCGGGGACGTGCTCCGCGAGCTCGATCCTCCCGCGGTGGTCTGGTCGGACTCGGAGCCGGCCTCTAACCGGCCGACTGGTCCGACTGCCAGAGGCTGAACGCGTTCCCCTCGGTGTCGCGGCAGCCGGCGAACCAGCCGTAACCCTGCACCGGCAGCTTGTCCTCGGCCTCGCCGCCCAGCTCGCGCACCTTCGCGATCGTGGCGTCGATGTCCTCGGTGTCGAAGTAGACGCGCAGCGGCCCCTTCTCGTCCGTTCCGACGATCGCGCCGCCCTGGTTCTCGGCGGTCTGGAACATCCGGTAGTCCATCTCCGGCGACATCGGAGGCCCGATCTCCCAGCCGAAGACGCCGCTCCAGAATCCCTGCGCGCGATCGGCGTCCGCCGCGTTGATCTCGACGTGCACCAGCTGCCCTGGCATCGCTTCCTCCCTCACTACCGGGTTATCGTCCTCCCGCAACCTTCTGAAAGGAGTCTATGTACCGGGTCGCAGTCCTCTACGAGAGCGAGCCTGACGCCGAGGCGTACGCGGAGCACGCGGAGTTGTGCGCGCAGGTGCCGAACGGCGTCTTCCGCCACGGCAAGGTTACGGGCGCGCCGATGGGTGAGCCAAGGCACGCGTACTACGCCGAGTGGGAGTTCGCCGACGAGCAGGCGTTCCAGAGCGCCATCCGCAGCGACGAGTTCATGGCGACGGGCAAGGACGCCTACAAGCGCGGCTTCCCGCAGCCGACCGTCGAGTTCGTCGAGCTGGGCTAGCCCGTGGCCGAGGTCGAGGTCTCACGCGACGGGGCCGTCCAGACGATCACGCTCAACCGGCCCGACAAGCTGAACGCTTTCACGGTCGGTGTGCACGAGGCGCTGCAGGCGGCGCTCGAGGAGGCGCGCGATCCGGAGGTTCGGGCGGTCGTGATCACGGGAGCGGGCCGCGGCTTCTCGGCCGGGCAGGACCTCTCGGCTTTCGGCCAGTCCGGCGACATCGCGTCGATGCTGCGCGCGACGTACCACGTCAACGTCCTGGCGCTCCGCTCGCTCGAGAAGCCGGTGATCGCGGCGGTCAACGGCGTCTGCGCCGGTGCGGGGCTCTCTCTCGCGTGCGCGTGTGACATCAGGCTCGCCTCCGACGCTGCCTTCTTCGTGCCCGGCTTCGTCGGAATCGGGCTGATTCCCGACTCCGGCGGCACCTACTTCATCCAGCGCCTGCTCGGCACGCCGCGCGCCTTCGAGTGGATGACCTCGAACCGGCGGCTGACCGCGGCGGAGGCGCATGCGTGGGGGCTCGTCTCCGAGGTGATCGAGGCGGACTCGTTCGCCGCGCGGGTGGCGGAGCGCGCGGCCGATCTCGCCGCTGCCCCGACGCGCGCGATCTCGCTCACGAAGCGCCTCTACGACGAGGCGGGAACCTCGACGCTCGAGGAGCAGCTCGAGCGGGAGGCCGAAGCCCAGGCCGAGGCGGCGCAGACGGAGGATTTCCGCGAGGGCGTCGCGGCGTTCGGGGAGAAGCGGGAGGCGCGCTTCAGCGGACGCTAGGCGCCGGCGAGGCGCTCGACCTCGCCCTCGCCGGGGAACCGGCCGACCGCGTGCTTCGAGAAGACGAGCTCCCCGTCACGGACGACGTCGAACTGCCCCTTGCCTCCGGGCGTCGCCGTGGCGTCGATTCCACGCTCTCGAAGCATGGCCACGAGACTCGTGGCCCGGGGCTCGTAGCCGCTTCAGGTGGGGCAGTAGAGGATCTCGACGGCCACGGAAAGATCGTACGCGCGCGGATTGTGCCTGTGCCGCAAACGGCCATACACTGAGCTCGTCGTGTCGAGGGCCGCCGTCCTTGCCGCAGTGGTGGCCGCCGCGCTCGTCGCGGCGGGGGCGGTGCTCGCCGCCGACCCCGGCAAGGAGAAGATCGCGCGGACGCCGGCCGGGAACGCCCGTGCCAGGGCCGAGGTGCTGCACCGCGCCGATCTTGGGAAGGGCTGGTCGGGCGGGTTCCGGAAGCCGGTTCTCGACGCGACGCTGCCGTGCTCGTACCGGCCGAAGCAGTCCGACCTCGTGCTGGTCGGCGCCGCCGAGACGGCGTGGCAAAAGCAGGCCGCCGAGGTCGAGAGCGAGGCCCAGGTTCTGCAGACCGCAGCGATGGTGCGCCGTGACTGGCGGCGGACGGTAATTGCGCCGCAGGTGTTGCCCTGTCTGCGCCAGGCGTTCAAGAACCTTCTCGGCTCGCAGGCCAAGTCCGTCTCGGTCCGCCGGGTGGCCTTCCCTCACCTGACGACGTTCACGCGAGCGTTCCGCTTCACCGCCGAGATCGACAGCGGGAGCGGCACAGTGCCGATCGAGAGCGACTTCGTCGCTCTCGGCGCCGGGCGCAGCGAGCTCTCGCTGACGCTCAGCGCGTCGGGTGCCGGCACGGCCCTGCGCGCCGAAACCCTCCGCCTGGCGCGCGTGCTCGCGCACCGCGTGCACTCCTGAAGTAGGCGATACTCGGCGTCGTGGACGAGCAGGATCTTCGCAAGCTGGAGGCAGCGGGCTCGGAGCTCTCGTTCGGCGCCGGGCAGATGCTCATCGAGCACGGCAAGCCGGGCGCCGGCCTCTACGTCGTGGTCGAGGGCCAGATCGTGGTGGAGGCGCGTGAGGGCACGCGCGAGCTCGGACCCGGCTCGGTGGTCGGAGAACGGGCGCTCCTCTCAGAGGACGGGACGCGCACGGCGCGCGTCCGCGCGCTGACCCACGGCGTCGTCGTCGCCGTCGACCGGGCCGAGGTCGACCGTCTCTGCGCCGAGGATCCCGGCTTCGCCGAGCGGCTGGCGCAGGTCTCCTAGGCGGGAACCGCGGTCGTCTCCCTGTCGCCCGTCTCGGTTGCGGCGCCCAGGACGTAGCGGTTCATCCACTCGAGCAGTGCCTCGTTCTGCGCGCGCCGGTGGGTGATCGGGCCCCGCACGGATCCGCTGTGGGACGTGTTCGGGAAGCGGAGCATCTCCGCCGGCACGCCCTTTACGCGCAGCACGGTGAAGAACTGCTCGGTCTGCTCCGCCGGGCAGCGGTAGTCGCTCTCGTGCTGCAGGAACAGCGTCGGCGTGGTGCAGCGGTCGGCGTACGTGATCGGCGAGCAGCGCCGGTAGACGTCCTCGGCGTCGTACGGTGTGCCGCCGAGCTCGCGGACGCTGAAGTCGGCCCCGACGTCGCTCGTGCCGTACATCGAGAACCAGTTGAAGACGGGGTTCTCGGGGCAGGCAGCCTTGAAGCGGTCGGTGTGCCCGATGATCCAGCCGGTCAGGTTGCCGCCGCCCGAGATGCCGAACACGCCGAGCCTGTCCGGGTCGGCCAGCCCCTCGTCGATCGCGTGGTCGACGCCGGCCATCAGGTCGGCGTAGTCGAGGTTGCCCCAGTCGCCCTCGATCGCGGTGGCGAACGCGTCTCCATACCCGGTCGACGCGCGGTGATTGACGAGCAGCACGCCGTATCCCGCGCCGGCGAACATCAGGTGATCGAAGTTGAAGTGGGCACCCCAGGCTCCGTGCGGGCCTCCGTGGATGCTGAGGAGCGTCGGCAGCGGGGCCTCCCGTGCTTCGGCCGGCTGCACGAACCAGCCTTCGACCTGTACTCCGTCGACGCCCGCAAAGCTCAGCGGGACGACGGTCGGCAGGTCGAGTTCGGCGAGTACGTCCTCGTTGAGCCGGGTGAGGCGCCGCTCGTCCCCGGTGTCGAGGTCGACGAGATAGAGGTCTCCGGGCTCGGTGAACCCGAAGGCACCGAAGAGGACACGCGAGCCTCTCGCGGCGATCGAGGCGCAGGCCCGAGTGCCGCTGGCGACGACAGAGTGCGCCTCGTCGCCGTCTAGCGCCACCCGCACGAGCGCCACTTCCCCGCCGGTCTGAACCCTGACGACCGCTTCGCGCTCGCCTTCGGTGAGGAGAAGCTGGCCGGCTCCGATCCTCGACCCAGGGTTGTCGGGCTGGAGGCCGCCCTCGATGTGCCCCTCGATGTCCGCGCCGCGCCGTGTGCGAGCACCGGTGGCGGGGTCGAGGACGTAGAGCGACGTACGCGAGCCGATCCGCGTGTCGCGCTCGAAGTCGAGGACGTACACGACACGCCCGTCGCTCAGCGGCGCATGGGAGGACACCAGGCCGTCGGGCCCGGTGAGGTCGGTGATCGTGCCGTCGAGGTCGACGCGCCGCAGTCGCGCCATGAGCTCGTACGAATCCGGGTCGTGCGACGCGACATAGACGAGGGACCGTCCGTCGGCGCTCCATTTCGGCTGCGAGTTCATGAAGCGGTCCTCGGTCAGCCGGCGCGGCTCGGCGGAGTCGGCGCCGATGTCGAGGACGTAGACGTCCTGCACGGCGTCGTCCAGCACGCCGATCTCGTCGAAGCGCCACACGGTTCGCGTGACGCGATAGGGATGCTCGGGCTTGCGCGGCTCCTCCTGGGGCCCGGCGGTGAACGCGATCTTGCTGCCGTCGGGCGACCAGACCGCGCCGCCGCCGACGCCCTGCTCGAGCTTCGTCAACTGCCGCGGCTCGCCGCCGTCGAGCGGGAGCAGCCACAGCTGCGGCTTCTCCGTCCGTGTCGACATGAACGCCACCTTCGAGCCGTCGGGAGAGATCGCCGGCGCCGAGTTCGTCGAGTCGCTGAACGTGAGTCGCTTGATTTCGCCGCTCTCGACGTCGAGCAGATGCAGGTCGCTGTGCTCGACCTCGTCGTCGCCTTCCTCCTCGCCGGGCGCGATTCGGGTCTGCGCGAAGACGACTCGGGTGCCGTCCGGCGAAAGGTCGGCGGCGACGACGAAGCGGAGACGAAACAGGTCTTCGAGGGCGATCGGGCGGGTCATCGGTATCTCCTCGTGCTCGCGGGAAGCCGGCCGGACCATCCTGAACG
>JBKPLL010000092.1:0-25948 GCA_046731605.1 Actinomycetota bacterium | reverse complement strand
CGTCGAGGCGTTCGAGCACGCGGTCGACGTCGTCTTCCTCGCCCAGGAGATCCTCGTCGGCTACTCGTCCTATCCGACGCCGGAGATCGGGCGGAACGCGAAGCGGTTCCGCCAGCTCGGGCTCGGCTACGCGAACCTCGGTGCGCTGCTCATGGCGCGGGGGCTGCCGTACAACTCCGACGAGGGTCGCGCGTACGCGGCGGCGATCACCGGCCTCATGACGGGCCGCGCCTATCGCAAGTCGGCGGAGATCGCGGCGAGGATGGGGCCGTTCGCCGGCTACCAGACGAACCGGGCGCCGATGATCGGCGTGATCGCCAAGCACCGGGCGGCGGTCGGCAACATCGAGCACGCCGACTCCGTGCCGGCCGACCTGCTCGGCCACTGCCGCAAGGCCTGGGACGACGCACTCGACCTCGGCGAGATCCACGGCTTCCGGAACGCGCAGGCGACCGTCCTCGCCCCGACCGGGACGATCAGCTTCATGATGGATTGCGACACGACCGGCGTGGAGCCCGACTTCTCGCTCGTGAAGTCGAAGAAGCTCGTCGGCGGCGGCGAGATCACGATCGTGAACAAGACCGTCCCGATGGCGCTCGAGCGGCTCGGCTACGCGCCACGCGAGGTCGAGGAGACCGTCGCCTTCGTCGACGAGCGCAACGGCGTCGTCGGCGCTCCGTACGTGAAGACCGAGCACTACCCGGTCTTCGACTGCGCCGTCGGCGAGCGTGCGATCCACTATCTCGGCCACGTGAAGATGATGGGCGCCGTCCAGCCCTTCATCTCCGGCGCGATCTCGAAGACGGTGAACATGCCGGAAGAGGCCACGATCGAGGACGTGATGGACCTTTACGTCGACGCGTGGAAGCTCGGCGTGAAGGCGATCGCGATCTACCGGGACAACTGCAAGGTCGCGCAGCCGCTCTCGAGCTCCGGCAAGGACGGCCAGACCGCGGTGGCGACGCCACCGATCCAGGTGCACGAGCGGAAGCGCCTGCCCCTCGACCGCACCGAGGTCGGGCGGAAGTTCCAGGTCGGCGACCACGAGGGCTACATCCACGTCGGCCTCTACGCCGACGGCAGCCCCGGCGACATCTTCGTCGACATCGCCAAGGACGGGACGACGATGGCCGGCCTGATGAACTCGCTCTGCCTCGCCGTCTCGATGGGCCTGCAGTACGGCGTGCCGCCGGAGGTGTACGTCTCCAAGCTCAGCCACATGCGCTTCGAGCCGAGCGGGCTCACGAACGACGCCGACATCCGCACGGCGAAGTCGATCGTCGATTACATCTTCCGCTGGTTCGGCAAGCGGTTCCTCACTCCGGAGCAGCAAGAGGAGGCGGGCATCCTCTCGCCCGAGGTGAAGGCGCGGATGGCCGAGCGCTACGCCAACGGCGAGACGGCAGCGCCGGCCGAGCCGGGAGAGGCACCGCCGCCGGGCCAGACGGCCCTCTTCAACTCGTGGGAGGACGCCGTCGAGTGCGCCCGCTGCGGCGGGAGGATGGTCCGCACCGGCAGCTGCTACACGTGCCGTGACTGCGGCACGAACACCGGCTGCTCCTAGGAAAGACTCCGCTGAGGATGGAAGGGGGGCCCCGGATGGGCCTCCCTTCCATGAGCTCGGCCAGGATCAGCTGACCGCGCTGTGAGGGCGCTCGCCGGTGCGCTGGGATTCGCCGGCGCCGCGGCACGTGCGCAATCACCGCGTCGCAGATCGCGCTCGTCGTCAGCAAGGGCTGAGCTTCAATCCATCAGCGACGTAGCCGCCAATCCGTTGCCATGCAACGGGAACGCTGCCAGGATGCGGGAATGCCCAGCTGCCGTTCATGCGGCCAGGACAACCCTGCAATCGCCCGTTTCTGCCTCGCCTGCGGGGCTCCGCTGGCCGAGGAGGCGCCCCACCGCGAGGAGCGGAGGATCGTCAGCGTGGTCTTCGTCGACCTCGTCGGCTTCACGTCGCGCTCCGAGCAGCTCGACCCCGAGGACGTGCGCGCGATCCTCACGCCGTACCACGGGACGGTGCGCGACGAGCTGGAGTCCTTTGGCGGCGTCGTGGAGAAGTTCGTCGGCGACGCGGTCATGGCGGTCTTCGGCGCGCCGACCGCCCATGGGGACGACCCCGAGCGCGCCGTCCGGGCGGCGCTGGCCGTCCGCGAAGCGGTCGCGGCGCTCAACACCGAGCAGCCCGAGCTCGAACTGCAGATCCGGGGCGCCGTGAACACGGGCGAGGCGGTCGTGACGCTCTCCGCACGGCCGGCGCTGGGCGAGGCCATGGTCGCCGGCGACGTCGTCAACACCGCGTCACGGCTACAGCAGCACGCGCCGGTCGGGGAGATCGTCGTCGGCGAGGAGACGTACCGCGCGACGCGGGCAGCGATCGAGTACGCGCCGCTCGAGGCGGTGACGGCGAAAGGGAAGGCCGAGCCGCTCCAGGCGTGGCGCGCGGTTGCCGCGTCCTCGGCGACGGGCGAGCGACACCTGTCGACCACGCCGTTCGTGGGTCGGACCCGAGAGGTCGGCCTCCTCGACGCGACGTGGGAGCGCGTCGAGCGCGAGCGGCGTCCACACCTGATCACGGTGCTCGGGCCGCCCGGGGTCGGCAAGTCGCGACTCACGGCGGAGTTCATGCAGCGCATCTCGGCGCGGGGAGGCCGCGTCGTCCGAGGCCGCTGCCTTCCGTATCGCGAGCGCAGCGCGTACGGCCCGTTCGCGATGCAAGTGAAGGAGCTCGCCGGCATCTTCGACAGCGACGACCTCGCCGTGGCGACGGAGAAGCTTCGTACCCTCGTGGAGCGGCTCGTCGGCAAGGAGGAGGCCGAGGCAGTCGCCGGCCACATCGCGATCCTGCTCGGCTTCGAGACGAAGGCGACGACCCCCGATCGCGACAGCCTGTTCCAGTCGGTCCGGGTCTTCATCGAGGCGGGCGCACGGGACGAAGCCACGGCCTTCGTCTTCGAGGACATCCACTGGGCCGACCCCGCGCTGCTCGACCTGATCGAGCTCCTGGCGGCGCGGTTGCACGAGCTCCCGGTCCTGCTCCTGACGCTCGCGCGGCCGGAGCTGCTCGACACGCGGCCCGCCTGGGGCGGCGGACTGGTCGCCTACAATGCGCTGCCGCTCGAGCCGCTGGGCGGGTCGGAAGCTGCGCAGCTCGCCCTTCACCTGCTCGGCGCGGACACGAAGGCAAGCCAGGTGGCCCAAGCAGCGGAGGGCAACCCCCTCTTCATCGAGCAGCTTGCAGCCGTGATGAACGAGAGCGGAGCAGGCGCGGAGACCCTGCCGACCACGATCCGGGGCCTCGTCGCAGCCCGCCTCGACGCGCTCCCTGCCGAGGAGCGCGACGTGATCCTCGACGCCTCGATCGTCGGCCGGATCTTCTGGCGCGGCGCGCTCGAGCGAGTCGCACGCGATCCCGCGTCCCTCGGCGGCGCGCTCGCCGCTCTCGAACGGCGCGACCTGATCCGCCGCGACACGGTCTCCCGGATCGAGGGGGATCAGCAGTGGTCGTTCAAGCACCTCCTCATCCGCGAGGTGGCGTACGACCTCCAGCCGCGCGCCCGTCGCCGCGAGGGGCACCGCCACAGCGCGGAGTTCATCGAGCAGTCGACGCCGGAGGTCGGCGAGGCCGGCGCGGCGCTGGCCCGCCACTGGCGGGGCGCCGGGGAGCTCGGGCACGCGGCCCGGCACTTCGTCGCAGCGGCGGAGGAGGCCGAGCGCGGCTGGGCGAAGGAGCACGCCGTGGCGCTCTACAAGGAGGCGCTCGAGATGACTCCCGCAGAGGACGTCGAGCGGGTGCGCTTCCTGCGGCGGCGGCTCGCGGTCGCTCAGCAGGCGTTCTTCCACCTGGACGACGTGCGCGTACTCGGTCTGAGCAGCGAACCGAGCTAGACCGGAGGAAAGTCTGCCGGCGTGACGTCGCCGGCAATTTCGCGGAGCAGAGTGATCTCGTGCCGGCCGAGTCTGGACGAGTGCTCCCGAACCATGTCCTCGTTCGGAGCTTCGTAGACGCAGTAGGTCTGCACGAACCCCTCGTCGTCGACGACCACGTGGCTGTGCTCCCACGTGATCTGCGGGAAGTCACCCTCGACGAGCTCGCGCGAGCGGCGGCCGATCGGAGGCATCTGCGATTCGTCGACGTCGAAGCTGCGGACTATGAGGTAACGAGGCATGCCGCGAGTCTAGCGTCAGGCGTCGGCGCGGAGAAGGGCGCGGAGCTTCGCGCGATAGACGTCCATGTCCCGGTGCTTCCAGTCAGCGTGCGTCTGGCGGGCCCACGGCTTGTACCGCTCCCGGTGGTACGGGCTCGAGAGGCTCTCGCTGTGCCCGATCACGTTGCGGATCCGGATGTGGAACCGGTCGACGAGCCAGGCGCTCAGCGCGAGTGACGCGCGGAGCTGGGCGCGGTCGCGGAGGATCTCGGCGTCGGACGTGCCGACGTGCTCGATCCCGACAGCCACGTAGTTCAGCCCGACGGTATGGCGGCACATGACATCGGTACGCACGAGCTGGTAGATCCTGCCGTTCCGGTCGACGATGAAGTGCGCGCACGTGCCCGGGAGCTCGCCGAGCTCCGGGTCGGGCGTATTCGCCGCGAACGTGTTCCACGCCGACGAGAAGCTGTTGCCGCCGGTGTAGTGTTCGACGATCACCTTCGGGTGAAGCCGCCAGGAGTGGATGCCGTAATGCTTCGCGGCGTACCTCGCCATCTCGGCCTTCCGTGTCGGGCCGTACGGGATCGGCTTCCACACAAGGTGCGGCCGCGGTGCTACCGCGAGCGAGATCGTGAGGACGAGGGCGGCGAACACGGCTCAGCAGGCTAGCCGGAAGATCCGCTCACCGACGCACTCCGCCCGAAACCGCTCGAGGAACTCCTTCGCGTACGGCCGCCCGGGCTCGGCGAGCAGCACCTCGCCGCCGAGTCGCGGCAGGAGCTCGGCAAGCTGCTCGGCGTTGCGTGCCTCGTAGAGCAGGTCGGCGCCGAGCACGAGATCCCACGGCGCCGCGCGCAGCAGAGACTCCGGTTCGCTCCAGCGCACGAGCGCGAGGCGCAGGAAGGCGCCGTTCAGCTCCGCGTTCCGCCGCAGCAGCTCGATCGCGTCGTCGGCCCAGTCCGTCGCGAGGACGTCGGCGCCGCGGAGCGCGGCGGTGAGCGCCGGGAGCCCGAGGCCGCAGCCGAGCTCGAGCACTCGCAACCCGCGCAGCTCACGACCGGCGACGTGACGGGCGAGAGCGAGGCCGCTCGGCCAGAGCTCCGCCCAGTACGGCAGGAACTCCTCCTCGTCGAACGCCGTCTCGTCGATCAGCTCGTCCGCGCTCGGTGGACGGAGGATCCGCAGGCGCAGCGCGCCGCCGAGCTCGACGTCCTCCTCGACGAGATTCAGAGGGCAGCGAAGAGGTCGACCGGATTGCCGTCGGGATCGCGGAGCTGGGCGTAGCGCTGACCCCAGAACGCGTCCCACGGCTCCTTCTCGCCCTGGAAGCCGGCCTTGACGACCTGTTCGTACAGCCCGTCCACCTCGGCCGGGCTGCCGCACGCGAAGGCGAGCGCGACCTGGTTCCCCCTCGCCCGTTTCCAGTCGGGACTGAAGCTGCGGATCACGTCCTCGGTGTCGAGCATCAGCCGAAGCCCGTTCGACAGCGTTGCCTCGATGTGCTCGTCGCCCTCGGGAAACTCGACCCCGAGCAGGCCGTAGAACGCGCGGGTACGAATGAGGTCGGAGCAGACGATCCCGATCGCATCGAGCTGGGGCGGCACAGCTCGGACGCTAACCGTTGGCGTCGTCGCCGTGCGCCGCTCGCTAGAGGGCTCGCTGGGCCGTGCGGTCGCCGTTGCGGGAGGCGAGGATCGAATCCGCGAGCCCGTAGTCCACAGCCTCGTCGGGTCCGAGGAAGCGATCGCGGTCGATGTCCTTCATCACCTGCTCGACGTCCCGGCCTGAGTGATGGGCGATCACCTCGGCGTAGCGGCGCGTGAGGGAGAGGATCTCGCGCGCGGCAATCTGGATGTCGGCCGGTGTCCCCCGGGTGCCGGCCGAGCCCTGGTGGATCATCACCTTCGAGTTCGGCAGCACGAAGCGCTTGCCGGCGGCACCGCCCGCGAGCAGTAGAGCACCCATCGACATCGCCATCCCGATGCAGTACGTCTGCACGTCCGGCTTCACGAACTGCATCGCGTCGTACATCGCCATTCCGGCATAGACGTCGCCGCCCGGGGAGTTGATGTAGAAGCGGATATCCGTGTCCGGGTCCTCTGCCTCGAGGAAGAGGAGCTGGGCCACGACGAGGTTCGCCGCCGAGGCCTCGACCTCGGTCCCGAGAAAGACGATCCGCTCCCGCAGCAGCCGCGAGAAGATGTCGAACGAGCGCTCGAAGCGGCCGTCCGACTCGACCACCATGGGCACCAGGTGGTTCGATACGCTACTCATCGGTTGCACATTAATACGCAACTAGGAGGTTGCGCAAATGGAGATCGAGCGAGAGATCGTCGTTCCGGAGGAGCCTGGTGAGGTCTGGGAGGCGCTGACGGATGCGGAGCGCCTCGAGGAGTGGTTCGCGTCGGACGTCGAGCTCGACGCGCGGCCCGGCGGTGAAGGCGTCTTCCGCTGGGGCGACGGCGACGAGCGGCACGCGATCGTGCGCGAGCTCGAGGAGGCCGAACGGCTCGTCCTCGACTGGGACGACGGCGGCAGCGTCGCGATCGAGCTCGAGCCCCTCGTGGACGGGACGCGCGTGCACGTCGTGGAGTCCTCGCCCGAGTTCGCCCCCGCCCTCGAGCTGCGCGCCATGGCGTGGACGGCGCTCGCGGCGTAGACCGCGTCTTCGCCGCGCTGGGTGATGCGGGCCGGCGCTCGCTCGTCGAGGCCGTGGCGGCCCGCGGCACGGCGACTGCGACCGAGCTCGCGGCGGAGCTACCTGTCACCCGGCAGGCGGTTGCGAAGCAGCTCTCGGCGCTGGCCGACGCCGGCCTGCTCCACGCGACACGCGCCGGCCGCGAGACGCGCTATGAGGTGACCCCGGCGCCGCTCGAGGATGCCGTCGACTGGATGGTCTCGGTCGGCGCCGCGTGGGACGAGCGGCTGGCCGCCCTCGGCCGCAGCCTTGGGCGTCACGGGAAGAGCCGCTCGACGCTCCAGCCGTCGCCGCGCTCGCGCTCGTAGCGGAAGCGGTCGTGGAGGCGGCTCGGGCGGTGCTGCCAGAACTCCCAGGCTTCCGGGAGGAGGCGGAACCCGCCCCATGTCGGTGGCCGCGGAACCGGTCCCTGACCGAGATCGCTCTCAACTTGAGCGAGTCGCTCGTCCAGCTCGGCCCGCGAGCCGAGCGGCTCGCTCTGACGCGACGCGAGCGCGCCCATCTGCGCGCCGCGCGTCCGCGTCCCGAAGTACGCGTCCGACTCGTCCGCGGAGACGTGGTCGACCCTCCCCTCCACCCGCACCTGCCGTCCAAGCGGCGACCAGTGGAAGAGGAGCGCGGCCCGCGGGTTCTCCTCGAGCTCACGTCCTTTCCTCGACGTGTGATGGGAGTAGAAGACGAGCCCGCGCTCATCGAAGCCCTTCAGCAACACCATCCGCACGGATGGAGCGCCGGCGGCCGTCGCAGTCGCAAGCGCCATCGCCTCCGGCACCTCGACCGCGGCTCCGGCGTCGGCGAACCAGCGCCGGAACTGCTCGAGCGGATCGGAGGCGAGGTCGGCCCGCCGGAGCTCGGCCTCGCCCTCCACGCTCAGAGCTTCGCCCGCAGCTCGGCCGGGCGCAGGATCTTGCCACCGAGCTCTCCGTCGGTCGGCACGAGCTCGCGGACGACGCGGAGGACGACCTCCGCCTCGTCGCTGAGCGGGCTGAGGATCTTGTTGCCCTTGAGCAGCGCCTTGCCACGTGGGCCGCTGTGCACTGCGAGGTCGCGTTCCGCGTAGCCCCGTTCCCGGAGGAGGGAGTTCGCGTGCTCGATCGCGTCGCTCATCTTCCCCGCTCCCGGTACCGGCAAAGCCGGCGCCTGCGCTCTTTGCTGAGCTCCGTCGAGCCTACGCTCATGCGCGTGTTCTAACGGAACAGGTCCGTCTCGGGCGGGATGACGATGTCGGCGCCGCGGCCGTCGCCGCGAACGTCGAGGCCGCGCATGATCGCGACCGGGACCCGGTCAAGCTTGCCGAAGACGAGCTGCGCGGCCCCGGCGATCTCGTCCGCGATCGCGATCCGGGTCGCATGCAGCTCGTAGCCGGTCGGGTCGCGCTCGCCGGCGAGGTCGCGCACGACCTCCACGCCCGCGGCGCCGATCGCGACGTCCGTAGTCGCGGCTCGCCAGGGCCGGCCGAAGGAGTCCGTGACGATGACCCCGACATCGGCGCCCGTCCTCTCACGCAGCTCCTCGCGCAAGCGCGCCGCGGACGCGTCGGAGTCGAGCGGCAGGAGAACCACCGTCTCCGGCTCGGGCGCGTTCGAGGCGTCGACGCCGGCCGAGCCACAGACGTAGCCGTGGCGGGTTCGCGCGATCAGCAACGGCGGCCGGACGCGCACGAGCTCGACCGCCTCGTCGAGGATCACCTGAATCCGGCGCGGATCTGCTGCGTTGCCGGCGATCTCGCGCGCCTGCTCCGAGGGCTCGACGTCCTTGAGCGCGACCACGCGGCCTTCGATCTTCGAGACCGCCTTCTGCGCGACGACGACCACGTCCCCGTCCTCGAGCTCCGCACGTTCGGCGATCAGCGCGGCGAGATCGTCGCCCTCCCGCAGCTCCGGCAGGCCACCGACCGGCGTGACGGTGAACCCCGGCCCGACGTCCTTGACGAGGATCAGCGTCGGGTTGTCGTGGCTCCAGAGGCCGTGCAGCTCCTCGATCGCGACGAAGCCAAGCGCCTCGTAAAAGGCACGGGTGTCGTCGTAGCCCGCCGGGTCCGGGCGCGAGGGGCCGAGCGTCTTCACGTGGAGATAGCGGATCCCTCGCTCCCGGCACCAGCACTCGGCCTCGGCGACCAGCGCCCGCCCTACGCCGCGGCGATGGTGCTCCCGCCGCACACCCATGACGTAGAGCTCGGCCGCCCGCCGCGTGTGCTGCTTGACGCAGAGGAAGCCGAGCTCCGGCTCGACCACAAACGTGGGGAGCGTCGCAGCGTCGTCGATGTACTGGCGGGTGGACTCCTCGATCCCGAACCAGTCGGGCAGGTCTCGAAGCACGGCTGCCGCGATGCGCGACCGCTCGGCCGGCTCCTGGATCTCGACGACCTGGGTCACGGGAGCCCGGTGACCCGGATGCCGGCGTGACCCTTGTAGCGCTTGTTGAGGTTGACGATCACGGCCGTCATCCCCTCGAGGGCGCGTGCGCTCGTGAGCGGTCCGGCGTCGAGGGCGCGTCCGGCGACGACCTTGCCCCCCAGCTCGAGCGCAAGCGCCTTCGCATCCTCGTCGTCGCCGCAGACGAAGGCGTCCTCGTCGGGGCGCCCGTGCGCGAGCTTGCCGGCGGCGAGCGAGTGGAGCCCCGCGACCACGGAGCCGTCAAGGAGGTCCTGCGTGCGCTGGGCGAGCGAGAGTGAATCGGTCGACCGCAGATCGCTGGCCACGCTGAGTACCGGTGTCCCACCGATCGCCTGCGCCAGGTCGGCTGCCGTGGACAGCGTCCCCGCGGCGTTCGTCGCGAGCACGACGAGATCCACGCCGCTGACCGCCCGCTCGTTGGTGGCTCCGGCAGCCGCACCGACCTCGCTCGCCTTCTCCTGCGCGCGTTCCGCGTCGCGGGAGCCGATCATGACCTCGTCGCCCGCCTCGACGAGCCGCCGAGCGAGCGCGAGCCCGAAGGCGCCCGTACCGCCGACGATTGCCACCTTCATGCCGGCACTGCTCCCAGCGCAGCTTCGGCGAGGCGACGACGGGCGTCCGCCTCGCGCATGAGCGTGCGGGTCACGATCGGGCGAACGTCTCCGAGGCCGTCCAGGTCGTCCGCGTCCGCCTCGTCGACGACCAGGGCGTCGACCAATCCCTTGTAACACTTAGCCACCTGCCGGGGTGAGGTTCCGCCCGCGAGCCGGCGCAGCATCCGGTCCGCCGGCCCCTTCACCGCGCGGCCGCCGATGAGCGGGCTGACCGCGACGCTGGAGACGCGGCGCCGGGCGAGCGCCTCACGCAATTCGTGCACCGCGAGGATCGGCCCCACCGAGACGTACGGATTGCTCGGCGCGAGGAGGATGAGATCCGCCCCGTCGATCGCCTCGAGCACTCCCGGTGCAGCCCGCGCCGTCTCCTCGCCCTCGAAGCGCACAGCGTCGACCTCGTCCCGGTGACCCCGCCCGACGAACCATTCCTGGAACGGGAACGTCCCCGCCGGTGTCTCGAGCCACGTGCGAAGCCGGTCGTCGGTCGCCGGCAGCAGCTTCGTCCCAACGCCGAGCGACTTCGCCAGCCGGGCGGTCACGGCGGAGAGCGGCTCGCCTGCCCGCAGCGCCGCCGTGCGCACGAGATGGAGGCCGAGGTCGTGGTCGCCCAGCGCGAACCAGTCCTCGCCGCCGAGCGCTCCTGCGGTCTCGAGCGCGTGCCACGTCTCGCCGCTGCGCCCCCAGCCCCGCTGCTCGTCCGCGAGGCCAGCGAGCGAGTAGAGGATCGAGTCGAGGTCTGGGGAGACGTGAAGGCCGAGCACCTCGACGTCGTCACCGACGTTGCCGATCACGCTCGTCGCGGGGGCGCCGACGACGTCGACGACGCCGCGGACGAAGCGCGCGCCGCCGACCCCTCCCGAGAGGACGACGACGTTCAGGCGACGCTCCGCTCGAGATCGGTGAGACAGGCTTGCGTGCGGGGGCCGACGCGCAGCTGCAGCCGGGTCAGATCGTCCATGGTGTCCACGTCCTCGGCGAGGTTGGGCACGGAGACCGAGACGGTTTCCAGGCCGAGGGACACGGCGTGCGCGCGAAAGCGATCGGAGCTGCTGGAGCCATAGAGCGGCGCGAACGCGTCGGGCGTCGGGAGGCTGAGGGCGTTCGTCGTCCCGTCGAGGGCCTCGACTAGGGCGACGCCGCCGATCGGGGTCGCGGCGAGCAGCGAGCGGAGGTCGTGCGGCACGGCGCAGGGAACGTCGGCGTTGACGACGAGGATGCCACCGAGCTCGACCCCCTCCAGTCCGGCCTGCACCGCGGCGCCCTGGCCGCCGCCCGGGTCGGCGACCACCTCGGCCCCGGCCTCGCGAGCAGCGTCCGCTCCCTGCTCGTCCGGCGTGACGACCCGGGTGTGCCCGACGGGGACGCACGCCGCGAGGACGTCGCAGTACATCGCGTGCGCGAGCGCGCGGCGGATACGAGCCGAGGAGTGGAGCCGCGTCTTCCCCTCCGTGCCCGCGAACGGGATCACCACCGTCGCCATGGGGAGACACTAGCCCCGTGGACAACGCCGAGATCGCTCGCACGCTCGACGCCTACGCCGCGCTGCTCGACCTCGCGGGCGCCGCACACTGGAGCGTCCGCGCCTATCGCCGCGCGGCCGACCTCATCCGCGCGACGCCGGCACCGGTCGAGGAGCTCGTGCGCACCGGCCGCGCGCGCGAGCTGCGCGGCATCGGGCCGGGGATCGAGCGTCGGCTTCGGGAGCTCGTGGAGACAGGTCGGATCGCCGAGCTGGAGGAGCTGGAGCGCGAGGTGGAGCCAGAGCTCGTCGCGCTCGGCCGCTACCTCGGTCTCGGACCGCAGCGCCTCGTGTCGCTCGGACGCGCGCTCGGGATCCGGACGGCGGACGAGCTCCGGGCCGCCGCCGAAGCGGGGCGGCTGCGGGACGCGCCGGGAGTCGGGCCGGCGACCGAGGCGAAGGTGCTCGCTGCGCTGTCCCGGGAGCCGCAGCCGGCGCGGCGCGGACTGACGCGGAACCGCGCACTCGCGCTCGCCGTTGCGATCGCGACGCCGCTAGATGCCGTTCCCGCGGGCGAGTTGCGGCGCGGCTGCGAGCTCGTACACCGGCTCGTGCTCGTCTCCACAACCGCCGACGCGCTGGAGCGGTTCGTCTCCCAGCCCGAGGTGGTCGCGGTGCTCGAGCGCGACGAGCGTCACGTGGTCGGCGTCACAGTCGAGGGCATCCCGGTTGAGCTCGTGGCCGCGCAGCCGGCGCGGTTCGGGACGGAGCTCGTGCGGGCGACCGGGTCGGAGGCGTACGTCGCGGAACTCGAGCCGCTGCCGGAAGGGGCGACTGAGGAACAGGTCTACGGCCGGCTCGGCGTGCCCTGGCTGCCGCCGGAGCTGCGGGAAGCGCCTTTCGCCAACGAGCCGCCGCGTCTCCTCGAGGAGTCGGACCTTCGCGGCGACCTCCACTGCCATACGACGTGGTCGGACGGGAAGGCGTCGGTGCTCGAGATGGCCACGGCCGCCCGCGACCGCGGGTACGAGTACCTCGCGATCTGCGATCACACGCCGAACGTGCGCGTCGTCCCCGGGCTCGATGCAGACGGCCTGCGGCGCCAGGCTGAGGAGATCGCCGTCGCCAACGAGGAGCTGGCGTCGTTCCGGGTGCTGCGCGGCACCGAGTGCGACATCCGCGCCGACGGAAGCCTCGACCTACCGGACGACGTCCTCGCGGAGCTCGAGTGGGTGCAGCTCTCGCTTCACGCCGGCCAACGCCTACCGGGGACGGAGCTGACGCGCCGCGTGACCGAGGCGATGCGCCATCCCGCGGTGCGCTGCCTCAGCCATCCGCGCGGGCGGATCCTCAACCACCGCCCGCCGAACGCGCTCGATCTCGAGCGAACGATCGAGGTCGCGCTGGAGACCGGCG
This sequence comes from Actinomycetota bacterium, assembly GCA_046731605.1. Taxonomy (GTDB): domain Bacteria; phylum Actinomycetota; class Thermoleophilia; order Gaiellales; family Gaiellaceae; genus Palsa-739. The sequence goes on along the minus strand of JBKPLL010000092.1, from coordinate 13,214 downwards.
TCGCCCTCGAGACCAACGGCCTACCCGACCGGCTCGACCTGCGCGACGAAGAGGTGCGGCTCGCCGTCGATGCCGGGGTCCCGGTCGTCTGCTCGACGGACGCCCACTCGGTGCAGGGGCTCTCCAACATGCGGCTCGCCGTGACGACGGCGCGCCGCGGCTGGGCGACGGCGACCGACGTGCTCAACACGCGGCCGCTCGCGGAGATACTCCGGCCGTGACGATCGCCGCGACACAGACGTTCCCGGGGGCGGCCTGGCACGACCTGGAGGATGTGCGAGTCCTCGATTCGTGGCCTCCCGAGAAGGCGCTGCCCGGCGTCGAGATCCTGCTCGAGGCCGTCGTCCCGGTAGGCCCGGAGGAGCTAGATCTCCTGCCCGACCTGCGTTTGGTGGCGAACTACGGCGTCGGGTACGACCGCGTGGACGTTGCCGCGTGCCGCGAGCGCGAGGTCGCTGTCACTAACACGCCAGGCGTGCTCGACGCCGCGGTCGCGGATCTCACTCTCGGGCTGATCCTCGCCTGCCGCCGCCACCTCGTCGCTTCGGATCGGTTCGTGCGGGACGGCCGTTGGCAGCGCGGCTGGGCACGTCCGGAGCTGCTCGGGCGCGACCTGGCAGGCTCGACGCTCGGCCTCGTCGGGATGGGGCGGATCGGCTCCGAGGTTGCCCGGCGCGCCGAAGCGTTCGGAATGGGCGTCGTCCACCACCGACGCAGGGACGGGCTCCCGCTCGACGAGCTGCTGCGGAGCTCTGACGTCGTGTCCCTGCACGTGCCGCTGACGCCGGAGACGGACGGCTTCATCTCGCGCGAGAGGCTCGCGTTGCTGTGCGACGGCGCGACTCTCGTCAACACCGCACGCGGAGCGATCGTCGACGAGGACGCGCTCGTGGACGAGCTCGTGTCCGGCCGCGTATCCGCCGGCCTGGACGTCTTCGCCGATGAGCCGAAGGTTCCGGAGCGCCTGCGCGACCTCCCGAACGTCGTCCTCACGCCCCACATCGCGAGCGCGACGGTCGAGACGCGAGAGGCGATGACCCGCGTGCTCGTCGACAACGTCCTCGCTTTCCTCCGCGGCGAGCCGCTCCCGAACGCGGTCGCCGGCTAGAGCGCGCCGGGGCGGCCGGCGGCGACCCAGTCGCGCACCTCGAACCAGTGGCTCGAGCGAAGGGCCTCGGCGACGCTCGGCTCCGTATGCTCGGCCCAGAAAACGTGATGCTCCAGGTCGCAGCACAGTGCCACGTCCGAGAGAGCGATCTCGGGGATCTGCATGAGGGCGTCCGCCGGGAGCTTCGCCTCGGCCACGGTGTAGTGCTTGAACTGGAGCTCGGGCGCGATCTCCATCAGCTCGGGCCAGTCTGGGCAGGTGCGCGAGCTCACACGGATGACGCTACCGACAGGGCCCTGCGCACGATTAGTCCAAGCGTGCCCACCAGCTCCGGGTCGGCATTCGGCATCTCGATCCGTTCGAGCCGCAGCCCGAGCTCCCTCGCCTCCTCCTGCGCTTCGACGTCGAGATCCCAGCGGATCTCCAGATGGTCGGACACAAAACCGACGGGACACACGAGGACGCGCTGGACGCCCTGCTGCCGGAGCGCCGCGAGGTGATCGAGGATGTCCGGGCCGAGCCAGGGCTCCCCGGTCGGCGACTCGCTCTGGAAGGAGAAGCTCCAGGCCGCCAGACCAGCGGCGTCGGCGACGAGCCGCGCGGTCTCGAGCAGCTGATCGCGGTACGGATCGCCCGTCTCGAGGATCCGCGCCGGCAGCGAGTGGGCCGTGAAGACGACGTGCGCGTCCGTGCCGCGGACGCGGCCCGCAAGGAGCTCGACGAAGCCGGGCTCGTCGTGCCAGCTCTCCACGAAGCGCAGCTCGCACCGTCCCGCGAGTGCGCGCTCTAGCTGCTCGCGGTACCCCGCGATCGAGAGCGCGGAGTAGTGTGGCGCGAGGACGAGGCCGACGACCTGCTCGGCTCCCGACGAGATCGCCGCCTCGGCGGCGTCGGCGATCCGCGGCGTCCAGTGCTTCATCCCGGTGAAGACCGGGAGGCCGAGCTCGGCCTCGAGCGCGGCGCGCGTCTGCTCGGTGATCGCGTTGAGCGGCGAGGAGTCCTCGATGCCGAGCCGGCGGTAACGCTCGACGAGATCGGCGAGGTTCTCGGGCGCGACCGGGCGGCCGCCGCGAATGTCGGCGTAGTAGGCGGGGACGTCCGCGAGCCGCTCCGGCGAGCCGTACGCCATGAGGACGACGGCGCTCTTCATGCCCCGCGACCGTAGCTGCGGACGAGCTCCACGAGCCGCGTGAGGACGTCCGGGTCGGTCTGGGGCAGGACGCCGTGACCGAGGTTGAAGACGTGACCCGCCCGGCCGCCCGCACGGCGCAGGACGTCGAGTGCGGCCCACTCGGCGCGCTCCCACGGGCCGAGCAGCACCGCCGGCTCGAGATTGCCCTGGATCCCGCGTTCCTCCCCCACCACGGTCCAGGCGTCGTCGAGCCGAGTGCGCCAGTCGATTCCGATCGCCGTGCCACCTGCGGCCGCCATCTCGGCGAGCAGTTGCGTCGTCGCCCCGGTGCCGAAGTGGATCGTCGGTACGCCCGCGGCCTCGAGCACCCGGGCCGAGTAGGGAGCGACGAACTCGCGGTAGTCGGAGACGGACAGGGCACCGACCCAGGAGTCGAAGAGCTGGATCGCGTCGGCGCCCGCCGCCGCCGTCGCGGCGACGTAGCGGGCGAACTGCTCGGTCAGCCGCTCCATGAGCGCGTGCCACGTCTCGGGCTCGCGGTACATGAGCGTCTTCGTGCGGACGAAGTCGCGGCTCGGCCGGCCCTCGACGAGGTAGCCGGCGACGGTGAACGGCCCGCCGCAGAAACCGACCAGCGCCCGCTGCGGCTCGAGCTCGCCGCGCACGAGCCGCACTGCCTCGAGGATCGGCGCCCCCCACGCCTCCGGCTCGCCGACCCGGAGCCGGTCGACGGCGGCCGCCGAGTCGATCCGCTGCTCCACCACCGGCCCGACCCCCTCGACGAGCTCCACGTCGACGCCCATCCCGAGGACGGGCGACATGATGTCCGCGAAGAGGACGGCAGCGTCCACCCCATGGCGGCGCACCGGCTGCAGGGTGACCTCGGCGCAGAGCTCCGGCGTGCCGGCGATCTCGAAGAAGCCGTGCCGCTCGCGCAGCGCCCGGTACTCGGGCAGCGAGCGCCCCGCCTGCCGCATGAACCAGACCGGCGTCCGCTCGGCCGGCTCGCGCCGCAAGGTGCGGACGAGAAGCGGTTCGGTGCTCAGACGCCGATCGGTTCGCGGCCCTGCTCGCGCAGGAGCCGGGAGAGCCCTTCCTCGAGCGAGATCTCGGGCTCCCAGCCGAGCAGCTGCTGGGCGCGCGTGATGTCCGGCTTGCGCTGCATCGGGTCGTCGATGCGAAGCGCCTCGAACACGATCTCGCTGGAGGAGCCGGTGATCCGCTTCACGATCTCGGCCAGGTCGAGCAGCGTCCGCTCGTCGGGGTTGCCGATGTTGACCGGCAGATGCTCGCCGCTCTCGGCGAGGAGGACGATGCCGCGGATCAGGTCGTCCACGTAGCAGAAGCTCCGCGTCTGCGACCCGTCGCCGAAGACGGTGAGTGGTTCCTCCGCGATCGCCTGCCGGACGAAGTTCGAGACCGCGCGGCCGTCGTTCGGCCGCATCCGCGGTCCGTAGGTGTTGAAGATCCGCACGATCGCGGTGTCGACGCCCTGCTGGCCGTGGTACGCCATCGCCAGCGCCTCGGCGTAGCGCTTCGCCTCGTCGTACACGCCGCGCGGCCCGATCGGGTTCACGTGCCCCCAGTACGTCTCGGGCTGCGGGTGGATCTGCGGATCGCCGTACACCTCGCTCGTCGAGGCGAGGAGGAAGCGAGCGCGCTTGAACTTCGCGAGGCCGAGCGCGTTGTGTGTCCCGTAGGAGCCGACCTTCAGCGAGTGGAGCGGCATCCGGAGGTAGTCCTCCGGGCTCGCGAGCGCCGCGAAGTGGTAGACGAAGTCGATCGGCTCGTCCACCAGGATCGGCTCCGCGACGTCGTGGTCGACGAAGGTGAAGGCGTCGTCGCGGACGTGCTCGATGTTCGCGAGCGACCCGCTGACGAGGTTGTCGACGCAGATGACGCGGTGACCGCGCTCGAGCAGGTAGTCGCAGAGATGCGAGCCGAGGAAGCCCGCGCCGCCGGTGACCAATGCCGTTGGCACGGGGCGATGCTAGCTGAGCTACTTGAGCTCTTTGTTGGTCTCCATGTCGAACCACATCGCGAACAGCGTGAACTGGAGACCGGAGATGACGAGCAGCGCGACGAGAACCACGGTTGCGATGGGGATCGAGTAGCCCGCGATCCGGTAGCCGACCACCACGAGACCGAGCAGAACGCCGGACACCGTCGCGATGAACCCCATCACGTAGAAGAAGACGAGCGGGTGAAAGTCGCGCTTCACGTACTTCTCCCACAGCCGCCAGAAGAATCCGCGCACGAGCAGCCACGCGATGCGCGGCACGACGTGGCGATAGCGCATGTTCGAGCGCTCTCCCACGCCGTAGATCGGGCGCGAGGGAAAGTCGCGGACGCGCGCGTTCCAGACGTTGAGGTGGACGAGCATGTCGTTCGGGAAGCCGTAGTTCGTGTAGATGTGGTCGAGGTCGAGCTGGCCGAGCATCTCGCGCGAGACGACGGTGTAGCCGGACTGCGAGTCGGCGACGTGCCAGTAGCCGGACGCGACCTTCGTCAGCATCGAGAGGATCGCGTTTCCGAAGAAACGCGTCTTCGGGATCAGCTGCCAGGCCTGGCCGGTGGCGAGCCGGTTCGCCTTCGCATAGTCGAGCTCGCCGCGCGCGACCGGCTCGATGAGGGCGGGCAAATCCCCGGGGTCCATCTGGTTGTCGCCGTTCATCACGACGACCACGTCGAGCCCGTCGTCGAGAGCCCGCCGGTAGCCGGTGAGAGTCGCCGCCCCGACGCCGCTCCTGCGCTCGTGCTCGAGCACCTCCACCCGCGGGTCACCCAGCTCGAGTGCACGCTCGCGCGTGCGGTCGGTGGAGCCGTCGTCCACCACGATGATCCGGTCGACGAGGGGCGGGATGCCGCCGAGCGTCGCGGCGATCAGCGCCTCTTCGTCGAACGCGGGCACGACGACCCCGACGCGCTTACCCTCGAACACCTGAGAAGAGTAAGTCAGTCGCCGTTGACGTTGCGCGGCGTGACGCGTGCGGAGACCGGCTCCCACAGGAGCGCGGCGATCGCGCCGAGGATCAGCCCGATCAGCGCGGCGATGACGACCGTGTTCCGGCGACTGCGCGCCGTGATCTTGTGCGAGGCGGCGTTGGCAAGAACGTTCGGCGACTCCACTTGCGTCGCCAGGAGGAGCAGCTGCGAGTTCGTGGTCTTGTCGAGCTGGTAGTTCTTCAGCGTCTGCTGGAGGATCAGCTTGTCCGTATCGGAGACGCTTCCTCCGGCGACGGCGGCCTGAATCGTCTTGATTCCCTCGTTGTCACTGGCGATCTGAGCTTTCAGGTTGGCGATCTTGGCCGCGGGATACACGCCGAGCTTCTTGACCACCGCGGCGGCCAGACCATTTGCCGCGCAGGCCGCCTCCTTCCCCTTCTTCGCCTGAGCGCTGACCCTGACGAGCGGATTGACCGCCGCGCCGCCGCCCTTGGTCGAGGCGCCGGTGGGGACCGCCTGCGTCGAGATCCCATTCTCGAATGCGCCGGGCTTCGTATGGCACTGGCGCGCGACCGCGTTGATCACCGCCTGATTGGTGACGATCTGTCCGACAGATGACGGATTCGTCTGCGGATCCTGGATCAGGGACGAGCCCTGCGGGGTGTACGGCTGGCCGAGATACACGGTCGCGGTCGCCTTGAAGACCTGGCTGCCGCCGAGCGACACGAGGTAGCCGATCACGGCACCCGCGACCAGCCCGGCCGCGAGCAGCCACCAGCGGGCTCCCAGGAGACGCACGTAGCGCGCGAAATCGACTTCCTGCTCGGCCTCGGGGTCGACGCCGCGCTGAGGGGGAGCAGGCGCAGTCACGAGGGGCGACGATATCCGACGGTCATGAAGGCGCTCTTAGGAAGGGTCAGTGGGAGAGCTGCCGGCGCTTGGAGTGACGCGGCTCGACCGCGTAGATCCGCGAGAACCCGTTGAAGAGCAGCCGCGCGCCGTTGCCCGAGACGGGGACGTACTCGCCGTGCGGGAATGTCAGGAGACGCCGGCCCGTGTGGAGATTTACGCCGATGATGCGGCCCGCAAAGCTGCCGACGTACGCGACGCCGGCGACGATCACGGCGGCTCCCGAGACTGGGCCGCCGGTCGGGACGCGCCAGAGCACGCGGCCCCTTCCGGCCGAGACCCCGTAGAAGACGCCGTTGTACGCGCCGAAGCAGACGACGCCGTCCGCGACTGCCGGCGACGAGTAGACGTACGAGCCGGTCGAGACCCGCCACAGCTGCCGCCCGCTCGTGGAGAAGGCCCAGAGCGAGTAGGCGACGGAGGGCACGAAGACCTTACCGCCGGCCACCGCCGGGGTCCCATAGATCTTCCCGTTCACGCGGCCGACCCAGCGCGTCGCCCCGGAGGCGGGCGAGAGCGCCCAGAGCCGCCCGGCGTAGTCTCCGATGAACAGCCTGCCGCCGGCGACCGCGGCGCTCGAGGTGATCTTCGCGCCGAGGCTCCGGCGCCACTCGAGCCGGTGCGTCCGCAGATCGAGCGCATACATGTTGCCGCTCGCGTCGCCGAAGTAGTCGATGCCGTCCACGACCACCGGCGACGACTCGATCGCCGAGCCGGCGCTCCAGCTCCAGTCGAGATGACCGTTCGCGCGATTGAGGAGATAGACCCCACCGCCCATCGTGTGGTAGACGATCTCGTCCCGGTAGACCGCCGGCGACGAGGCCATGCGCGGAAAGCCCGGCGTCAGGTGCGACCAGGCGAACTTGCCGGAGCGCATCGAGATCGCCCGGATGGTGCCGCGCGCGTTGCCGATGTACGCGAACCCCTCGCTCACGACGGCCGGGAACTCGATCAGATGGCCGAGGCCGCGGCTCCAGACCAGACGGAACGGCGGGCGCAACCGGATCTGCGTCGGCGCCTGGGTGCGCGCGGCCGTCGCTCCGTAGAGCGGCCACTGCAGCTCCGGCTTGTAGACGTCGACGGTCTGCCACCGGCTGCGCTGAAAGCTGATGCTGACCTTGGTGGGCCCGTAGCCGCGCGCCGAGACCGAGACCTCGTGCCGGCCGCGCGGGGCGACGATCGTCGTGAGCCCGTGCCGGTTCGTGCGCCCGCTCTTTCCCCAGAGGGTCACCTTCGCCCCGCGGACGCGGACGCGCCGGTCGCCGTCGAGGACCGCGACCACGAGCTTCGTCATCTCGTGGCTCAGGTGGTGCTTCGGCTTCGGCTTCGGCTTGGGCTTCGGCTGCGGCTTGGGCGCCGCGGTCGTGGTCGGCGGCACGGCCTGCTTGCTGCCACCGCAGCCGGCGAGCAGGGCGACGAGCGCCGCCACGACGAGGACGCGAGCAATCACGCGTGCTCCCCCACCGCGAGCTCGCGGTAGCCGGTGAGCAGGAGCGGAGCGCCGTCGATGTCGCGCAGGATCACGTTGTCGTCGGGGAAGTGGGGCACGGCCTCGCCGATCTCGTCCAGCCGCCCGAGCGTCGCGAGCACCTGGGCCTCGGCCATGTTCGCACCGCCGTCGGCGAGCGCCGAGGTCGCCGCGACGTGGCGGACGTTGATCTCCGTGACCTTGAGCGCGCCGGTGCGATCCTCGCGCAGGTCGACGGTGAGCAGGCCGTGAGCGGGCTCGCCCGTGAGCCCGGCGACGAAGCGGATCGCCTGCTCGGCAAGCGTGCGCGCCCGCTCGTCGTTGATGAGTCGGCCGCGGTTGATGTTGCCCGTGATGCCCGAGACGGCGAGGTGCCCCATGAAGTACTCGAGGCGCTCGTAGCAGCCGGCCTTGAGCAGCTCGTTCTCGTGGAAGAGGAGCGTGCAGGCGATGTTCCGGCCCGGCAGGTGCTCGGCGACCATGTAGCCGGAGATCTCCGGGTTGAGGTAGGCCCACGCGTATGCCTCCTCCGGCTCGGTCACCTGGAGCGAGCCGATTCCGCTGGACGAGGCGTCGGAGTAGTCGCGGAGCCAGACCGGGCTGCCGTCGAGGTCGAGCCCGCGGCGCTCGAGCAGCTCGTCGCGATTCACGATGCGGTAGCGGGGCACGAGCCCCGTCTCGCGCAAGGCGTCGTACAGCTTCCCCTTGCTGATCGCGATCGCGACGAGGCCCGGGGGCGGCAGCAGCGTCGGCACCGGGAACTCCCGGCCGCTCCAGAAGAGCACTTCCGCTTCGGGGCCGACGAGCGCGGCGTCGATCCGCTCCCGCTCGCAGATGTCCGCCACGAGCTCGGCGTAGCCGGGATCGCCGGGCTGGGACACGCGGTAGACGCGGTCGTAGAGGCCCTCGTAGAAGCCGTACCAGTTACCGCCGCGATCGGCTCCCACGAGCGTCGCGCCGGAGAACGCGGGACTCGCGCGCAGGGAGCGGGCAATCGCTCTCGGCGTCACGCCGCAGGCGCCCGTGACGAGGATGTTCAGCGGCGCCACAGGCTCCGAGGATAGCCCTGGTTCCTCACGCCTCCGACTTCCAACCTCCCGTCTCCCCCTTGTACGTGCCGCTGAAGAGGGCAAACGGGGTCCGGGCGAGGATCCGCAGGTCGACGAGCGCCGAGCGGTGCTCGACGTACCAGACGTCGAGCTCGATCCGGTCGGCCCACGGGAGCGAGGCCCGGCCGTTCACCTGCGCCCAGCCGGTGATGCCCGGCTTCACGTCGAGCCGGTGGCGCTGACGCTCGTCGTACTGCTCGACCTGATAGCGCAGCGTCGGCCGCGGCCCGATCACGCTCATCTCGCCGCGAACGACGTTCCAGAGCTGCGGCACCTCGTCGAGCGACAGCTTGCGCAGCAGCCGGCCGGTCCGGGTGATGCGTGTGTCACCGCGGTTGACCGAGAGCCCGGCTCCCATCGTCTCCGCGCCGACGACCATCGTGCGCAGCTTGAGCAGCTCGAAGTCGACGCCGTTGCGGCCCACGCGCGTCTGCCGGTAGAGGACCGGGCCGCCGTCCTCGAGCTTGATCGCGAGGGAGGCGAGCGCGAGGACCGGCGACGCGAGCACGAGCGCCGAGCCGGCGATCGCGATGTCCGCCGCGCGGTTCACGCGAGCTCCTCGCGCTGCGGCGCCCACGTCGCGGGGACGCCTCGGCGCAGGTAGTTCCAGAGCGCGACGACGGTCGCCCAGGTGATGAGGACGTAGTAGCGGGCAATCCCGACGCCCGCGACCGCCGCCGCGAGCAACCCGAGCTGAAGGCCGAGAAAGACCGCGTAAAGCGTGCCGTGGCCGAGCAGGGCTACGGAGCTCCCGAGCAGGATCAGGTGGAGCAGACCGCTCGCGTAGCGGAGATGCCGGTGCGAGAGGAGCGCAAGGAGGTAGCCGAGGCTCTGGCCGCGCAGCATGCGCCCTCGCAGGACGATCAGCCACGAGTGCTCGAACATCCGCACCTTGCGCCGGTACTCGCTCTCGTTCGTGGGCGTCGGCCGCTCGAACGCGAGAGCGTCCGGCTCGTAGACCGCGCGGCGGCCGCGCTGCACCATGAGGTACGGAAGGGAGAGGTCGTGCCCGAAGCGGGGATCGACCTCCGCGTAGTCGGAGCGGCGAAGCGCGTACACCGCGCCGTTGCCGGCCGTGACCGAGCCGAGCCGCGACTCTCCCGCCCGCGTCACGAGCTCGTACCGCCAGTACACGCCCTCCTTGTTCGAGCCGTCGGGCGCCTCCAGCCGCAGGCGGCCGCAGACGTACGCCACCTGCGGGTCGGCGAAATTGCGGACGAGCTTGCGCAAGGCGTCGGGCGCCCAGGTCGCGTTCGCGTCGGAGAAGGCAACCACCTCCGCCTGCGTCGTTCGCACCGCCGCGTCTTGCGCCGCGACCTTGCCGCCCCGCGGGTTCCGGATCACCCGGGCGCCCGCCGCCTCCGCGAGCTCCTCGGTGCGGTCGGTGGAGGCGTCGGAGGTGACCACGATCTCGAGCAGCTGCGGCGGATAGTCGAGCGCGCGGAGGTTCTCGAGCCGGCGCTCGATCGAGTCCTCCTCGTTGTACGCGGTCACGATGACCGCGACGGAGGGCAGGTACCCGTCGTCGAGCGCGACGCGCCGCGTGTGTACGCGCGCGGCGAGCGCGACCGTGGCCGGGTAGAGCACGTGCGTCCACGCGAGCGCGGCCAGCGAGCCCCAGAAGAGGACGAGAGCCGCGATCACGGCCGCAAACGCTAGCGACGCGGCCGGGCTAGTTGCCCCAGGGCCCGATGTGCGGGGCGTGAGGCACCGTGAGCGAGAAGGGGAGCGACTTCCCCGAGCCCGGCGCGACAGCCCGCAGCCAGTCCCTCTTCGCGGCCCGGACCCGCACCTTGGCGCGGAAGATCCCGTGGCTGTTCGCGCCGATGTTCGCGACAGTCCGCCAGCTCCCGCTCTTGCCATGCCGAAGCTGGACGGTGACGCGTGCCCTGCTGCTCGTCGCGTCACGGCCCCAGACACTCACCGTCGACCCCTTGAGGTAGGCGACGAAGGGGAACCGGAAGGCCGTGCGAACCGGCTTCGGCCGCGCCTTCGCGAGCGACGACGAGTGGAAATAGAGGCCGGACTGGTAGGGGCTGGGGCTCTTCCGATCCTGGAGATCGAACCACGTTACAAGGGACACACCCGAGACCCACATCTGGTGCAGAGATTCAGCCGTCCAGCGGGCGGCGAGACCCATCGGGGCAGCATGCGGTCTCGGCGGGCTGCTGGCCCAGCCGAACTCGGTCACCCAGAACTTGACCGGACGGGATGAGACGACGTGATGGAGCCGCACCCCGGCGCGCAGAACCGACCGCATCTGCGGCAGATCGCCGAGCTCGACGTCGTCGGGATGCTTCGCGTGCCCGAACGGGCCACCGAACGTGTATGGGTGGTGCGACCACGCGTCGAAGTGGATGGCGTGGTGGCACGTCGAATGCGGATGTGAGCCCTTCGAGAGACACAGCAGCGACCGCATGAACGCGAGCGGGGCGACCGAGTACCACTTCTGCTTCTTGCTCTTCGGGTGGCCGAACGGATCGAGCGCGCCTGCGACGACGAGGTTCGCAGGATCGACCCCGTGCACGGCGTCGGCGAAGGCGTTCACCATCCCGCGGTACGCGCTCGCGCTGACCGGCCCGAGATCGAGGCTGAGGTTGGGCTCGTTCCAGACCTGGTAGACGTGCTCGGCCGGAGGCCCGTTCGTCCCGTCGTAGTGCGTGGCGAGCGCGTGCGCGAAATCCCCGAGCGCGGCGGCCTTCGGCGTCCCGGCGGAGCCCGACTTGGGTCGCTTCGCCATCGCCCAGGACGGAGGCGCGTTGACGTCGAGGATCGGGATGACGTTCGCGGCGGCAGCGTACTGGAGCGTTGCATCGAGCCCGGCCCACGAGTACCCCGGCGACGACGGATCGCGGGAGTCGAATCCACTCGGCCGGGAGGCCGGTGCGATTGCCCGCCACGAGACACCGATCCGGACATACGTCGCCCCGGACGAGCGAGACAGCGAGAACGCGACCTCGCCGTGCGAATCGTTGAAGAGCGACGGATCGAAGAGGGCCGTCACGAGCGGTGCCGTGCCAGGCGTCGAATACGTCGCCGCTCTGGGGTGGGCCTGGCGCTTCAGGCTCGCCACGCCGGCCGAAGCCGTCGCAGCCGCAACGCACAGGATCGCGCCGCCGATTGCCAGATAGCGAGCCGTCCCACGCACCGGCGCCACGCTAGCGGCGATCGGCGGGCGCGGGGATCTTTCTTTCGGTTTCCTTACACCCACGCACCAGAGACAGAGCCGCCGGGCGGCTACGGCGCGATGTTGGGATGGTGCGGGACCGTGAGCGAGAACGCGAGCGACTTTCCGGAGCCCGCCGCGCTCGCACGAAGCCAGTCCTTCTTCGACGCCGACAGCTTGAGCTTCGCCTTGAAGATGCCGTTGTCGTTCGACCGGACACGAGCCACGGTGCGCCACCGTCCGCGCTTGCCGTGACGGTGCTGGACCGTCACGACCTGCCTGTCGCTCGTCGCGACACGGCCCCAGAGGCTGACGGTCGAACGGTGCAGGTAGGCGACGAACGGGAACCGGAAGGCGGTGCGCACCGGCTTGGGCCGGGCGTTCTCGAGCGACGACGTGTGGAAGAACAATCCGCTCTGGAACGAGCTCGACCTCGGATAGTCCTGGAGCAGGAACCACGTCACGAGCGAAACACCGGACAGCCACATCTGGTGCAGAGACTCTGCCGTCCACCGGGCGGCGAGGCTCGGCGACGCCGCATGTTTCCGCGGCGGGTTGGTGTCCCACCCGAACTCGGTCACCCAGAACTTGACCCGCTGCGCAGAGACCACGTGGTCGAGCCGCACGCCCGCCTTCAGGACCGCCCGCATCTTGGGCAGGTCGCCGAGCTCGACGTCGTCCACGAGCTTCGCGCGCCCGAACGGGCCGCCGTACGTGTACGGATGGTGGGACCAGACGTCGAATCGGATCGGGTTGTCGCACGTTGCGTGCGGATGAGATCCCTTCGAGACGCACAGCAGCGAGCGCATGAAGGCCAGCGGCCTGATCGAATACCACTCCTGCCCCTTCGTCTTCTTGTGGCCGAACGGGTCGAGCCCTCCCGCGACGACGAGGTTCGAAGGGTCGACGGCGTGCACGGAGTCGGCTACCGCGTTCACCATCGCTCGATACGCGCTCGCCGTGGCCGGGCTGAGATTGAGGCTGAGGTTCGGCTCGTTCCAGACCTGGAAGACGTGCGCTGCCGGCGCCCCCGGTGTGAGCCCGTCGTAATGGGTTGCGAGAGCTGTCGCGAAGTCGCCCAGATCGGCGACGTTCGGTGACCCGCCGTTGACGCCGCTCGGCAGCCGGTCGTACGCCCAGGCGGGCGGCAGCACGATGTCGAGGATCGGGGTGAGACGCGCGGCCTCGGCTGCGTCGACGACCGCGTCGATGCTTCCCCACGAGTACCCCGGCGACGTCGGATCTGTGGCAACGAAACCGGACGGCGGAGTGGCCGCTGCGATGGCGCGCCAGAGAACGATGAGACGGACGTAGGTTGCTCCGGCCGCTCGCGTCCGCGCGAACGCGGCCGCCGTCTCGCTCCCGCCGAAGAGCGC
>JBKPLL010000091.1:0-6702 GCA_046731605.1 Actinomycetota bacterium | reverse complement strand
CGCTGGATCGCGTCGCCGATCTACCAGGACTTCCTCACCGGCCGGCGTGAGCTGACGTGCGCGCCGTGGGGCTCGATCACGCGCAACCCGTACGGCTGGAAGGGCCCGTGCTACCTGCTGACCGACGGGATCTTCCCCACGTACGAGGCGCTGCTCGAGGGGATGGAGTGGGAGGCGTACGGCCCCGGCAACGACCCACGCTGCGAGCATTGCGGCATCCACTGCGGGTTCGAGCCGTCGGCAGCGTACGAGGCCTCGAGCAGCCTGAAGGAGACCGTGCGGAGTCTCGCTTGGACGCTGACGGGCTGACGTTCGCCGTGGCGACGACTGCGGAGGAGCGCGTGGCGAAGCGCCTCGGGCTGAACACGGTGCGGGTGGGCGTGTGCGTCGCGAACGGCGTCCCCGAGGGGAGCCTCGTCTCGTTCGGACTCGCCGGGTCGCTCGGGGGCCTGCAGGTCGGCGAGGTGCTCGACGCGACGCGCGTGGTCGACGAGACGGGCATGACGCTCTGGGAGGGGCCCGGCCTAGGGGTCCGCGGTGCCCGCTCCGGCGTCGTCCTCGGAGGCGACGTCCTCGTCCACGACGAGGCCGAGCGCGCCCGTCTCCGCCAGGCGAGCGGCGCCGACGCCGTGGACATGGAGAGCGGCGTCCTCGCGCGCAGCGGCCGGCTCGCCGGCGTCGTCCGGGCGATCTCCGACGACGCGACCAGCGCGGTCGAAGGGGTGGACACGACGGTGCATGCCGACGGCCGCACGAACGTCGCGGGCCTGCTGCGCTGGGTCGCGACTCGCCGCGGCGACGCATTCCGCTCGATGCGCGACGCGCTCCGTGCGCTGAAGGCGCTCGAGCAGGCGGTGGCGACGTGAGGGGACGCGTGCTTCTCGCCGCGCCGCGCTCCTTCTGTGCGGGTGTCGACCGGGCGATCGAGATCGTCGAGCGGCTGCTCGAGGAGCACGGGCCGCCGGTCTACGTCCGCCACGCGATCGTCCACAACGACCACGTCCTCCGCCGCCTGGAAAGGCTTGGCGCGGTCTTTGTCGAGTCCGAGGACGAGATCCCCGAGGGCGCGATCTGCGTGCTCTCGGCGCACGGAGTCGCGCCGGCGGTGAAGGAGAACGCGCAGCGGCGTGGGCTGCGGGTCGTCGACGCGACGTGCCCGCTCGTGAACAAGGTGCACGCGGAAGCGCGGCGCTACGCCGACGGCGGCCACCTCGTCGCGCTCGTCGGCCACAAGAACCACGTCGAGGTGATCGGGACGCTGGGCGAGCGGCCGGATTCCACGGTCGTGATCGAGTCGCCGGAGCAGGCCAGGGAGCTCGCGACCGACAAGCCCGTCGCAGTGGTCACGCAGACGACGCTGTCTCTCGACGACGTCGCGCCGATCGTGGACGCGCTCGAGGACCACCTCGGCACGCTGCGGCGGCCGCATGCCGACGACATCTGTTACGCGACGCAGAACCGGCAGGACGCGGTCAAGGCGATGGTCGCGCAGGGCGCGACGCTCGTGCTCGTGATCGGCTCCGAGACGAGCTCGAACGCGCAGCGACTCGTCGAGGTCGCCCAGGGGGCGGGCGCGCAGGCGACGCTCGTCGACGGTGAGAGCCAGTTCGACGAGGAGCTGTTGAACGGACACGAGACGATCGGCCTCACCGCGGGCGCGTCGACGCCCGAAGAGCTCGTGCGCGCCACGGCGGCGCGGCTCGCCGAGGCCGGCTACGCGCTGCCCGAGGAAATCGAGGTCGCGAAGGAGGACGTCCACTTCAGGTTGCCCAAGGAGGTCGCACAGGCATGACGACCGTCGAAGTCCCCTACTCGATCGCCGCGGCCCTCCCGTCGCTGTCGGTGATGGACATCACGAACGACGTCTCGCGCGAGGTCGCCGGGTCCGGCGTCGGTGCAGGCATCGCCTACCTCCACAGCGCGAGCCCGCTCTCGCTCGTGCGCGTGCAGGAGCGGGAGACAGGCTTCTTCGAGGATCTCGAGCAGCTGCTCGAGCGCGTCGTGCCTGCAAAGCTCCGCTCGCGCGAGCGCCTGCTCGCCTTCCTGCTCGGGCCACGCTCGGAGCAGGTGCCGTTCGCCGACGGGACCCTGTGCCTCGGCCAGTGGCAGCGGATCCTCCTCTTCTCGCTCGACGCGCCGCATCGGCCCGACTGGACGCTCACGCTCGTCGGGTAGCGAGCGAGTACCGTCGGGACTGCGATGCTGGTCCTGAGCCGTAGCGTGGTGGAGGAGCTGCTCGATCTCGACGCGCTCCTCGACGCGCTTGCCACCGCGCACGCGGAGCTCTCCGCCGGGAAGGCCTCGCTCGTGCCGCGGGTGGGCGCCTTCTCCGAGGCAGGCGTCCTCGGGACGATGGTCGGCTACGCGCCCTCCGCGGGCCTCGGGTGCAAGCTCGTCACGCTCTTCCCGGAGAACCGCGACCGGCCCACGCACCAGGCCGCGATCGCGCTCTTCGATCCCGCGACCGGGACGCCGGTGGCTCTCATGGACGGGACGTACATCACGGCGATGCGCACCGCCGCCGCGGCCGCGCTCGCGACCCGGCTGCTCGCGCGGCCCGACGCGCGCGTGCTCGCGATCCTCGGCACCGGCGTCCAGTCCCGGTCCGCGCGGGAGATGTTCCCCCGCGCGCGCGACTTCGCGGAGGTGCGGGTCGCGGGGCGCGGCGAGTTCGAGGACGCCGTGCGCGGCGCGGACGTCGTCCACGCGACGACGGCCTCCCCAGAGCCGGTCGTCCGCTTCGACTGGCTCAGCGCGGGCACGCATGTCAGCTCGGTCGGAGCGACCCTCGGCGGCGGCTCCGAGCTCGACCCCGCGATCGTCGAGAAGGCGGACGTCGTCGTGGTAGAGCAGCGCGACTCGGCGTTCGCGCCGCTTCCCGCCGGCGCGCCGGAGCTCGACCCGCGCGGCCGCGACGGAGTGGTCGAGCTCGGCGAGGTCATCGCGGGCACGGCCGTCGGGCGCAGCTCCGAGGACCAGATCACGCTCTACAAATCGGTCGGCGTCGCCGTCCAGGACCTCGCTGCCGCAGCGCTCGTGCTCGCGGCCGCGCGGGAACGCGGCGCCGGACAGGAGATCGAGCTGGAGGAGATACACGGATGAGCAGCAACGAGTTCAGTCCGGGCCTCGCGGGGGTCGTCGCCTTCGAGACGCAGATCGCCGAGCCGGACAAGGACGGCGGTGAGCTTCGCTACCGCGGAGTGAACATCGAGGATCTCGTCGGCAAGGTGCCGTTCGAGCAGGTGTGGGGCCTGCTCGTCGACGAGTCGCTCCAGCCGGGCCTGCCCTACGAGCACGTCGACCTCGAGCGCCGTACGGGCGGCTTCACCGCAGACCTCCAGTCGACGTTGGCGGCGCTGAGTGGGGAGTGGAAGCTCGGCCAGTTCATCGACATCGACGACGAGCAGGCGAAGGAGGATTTGCGGCGGCTCTCGTCGGCTGCGCTGTCCGTCGTCGCGCAGTCGGCGCGCGGGGCCGATCTGGCGCCGGTGCCCCCGGAGACCGTCGCGCAGGGGCAGACCGCCGCCGAGCGGTTCGTTCTCGAGTGGCGGGGCGAGCTGGACGAGAAGTCGGCGAAGGCGATCGACACCTACTGGATCTGCACGGCCGAGCACGGCCTCAACGCGTCGACCTTCACGGCGCGGATCGTCGCCTCGACCGGCGCCGACGCCGGCGCCGCGCTCTCCTCGGCAGTCGGCGCGCTCTCCGGGCCGTTCCACGGCGGCGCGCCCGCCCGCGTGCTCCCGATGCTCGACGCCGTCGCCGAGTCGGGCGATGCGGAGAAGTGGGTGGCGGAGGCGCTCGGCCGCGGCGAGCGGATCATGGGCTTCGGCCACCGCGTCTACCGCGCCGAGGATCCGCGCTCCCGCGTGCTCAAGCGCGTCGCAAAGGAGCTCGGCTCGCCGCGTGTCGCGGTGGCGGAGGAGCTCGAGCAGGTCGCGCACGAGGCGATCGCGAAGAAGAGCCCGAGCCACTCGTGGACGAACGTCGAGTACTGGTCGGCCGTCGTCCTCGACGTCGCCGAGGTGCCGCCGCGGCTCGCGCCCGCCATGTTCGCGTGCTCGCGCACGGCCGGCTGGTCGGCGCACATCCTCGAGCAGAAGCGGCTCGGCGTCCTCGTCCGCCCGTCCGCGAAGTACATCGGCCCGGGAGCGCGCTCTCTGCAGGAGGTCTAGGGTTTTCCTGGTGAGACGGCTCGCATTGGTGTTCGTCGCGGGGATCGTCCTCGCCGGATGCGGCGGCTCGGGCCACTCGGGCTCGCCGGGGACGACGCACTCGACCGCCGCCGATCAGGCGCAGATCAAGAGCGCCTACGAGAAGTTCTTCTCTGGCCAGACCTCAGTCGCGGGCCGCGCCGCCGTGCTCCAGAACGGCTCGAAGTTCAAGCCGGTGATCCAGGCGTTCGCGAGCAACCCGCTCGCAAAGGACGTGAACGTGGCGGTCTCCTCGGTGGCGCTTCAGGGCGCGAACAAGGCGAAGGTCGTCTACACCGTCAAGCTCGGAGGCGCCGGGCTCCCGAGGCAGACCGGCACCGCGGTACGCCAGAACGGGGTCTGGAAGGTCGGGGACGCGAGCCTGTGCAAGCTCGTGTCGCTGCAGGGCAGCACTCCGTCCGTCTGCAAGTCGTAACGTCCGCAGTGTGAGCTCGCTCGCGCTGTTCCGGCAGCGTCACGCCCGCGGGGCCGCGCTCGCGGCCCTCTGCGCGATCCTCTTCCTCACCTTCCTCGACAACACGATCGTCAGCGTCGCGCTCGCGGACATCCAGTCGTCGCTCAGCACGAGCGTCAGCGGCCTGCAGTGGGTGGTCGACGGCTACATGCTCGCGTTTGCCGCGCTCATGCTCACCGGCGGCACGCTCGGCGACCTGTTCGGGCGGAAGAGGGTGATGCTCGCCGGAGTCGCGATCTTCTGCGCCGGCTCGATCGCGGCCGCTGTCGCCCCCAGCACGAACATCCTCATTGCCGGGCGCGTCGTGATGGGGCTCGGCGCCGCGGCTTCCGAGCCGGGGACGCTCTCGCTCATCCGCCATATCTATCCCGAACGTCGGGAGCGCGCCCGCGCCCTCGGCGTCTGGGCGGCCGTCTCGGGACTCGCGCTCGCGCTCGGGCCCATCCTCGGCGGAGTGCTCGCGGCCGGAATCGGCTGGCGCAGCATCTTCTGGTTCGGCCTCGGCTTCGGCGCCCTCGCGCTCGGAGTCGCCGCCGTGACGCTCACCGAGAGCCGCGATCCCGCGGGACGCAAGCTGGACGTGCCCGGCCTCCTCACGGGCGCCTGCGCCATCACCGCGGTCACGTTCGGGGTGATCGGCGGCGAGAACCGCGGGTATGGAACCTGGTGGATCGACGGGCTCTTCGTCGCCGCCGCCGTCCTGGTCGTCGCCTTCGTCCTGATCGAGCGGAGGTCGCCGGACCCGGTCCTGAGACTCGAGTACTTCCACAACCCGACCTTCACGGCGGCGAACGTCGTCGCGTTTGCCGTCAATCTTTCGGTCTTCTCGGTCTTCTTCTTCACCGCCCTCTACCTGCAGCTGATCACCGACTTCTCCGGGTACGAGATCGCGCTCGTGTTCACCTCGCTCGCGATCGCGATGATCGTCTCCGGCCCGCTCGCCGGCCGGTGGACAGCGCGCGTCGGGCCGCGGGTGCCGATGGTGCTCGGGTGTCTCCTCGCCGGCGCCGGGCTCCTGCTCACCGATTCGGAGCTAACCGCGACGACGAGCGTCGGCGGGCTCACCTGGCCGCTCGCGATCGCGGGGCTCGGCTTCGGGATCGCGCTGGTGAGCCTGACGCAGGCGGTGCTGACGCTCGTCCGCCCCGAGGAGTCGGGCATGGCCGCGTCGACGGTGAACACGAGCCGCGAACTCGGCGGCGTCTTCGGTGTGGCCGTCCTCGGTGCGGTCGTCAACGCGCAGCTGACGAGTGGGTTGACCGAGAAGCTCGTCAAGCTCGGGATTCCCGCCCAGTTCCGGGAGATCGTCATCCAGATCGTCACCACCGGCGGCAGCACCAACCCGTCGGACTACCCCATCGCCAAAGGGAACGCGCAGACGGTGGCCAAGGTCCTCCTCGCCGCCGAGGACTCGGCGGGGCACGGCGTCCACCTCGCGCTCCAGATCGCGGCCGGGATCGTGCTCGCTGCTGCGGTCGTCGCGGCTTTTGCCGCGCGACATAGGGTGGGGCGGATGGAGGAGGTCGAGGTCTAGTGCCGCGGGCGGTACTGATCGGGGGCACGGGCATGATCGGCCGTGCCGCGGCGCGCGCGCTGGCGGAGGACGGCTGGGAGGTCGTCGCCGTCTCGCGCTCCGGCACGCTCCCCGAAGGGCTCGCCGAGCTCGGCGTCGAGCCGGTCGTGGCCGACCGGGCAGACGATGCGCAGCTGCGGGCCGCGCTGGGATCCGGCGCCGACGTCGTCTACGACAGCGTCGCCATGAATCGCCGGCACGGCGAGCAGCTCAATGCTCTCGAGGGCCTCGCCGGCTCCCTCGTCGTCATCTCGACTGCCTCGGTCTACGCCGACGACGAGGGCAGGGCCTTCAACGGTGAGGGCGGGGAGCTGCCGCGGTTGCCCGTACCGATTCTCGAGACACAGCCGACCGCGTTGCCCGGGAACGCCACGTACTCGACGGCGAAGGCCGAGCTCGAGCAGACGCTGCTGCACGGCCCCCTGCCCTCGACGCTCATCCGCGCGGGCGCGGTCTACGGG
>JBKPLL010000090.1:0-23552 GCA_046731605.1 Actinomycetota bacterium | reverse complement strand
CAGCCGCTGCGGGCATCAGGAGCTCGCCGAGTCCGCCGAGAACGCGTCGGCGCCTCACGTTCACGGCGAGGTCGACAGCGATAGCCGGCGGTTCGAGATGGTCGGCGGCGTTGGTAATGAGCCGACGCGGAAGCCTTTGAGCAAGATTCCGGTCACCGACCGCCGCTGACGCGTGGCGTCAGCGGCGTGAGCGCCGGCGCTTGCTGGTGCTCCAGA
Organism: Actinomycetota bacterium; assembly: GCA_046731605.1. Lineage (GTDB taxonomy): Bacteria > Actinomycetota > Thermoleophilia > Gaiellales > Gaiellaceae > Palsa-739. The sequence goes on along the minus strand of JBKPLL010000090.1, from coordinate 23,336 downwards.
GCAGCCAGCTCACTCCGAACCACAGGAGCGGAAAGACCAGCAGAGAGCCGAGGCTTGGCCCGTGCGAAGCCATCCAGGCGACGAACGCGGCGAGCACGCCGATGCTCCAGAAGAGCCAGACGAGGGCGGTGCCCGCGAGGATCGCGGCATTCCGCAGTGCGCGCCCCGGCGACCGCAACGCTTCTCGCAGGGCGTCGGGCCCGGCAGAGGGGAGCTCGTTCAGCGCCGACCGGAGCTGGGCGCCGTTCCGGGCGCGGAGCGCGGTCTCCAGCCGCTGCGCGAGCTCGTCCAGCGACAGACGTCCCTCGCGGTAGTGCCGCTGCAGCTCGTGTGCGGTGCGGTCACGCTCACGGTCTCCGACGAGTACGGCCACTCGACGATCGTACCCGCGGACGCCCCCCCGATTCATACTCCTGCGGGTGACGGCCAGACGCGTGGTCCGGCGCCTGCTCGGCGGTGGCGATCGGGGGATCGCCGCGACCGTGTACGGGACAGTGCTGGCGATGGCCGCCCTGGCCGCCGGCGCCGCGGAGCATCTCGATCCGGGCAAGCTCATCGCGGTCGTCGCCACGACGTCGGCGGTGATCTGGGTCGCTCACGTCTATGCCCACACGCTCGGCGAGAGCATCGAACGGGGTCGCCGGCTCGACTGGCCCGAGTTCAGGGCGATCGCGGCGCGGGAGATGCCGATCCTCGCGGCCGCGGCGGGCCCGATCAGCGTCTTACTGCTCGGCGTGTTCCACGTCATCGAGGAGACACGTGACATCTGGCTCGCGTTCGGCCTCGGGTTCGTCGCCCTGGCGGTTCAGGGAGCGCGCTACGCGTGCGCCGAGCGGCTCGGGCGCGGGGGCACGGCCGCGGTCATCGCCCTGAACCTCGCGCTCGGAGGAGTCGTGGTCGCGCTGAAGGTGATCCTCTCGCACTGACCCCGCGGCGTCACGTTCTCGAGCGGATCGCCGCCCAGCCTCTCCGGGCGAACTCGTGCCGGGACAGGAAGACCATGGCCACCCCGGCGCCGACGATCGCCCCCACTCCCACCAGCTGAGGCCAGGTGAGGCTCGGCGAGTGCGCCGAGGGCACCCAGTGCGGGCCACCCCACGAGATGTCGTACGGATAGTGGTGCACGACGTGCGCCCAGAGGCTCCACGCGATCCAGCGGGCTGTCCCGTAGAAGAAGGCCGCGCGGTATGCGACGAGGAGCGCCGCCAGAGGGATGAAGCGGTTCGCCCTGCCCCAGAACGCGTCTGCCGTGAAGACGTGCCGCTCGAAGTACGAGCGCGTGAGCACGCGCCAGCTGAAGATGCCGTACACGATCCAGACCAGATCCCACACGGCTCCGGGGCCGCTGAAGTAGGCGGCGGCGTCGGTCAGGCGGCCCGTCTGTCCGGCGTAGGCCCACGCGCCGAAGTGGATGTGGATCGTCCAGGGGAAGAACAGCATCGTCCCGACCGTGTCGCCCGTGTCCGTGATCGCGTGCGCCCACTGGCCGATCAGGAAGCTGATGGCCCAGGTCTTGCTCCCGAGCAGGCGCCAGAAGAGGAAGGCGATCACCACGCCGTAGAGCAGCGAGTGTGTGAAGCCGACGCCCGGCCAGCCCCGGTGGAACTGCACCGGATCGGTGGCCTTCAGGTCCCAGCCGCCGATGTGGATGCCGTACACGAACCACTTGCTCATCAGGTCCGGCGCGTACGAGCCGAGCAGGAGCGGGACGAAGGCGATCTTGATCCGCGTGTGGCGCTGGATCGCGTACGGCTCGAGGTCGTGTGCGGCCCAGCTCAGAAGATCCTCCTCACGCAGAGGGGGACGAGCCAGGCGACGAGCAGCAGGTACCCGAGCCCGACGAAGAAGGAGAACAGGAAGTCCGTGTACCAGACGCCGAGAGCCACGTACACGGCCCCGGCCGCCACGTACCCCGCGGCGACCGTCAGCTGGCGTCTCGACGGCATTGCATCGCAGTATCGCCTGCCCGGCGGTCGCCGACGGGGCGGGAGAGCCGGGCGGTCCCGGCTCTCGCGGGTCTCTTGGCTAGCTGCGGATGGTGTTGCTGTGACCGCCGACGTAGCAGGGGCTCACCTGCTTCGGCCCGAGGCTGGCACGCACCTTCAGACGCGCCTTGACCCCCGAGCGGAACTTCACCGACGAGATCACGGTCGGAGCCGTCCCGGCGGTGCTCGCCTTGAGGGTGACGCGCTTGATCTTCACCCACCGCTTGAGCTTGGAGCGGTACCGCTGGAAGATCGCGACCTTGCCGGCGAAGCTCTGGGCTGCAGAGACGGTGAGACTGTAGTGGTGCCGCCTGGTCTTGCTCAGCTTCATGCTCGGCTTGACTGCGATGCTCGCGCTCGCCGTGAGGCCCTTGTTGCTCAGCGTGTACTCCGTATTCTTCAACGGCTGGGCCTGGTAGCTGAATGCCCCGCCGGCGCTCGTCGTCACGGTCGCCATCACGGTCGAGTTCGTCTGGCCGCACGCTTGCGCCTTCACCTGGACCGACTGGCCCGACTGCCCGCTGGCAAGCTTGCCGGCGAGCGTCGCTTTGCTCCCATAGACGACGGACTTCGGCGTGACCGTGAGGCCGGAGACGAGTGGCAGCGTGACCGTGATCGTGCCGCGGAACGCCTTCTTCTTGCTTGCGGGGTCCGAGAACCTGAACTTGCCGGCGCTCGAGAAGACGCAATTCGCGCTTTGCCCTGCCGCGATGACGAGCGGGACCGCGACCCCGCAACTCATCCCGGTCGTCGAATCGAAGTCGACGGTGTGGGCGACGGTGTCGGTGTTCTTGAAGATGACCGCGTCTCCCGTCGTGATCGAGACCGCCGTAGGCGTGTAGCCGGTGTGACTGATGGTCACCGTCTTCGACGTCTTGCCGGCGGCGGCGCCTGCCACTGCGAGCGAGAGGACGGCGACCAGAGGTAGGAGAAGCTTTCGCATCGGGATCCCTCCGACTTCGGGTGCGTTGATCGAGCGAATTCCCTCCCCGACCCGAATTGTCGTCCAGGTTTTGTAAAGCAGCGGTAATTCGTCAGGCCGGGATGCTGACGACCTGCTGACTCATCCCGCCGTCCAGGAGGTAGCTCGATCCGGTCACGTACGCGGCTTCCTCGGAACAGAGCCAGGCGACGAGCGCTGCCACCTCCTCCGGCCTCCCCGGGCGGCCGAGGGGCACCTCCGGATCGAGCCGCTTCGCATCGGCCTCGTTGCGCGGGGTGGCGATCACGCCCGGCGCCACGGAGTTCACACGGATCCCGTACTGCGCGAGCTCGAGCGCGAGATTCCGGCTCAGCATCCCGAGTGCGGCCTTCGCGGCCGCATAGACGGAGAAGCCCGGCCGCGGGACGTGCTCGTGGACGGACGTGATGTTCACGATCGACCCGGCGTGCTGCTCCCTCATCCGCCGAGCCGCGGCCTGGGCGGTGAGGAAGCTGCCCCTCACGTCGACGGCGAACGTGAGGTCGAAGTCGTCGATGGTCAGCTCGAGGAACGGCTTCGCGGTGGAAAGGCCGGCGTTGTTGACGAGCGCGTCGAGCCGCCCGAGCGCCTCCGCGGTCTCGGCGACGAGCCGTTCCGGCACGTCGGGCTCCGCGATGTTCCCCCAGACCCAGTGGACCCGCCCTGTGCCGTACCGCTGCTGGAGGTCGGCGAACGGCCCCTCGTGTCTCGGCTCGTCGTCCTGCGTCGCGTAGCCGAGCTTCCAGCCGTCGGCGAGGAGGCGCTCGGCGATCGCGAGCCCGATTCCCGTGTTCGCGCCCGTGACGAGGGCGACCTGCTCGGCCACGACCGAGGCGTACCCGCCCGGATCGTGGCCGAACCGCCCGCGCCTAGGGCGTGATGTTGTGGTTCGCCCGGAACACGTTCTTCGGGTCGTAGCGCCGCTTCAACTCGGCGAGCCGGTCGTAGTTCGCTCCGTACGCACCACGGATCGCCTCGTCGCCCTGGTCGTCGGCGAGGTAATTGAGCCAGCGGCCGCCCGTGCAGAACTCCTTCATCGCGGCGAAGCTGTCCCTCGTCCACGCGACGTTGGCCTCGTCCGCAGCGGCGTCGTCCCACACCCCCGTGATCAAGAGGTTGTAGCCCTCGGCGCGGTGCGGGACCGCCGTATCGGCCGGCGCGACGCGTGTGACCGCGCCGTGGAACTGCTCGAGCACGATCCCGCTCATCGGCGACGTCACCCCCTCGAAGCGCTCGACCATCGTGTCGATCAGGCCGTCCGGCAGGCCGTTCGTGAAAGCGGACAGCCAGTAATTGCGCAAGCCGTGCGGATACGCCTCGTCGAGGATCGTGTTGAACGCGGGGTACGGCACCGGCCCGACCTCGACCATGACCGGCGGGCCCCACTCCTTGAACGGCGCCAGCTCTCGCTCCGCCTCCTCGGGCGTGCCGGTGTGAAACACGACGAGCCCCGCGAGCTTCATCCCCGAGCCGTCCGGAGCATGGACGAGAGCCGCGAAGACGGTCAGGTCGTCCGACACCGTCGGAGCTGTGTCGCGGTAGAAGCGGAGCATCTCTCCCGCCCGCTCGATCGGGTGCCCGATCAGGCCGCCCGTCACCGTCGGCATCGGATGGAGGCGGAACTTGATCGAGGCGGCGATCCCGAAGTTGCCGCCGCCGCCCCGGAGCGCCCAGAACAGATCCGGATCGGACCCGGCCGTGACGTCGAGGACGCGCCCTTCCGCCGTGACGAGCTCGACGGCGAGCACGTTGTCGGCCGCGAGGCCGTGCTTGGCCATCAGCCACCCGAGACCGCCGCCGAGCGTGAGCCCGGAGACTCCCGTGTGGGAGATCGCGCCGCCGGTGGTCGCGAGACCGTGCAGAGCCGCCTCTCGGTTGAGCTCGGCCCAGAGGCACCCGCCCTGCGCGCGGAGCGTCATCGCGTCCCGATCGACATGGATCCCTCGCATCGGCGAGAGGTCGATCATCAGCGCGCCGTCGATCACGGCCCGGCCGGCGACGTTGTGACCGCCGCCGCGCACGGAGATCTCCAGCCCTTCCCGGCGCGCAAAGTGGACGGCATCGACGATGTCGGCCGTGTTCCGGCACTGCGCGATCAGGGCCGGGCGCCGATCGATCATCGCGTTGTGGATCCGTCGCGCCTCCTCGTATCCAGGGTGCGACGGGTCGAGGAGGGCGCCGGAGAATGTGGCGCGCAGCTCGTCGATCCGGGCTGTTTCGACTGTTGCCATGGTCTGCTCTCCTTCGTGCGGGTACGCCCGACTCTAGTACTGCGTGCAACCATGTCCAAGCGATGGACCGGGCCGAGCTACGGGCACTTCAGAAGCCGCTCAAGGAGCGCTACCGGGAGGAGCCCGCGGCGGCGCTGATCACGCTTCGTGCCGAAGGCACGCTCGACGAGCAGAACATCGCGTGCAAGGTGGACACCGGACGCGCGCTCGTCGAGGCCGGCCTTCATCCTGCCACCGGCGGCACCGGGGCATTCGCGTGCTCCGGCGACATGCTCCTCGAGGCGCTCGCCGCCTGCGCCGGCGTGACGCTCCGCTCGGTGGCGACGTCGATGGAGCTCGACGTCACCGGCACCGTCCACGCCGAGGGCGATCTCGACTTCCGCGGCACGCTCGGCGTCGACCGCGACGCCTCCGTCGGCTTCACCGCGATCCGGCTCCGCTTCGACCTCACGTCGAATGAGCCGGCGGAGTCGCTCGACAAGCTGCTCGAGCTGACCGAGCGCTACTGCGTCGTGGGCCAGACGCTCGCCGGCGGCGTCCCGGTCGAGTTCTCCTATTCGACCTCGTAGGCCATTAGGATCGCGTCGACGAACTCGCCGCCCCGGCGGTAGTGCCGCTTGCGATAGCCCTCTCGCTCGAACCCGAACGTCTCGTAGAGGGCGATCGCGGCCTCGTTCCACGGGAACACGTGCAGCTCGAGCTTGCGCACGCCGGCCTCGCGCGCCCACGCCACGGCTGCCTCCAAGAGCGCGGTTCCCACTCCCTGCCGCCGGGCGTCGAGCGCGACCATCAGGCCGACGTCGGCGACATGGGTGCTTGCGGGATGCGGATCGCGCCCGACCGAGAGCCGGCCGACGAGCGTCCCGTCGTCGCGCTCCGCCACGAGAACGGAGGCATGCGGATAGCGACGCACCGCCTTGAGGAAGCGCCGCTCGTCCCCCGCGCTCCGCCATTCGCCCGCCACGCTGATCAGCCAGCCCTCCGGCTCGGCGCTCACCGCGTCGGCGAGGCGGGTCAGCTGCTGGGCGTCCGACGGATCGGCGTTACGGATCCGGAAGCTCATCAGTCGACGACCACCGCAGCGCCGCCCCGCCGCGGGTCGCCGGCTCCCGCAAGCGAGCCGTCGTCCCGGATCTCCACGGCCGAGACGCCGCCGAAGAAAAGGTTGCGCGCACGCCAGCGGACGACGGGATAGCCGGCCGACTCGAGCTCGTCCGCGGCGGCGGGGTCCTCGCAGTGCGCGACGCCGTTCTCGAAGTGGAGCCGCGGCGCCTCCACTGCCTCCTCGACGCCGCGTCCGCGCGCACCGACGTTCACCACGACCTGGAGGATCGCCCCGGCGAGCCGACTGCTGCCGGCGGAGCCGAGGACGAGCCTCGGCGTGCCGTCACGCATGAGGAACGACGGGGCCATCATCGACATCAGCCGCTCCCCGGGTTGCAACGCGCCGACCAGATGCGTCTCGCCGAGCATGTTGTTGAGCTGCAGGCCGGTGCCCGGGACGACGATGCCGCCCGACGAGCCCATCGAGCAGGAGAGCGACGCGGCATCGCCGTTGCCGTCGACCGCGCTGATGTGCGTGGTGCCGCCGAGCGCCTTGGCGCGCAGCGCATCCTGCGCCTCCATCGCCCGGATGACGGCCGCCGGCGTCGGCTCGGCGTCGCCGAGCGTCTCGAGCCCGGCCGCCAGGAGCCGGCCGCCGCTGGCAGGCGGCGGGTTGGTGTGGATCTCGTCCTCGCGGTACGGCACTGCGAGCGGCTCGCGCTCGACCACCTCGTAGCGGGCGAGGTCCTCGAGCGTGAGAGGCACGTGCGCCGCGATCCGCTCCGCGAGCTCACCCTGGTACAGGCAGCCGGCGCCCTCGGCCGCAATCTGCTCCAGCGTGTCGGCCAGCTCCGGCATGGCGAACCGCTCTCCCTCCAACAGCATGCGACCGGGGCCATACAGCGCGTCGCCCTCGGGCGAGTACCGCAGGAGGGGATCGAGGATGCGATGGAGAAACGCCTGGATCTCGTTGAGAACGACCCCCTCGCGCGCGAGGCTCACCGCGGGAGCGAGCAGTTCCGCCCACGGCATGGTTCCCCAGCGGCGATGAGCCTCCCAGACCCCGAGGGCGGCCCCCGGCACCGCGACGGACATCGGCCCGGTGTAGAAGGTCTGCTGCGAGTCGCCGTAGTCGACGACGACGCCGACGAGGTCAGCCGGCGACGCCGTCCGCTCCGGCACCGAGACGAAGAAGTCGAGGAGCCTCGTGCGCGCGTCCTGCGCGGTGTGCACAAGCAGGAATCCGCCGCCGCCCGGGCCGGTCAATGGGCTCTCGCAGACCCAGGAGACCGCCGCAGCCGCGATGCACGCGTCGACGGCGTTGCCGCCGGTGCGCAGAACGTCGGCTCCGGCACCGGCGGTGAGCGGATGACCGGCTGCTAACGCGCCCCGCATGTCGCGAGCGTACGCTTTGCAGGCATGGGGGACGTCTCGTTCGCGGCCGACGAACGTGCGCCCTGGCGGCTGAGGCTGCCGGTCGTGCCCGAGGCCGCGCTTTGCGCAGGCCTGGCCGCAACGGCCGCGTCGCTGCTCGTCTGGCTCGGCCCGCCGGGAGGCGACCTGGCGGCGCACGAGTACCAGCGCCGGCTGTTCCTCCTGCACGGCTTCACTCTCTGGGACAACTTCTGGTACGCGGGCCGCTACGCCTTCGTCGGCTACAGCGTCCTCTACTACCCGCTCGCCGCGCTGCTCGGGATCGCGCTGCTCTCCGTGCTCACCGTGGCCGTGGCGGCCGGGTCGTTCGCCCGCCTGCTCGAGCGGGAATGGGGCGAGTCGGCGCTCTGGGCGGGCCGCTCGTTCGCGCTCGTCTGGTCGGGCGTGATCCTCACCGGCGAGCTTCCGCTCATGCTCGGCGTCGCGCTCGCGCTGCCCTGCCTGCTCGCCCTTCAGGCGGGTCGGCGCTGGAGCGGAGCGGTGCTGATCATCCTCGTGCTCGCGGCCAGCCCCGTGGCGTTCGTCATGCTCGCGCTGGTCCTGGCGGGGATTGCGCTGGGACGCAGCCCGGCGCTGCCGCTCGGCGCCGCAACGGTGCCGGCGGTTGCGGTCGCGGTCGCAACGGTGGCCGAGTTGGTCACGCTGCACCTGTTTCCGGTGGGCAACATCGCCTTCCCCGCCGGGGAGGCTGTCCAGGCCGCCGCGTTCTGCCTCGGCCTGCTTGCACTCACGTGGCGACTCGAGCGCGCGCGAGGCCTGCGTGGTGTTCTCGTTGTCTACCTGCTGGCCGTGGTGCTCATCTACGTGATCCCGACGGGCCTGGGCCACAACATCGCGCGCGTGCGCCTCCTCGCCCTCCCGCTTGCGCTGCTCGTGGCCGCGCTGCGGCGCTGGCGGCCGCTGCTGCCCGTGCTCGCGGCGGTCGCGCTCGCGGCCGCCTGGAACGTCTTCCCCCTGGCGACCAGCTGGGCGAGCAGCGTGGCCGACCGCTCCGCGAATCCGAGAGTGTGGCCCGCTCCCGTGTCCTACCTCCGAGCGCATCTGCGCACGGGGTACCGCGTGGAGGCGGTGGACACGGTCGACCACTGGCCGGCGCTGTATCTCGCCCGGGCGAACATCCCGCTCGTGCGCGGCTGGTTCCGGCAGGACGACCATCCGGTGGCCGCCCTCCTCTACCGGCGGTTCACGACGGCCGAGTACGTCGCCTGGCTCCGCCGGCTGGGCGTCGCCTATGTCGTGCTGACGGACGCGCCGCCGGACCACAGCTCGAGACAGGAGGCGAGACTCGTTCGGAGCGGGCGGGCCGGGTTGAGAAAGGTGTTCGCCGGCAGGAACGTCTCGATCTACGCCGTAGCGCAGCCGCAGCCGATCGTCACGGGCCCGGGACGACCCTCCGTGCTCGCGCTTCACGAGTCACGGCTTCGCCTCAGCGTCTCGCGTGGCGGCACCTACCGCCTCGCAGTGCGCTGGTCCCCGTACTGGCACGCCTCCACCGGCTGCCTCGAGCGTGCATCCGACGGTCTGGTGCGGCTGCAGACCCGCGCGGCGGCGACGGTGCGCATCTCGTTCCACGTCGACGCGACGAGCCTGTTCGACGCCTTTGCCGACACCAGGCCGCGTTGCCGCGCCGGCTACCCGACGTCGCGTACCAACTCCGACAGCGGCTTCCGGTTGGCTCTCGCCGACCACTCCTCCGCGCTGCGGCTCGCGGGGTCTCGCGGTCGCGCCGGGTAGCCGAAGGAGAGGATCGCGCGGACCTCACCGCCGCAGATCTCCGCGGCGGCATCTGGGTCCCGGATCCCGTTCGGGCACGACACGACGCCGTCGCCCCACGCCCCGAGCATCATGTTCTGCGCGCAGCGGCCGGTGTCGAAGGCGCCGGCCTCGCCGACGATCGCCACAACGAGCGCTGCCGAGCTGACGTTCTCCGGCGCGTAGACCGCCTCTCCCAGGCGGTCTCTCGCTTCACCGGAGACGACGACGAACTCCCACCGCTGCCGGTTCTTCGAGCTCCCCGTGAGCCGGCCGGCGTCGAGGATGCGGTCGCGCACCTCGCCGGGAACCGGCGTGTCGGCGTACGCGCGCTCGTCGCGCTTCGAGGCGATGGCGAGGTACGGATCCACCGCGGGCCGCGTCAGCTCTTGAGGAAGGACGGCACGTCGAGGTCGCCGCCCTCGCCCGTCGGGCGCCGCTGCTCGGCCGGTGGTGTCCCGAAGTCGCCGCGCGGGCGGCGGCCGCGGCCGCCGAAGCCGGTGGCGACCACCGTCACCCAGACCTGGCCGTTGAGGCGGTCGTCGACCGTCGCGCCGAAGATGATGTTCGTGTCGTCGGTCGCCGCGCCGCGAATCACCTCGGCGGCGTCGTTCACCTCCACGAGCGTCAGGTCGTCGCCGCCCGCGATCGAGAGGAGGATGCCGCGCGCGCCCGTGATCTCCGCGTCGATGAGCGGCGAGCGCAGGGCTCGCTCGGCGGCCTCCTTCGCCCGCCCGTCGCCGGTCGAAGAGGAAAAGCCGATGCCCATGAGGGCCGTGTCCGAGTCGGACATGATCGTGCGCACGTCGGCGAAGTCGAGGTTGATGAGGCCGGGCATCGTGATCAGATCGCAGATCCCCTGAACGCCCTGGCGGAGGACGTCGTCGGCGACCTTGAAGGCGTCGAGCATCGAGGTCGAGCGCTCGAGCACCTCCAGCAGCCGGTCGTTCGGGATCACGATCGTCGTGTCGCAGGCATTGCGGAGCTCGGCGATCCCCTGCTCCGCCTGGCTGCGCCGCTTCGTCCCCTCGAACTTGAACGGGGTGGTGACGATGCCGACCGTGAGTGCGCCGACCTCGCGCGCGATCCGCGCGACGATCGGGGCCGCGCCCGAGCCGGTGCCGCCACCCTCGCCGGCGGCGACGAAGACCATGTCCGACCCGCGCAGCTCCTGCTTCAGCTCGTCGTACGCCTCGTCGGCGGCGCGACGCCCGACGTCGGGGTCGGCGCCGGAGCCGAGACCCTGGGTGAGCTCGCGGCCGATGTGGATCTTGACGGGAGCGTCGCTCGTCCGCAGCTGCTGGATGTCGGTGTTGACGGCGATGAACTCGACCTGACTGATGCCGGCGTCGATCATCCGGTTCACGGCATTGAGACCGGCGCCGCCGACGCCGACGACCTTGATCACCGCGAGATAGGCGCCCGTCTCGGCGCCGGTGCGGTGTAGCCGCGCGGGTGACTCCGGCAGCGGCTCGAGGTAGCGCGATACCGGCGGCAGGTCCTCGGGATGCAGCTCGGGCTCGGAAGGCGGCAGCGGCTCGGGACCCGGGGTCGGAGCCGGCGGCTGCGGATCGGGGAGCGGCGGGCCCGGCTGCGGATCGGGCGAAGGCGTGGGCGGAGTCGGGGTCTCCCCGCCTGTCTCCTCCCAGCTCGGGACGTGCTCGACCGTCCGCTCGTCGGGCTCGGCCGGCGCTTCCGGAGCGGCTGTAGCTGCTGCGTCCTCGGGCGGAGGCTCGGTCGCGCCGCTCTCCGCCTGCTTCTGCGCAGCCTCGGTCGCCCGGAACAGCTCCGCTAGCGGGCCCTCACGCATGCTGGCGCGCCGACGCGCCATCGAGCACCTCCTTCGCCAGGTCACGGTACATCGAGGCGGCCTCGCCGCCCGGGTCGTACTTGAAGATCGACTGCCCCTTCACCGGCGCCTCGGCGTAGCGCACCGTCTTGCGGATCTTCGTGTTGAGGACGAGGTCGCCGAAGTTCTCCTTCAGGATCTCGACCGCCTCGCGCGAGTGGAGCAGCCGCCGGTCGAACATCGTCGCGAGGATGCCCTGGATCCCGACGTTCGGGTTGAGGTTCTCGCGGACCATCGAGAGCGTGTTCTCCAGCTGGACGAGCCCGCGAAGCGATAGGTACTCGCACTGGACGGGGACGATGACTCCGTCGGCCGCGACGAGCGCGTTGATCGTCAGCAGTCCGAGCGACGGCGGCGTGTCGATGAGGACGTAGTCGTAGCTCTCGCGCACCGGCATGAGCGCCTTCTCGAGCGCGCGCTCTCGCCCGATCATCGAGGCGAGGGCGAGCTCGGCTCCGGCGAGGTCGATCGAGGAGACGGCGACGTCGAGCTCGTTCGAGCGCACGATCTCCGAGATCGGCAGCCGGTGGACGAGGACGTCGAACATCGAGCGGTCGATCTCGTCGGGGTTCCAGCCCTGCGACATCGTCAGGTTGCCCTGCGGGTCGAGGTCGACGAGCAGCACGCGCAGGCCCTGCTCCGCGAGCGCCACGCCGAGGTTGAGCGTCGTCGTCGTCTTCGCGACGCCGCCCTTCTGGTTCGCGAAGGCGATCACCCTGGCCATCGAAGGACCGTTATCGGCGGTCCGCGCGAGCGGACGGTTGAGTAACCGCGTGAGCGCCATCCCTGCTGACCTTTCGGAGCGCCGTAGTCGACTCCTTCTCGATTAGTTTCCTGTCAGTGGAGCGGAAATGGCGCGTATTGATCGTGGTGTGCGTGGCGGTCTTCATGCTGCTCCTCGACATCACGGTAGTCAACGTCGCCCTGCCGGACATCGACAGGGAGTTGAACACCTCCTTCACCGATCTGCAATGGATCGTCGACGCCTACGCGCTCACCCTCGCGGCGACGATGCTCAATGCGGGCTCGCTCGGAGACCTGCTCGGGCGGAAGCGGGTCTTCCTCGTCGGGATCGCCCTGTTCACCATCTCCTCCGCCCTCTGCGGCGCGGCCACCACGCCGCTCTGGCTGATCGTTGCGCGCGGCGCGCAGGGGATCGGCGGGGCCGCGATGTTCGCCGGCTCGCTCGCGATCATCTCGCAGGAGTTCCACGGCCGCGAGCGCGGCACCGCCTTCGGAATCTGGGGCGCGACGGTCGGGCTGGCGGTGGCGATCGGGCCGCTCGTGGGCGGCGCGCTCACGACCTACGTCGGCTGGCGCTGGATCTTCTTCGTCAACATTCCGATCGGCGTCGCCTGCGTCGCCGCGGGGCTGCGTGAGCTCCGCGAGACGCGCGACGAGGAGCACGGAGGCTTCGACCTCTGGGGCCTCCTCACGCTGACGGCGGGGCTCTTCGCGCTCGTACTCGGCCTCTTTCGGGGCAACGACTGGGGCTGGTCGAGCGGTCGCGTGATCGGCCTCTTCGTCGCCGCGGCCGTCCTGCTCTTCTCCTTCGCGGTCGTCGAGCTACGGCAGACCGCGCCGATGTTCGACTTCCGGCTCTTCAAGGTTCCCACCTTCACCGGCGCGCAGATCACCGCGTTTGCGATGTCGTCGTGCATGTTCGCGCAGTTCCTCTTCATCCCCCTCTACATCGAGAACGTGCTCGGCTACTCCGCGGTCGCCACCGGGGTCCGCTTCCTGCCGCTGTCGCTCGTCTCGTTCGTCGTGGCCCCGATCGCGGGCAGGCTGTCGACCAGGGTGCCGGTCCGGCTGCTGCTCAGCGGCGGGCTCGCGACGATCGGCGTCGCGTTGCTGCTCATGTGGGGCATCGACCTCGGCTCGGACTGGACGACGCTCCTCGCCGGCTTCGTCGTGGGCGGGGTCGGCGTCGGCCTCGTCAACGCGCCGCTCGCGTCCACGGCCGTGAGCGTGGTCGAGCCACGGCGGGCAGGGATGGCCTCGGGCATCAACAACACGTTCCGTCAAGTCGGGATCGCGACCGGGATCGCCGCGCTCGGGGCGATCTTCCAGAGCCGCATCGCGTCGCATCTCGCCGCAGCGGGCCTCCCCACGCAGCTGGCACCGGCAATCGCATCCGGCTCGCCGCCGGACCTCCCCGGTAACTCTCGCGGGCAGATCGTCGCGCAGAGCCACGCGGCGTTCATCAGCGGCCTGAACACGATCTTCGTCGTCGCGGCCTTCGGCCTCTTCGCGGCCGCGATCCTTGCTTTCGTGCTAGTGCGGCAGCGGGACTTCGTCGCGAGCGGGCCCGCGGTCGAACCGGCAGCCGGCTAGGCGACCGCGCCGGCGCGCGAGAGGCGCGGGCGCACCCGCAGCGCGAGCTGCCAGGAGGCGATGAGGAGCATCACGGCGGCGCCCGTCACGATCACGAGCGCCTGCGCCGCGATCGAGAACGCAACCGCGTTGGCGGTACCGACGCCGCCGAGCGCCAGGATCGCGTCGCCAGCACCGGCCTGGGTCGCTGCACCGGCCGGGGCGATCGGCAGCGCCGCCGACGCCGCGGACGCGACGAGGAACGCGAGCGCGAGCACGTACGAGCCCGGCATCGACAGGGCGTTGAGAAGGAGGAAGACCGCCAGGCCGCGGAGGGTCCACGAGACCGAGATGAAGAGCCAGGCCGCCCACGCCTCCTTCGTGCAGTGCGTGTGCTCGGCGAGCCAGCGGCCGAAGCGGCGGCGGGTGACGAACGGGAGTCGGGCGATCCGGGGCAGGAAGGCGACGACTGCCGCGGCGGCGATCCCGGCGGCGGCGACGAGCGCGAACCCGGCGCGCGTCGTCCACTGGCTCGAACCGGCCGCGGCGACCGACGCCATCGGCGTGAGCGCCGCGTTGTCGAGCATCCCGAGCACGATCAGGCTCAGGCCGACGGTGCCGATGCCGGCCTTCGTCCCCGGATAGCGCTTGACGATCGCGATGCGGATCGCGTCGTCGACCCGGCCGGGGAGGGCGATCCCGCCGACGCACGCGGCGCCGCCGGCGAATGCAAGGGCGTCCGCGGTGGGCCGCTCGCTCGCCTGGAAGAGCCGCTGCCAGCCCCACGCCTTGAAGGCGTACGCAACGAGGAAGAGGGCGGCGGCGCACGAGACCAGCAGCGGATCGGCATGGTGGATCGGCCAGCCCTTGCCGACAAAATGGCGGACGCTGACGAACGCGACGCCCAGCAGAACGAGCCCGAAGCCGCCGTTCAGCGCGAGCTGAATCTTCCGGTTTGAGAGAAGCCGCATCACCGCAGTTGCAACGGTGCTATCGGCGGGACGCGTACGAAGCTGTGTCACTCGATCGGGGCAGCCATGGACGCGGCACCGTAGCGGCGCTTCATGAGGCTCGCGTAAGGGTTGACGGGCCGAGGTCGAGGGTGAGTGCTCCACCGTCGGCTGCGCGCAGGCGGATCTTTCCCGTCTGCGCGGAGGTCTCGACCGAGCTCCCGAGCGGGGCGGCCGCGATCGTCAGTGCGCCCGTCGGTCCGGCGTCGATCGTGCGCACGGTCTGGTTTCCGGCTCGGAGGTCTTGACGGACGATCACGAGGCGACCAACGGAGGGGTCCTCCCCATCTGCGCCGGCGTAAACCGCGACAAGTGTCCTCCCGTCGCTCACGAGCCATGCGTTGCGCACGCGGAGGAGGGCCGGCGAGATCGGCACGGGCACCCCGGGCCCGAGCATCCGCGCCGGGATCGGACGCGGAGGCTGCAAGGCAGCCGCCCTTTCCGGTGGAGCCGGCAGACCGGCCACGGCGGCGACACCGGCTCCGGCCGCGAGCAGGCAGGCGAGCATCAGCAGCCGAAGCACACGATCTCCGGGTCGACGAGACCACTGTTCAGTGAGCCGAGGGTGTTCCATGCGGCTCCCGGCGCCAACCCGGCTCCCGTAGTGGCCGTCACGCCTGCAAACGCGTAGCCGCCCTGGTTGCCGTTCCACAGCTTCCGCACGACGGTCCACTGGCTCGCGTTGACGGTGTAGTAGATTCGGGCAACGGCAGCGCGAGCCCGTGGTACGAGACGTAGCCGACGTCGCTGACGTGCCAGCCGTTGTTGCACGGCCCGTCGCTGCTGCCGCTCTGCGGGCAGCCGTCGGCCGATCCGAAGTCGTAGTAGAGCGCCCAGCCCTGAGCCTGGTCGCCGTTCACGAGCTGCTTCGTGATCGCCGCGCCGTCCCAGCTCGGTTCCATGTCGGAGGCGGCGTCCGACGTCTCGTTGCCGTAGCCCTTGAACGCCTGGTAGTCGGCGAGGTCCTCGGAGCGCTCGGACTGGTGGTAACCGGCGTACCAGGCATCGGTGCCCGACATGCCCGAGTTGGACATGTGGTAGTTGCTGTTGCCGTAGAGGATGTCCGCGGCACCCCGGACGTGACAGCTGTGGTACCCGTCCGCCGCCGCCTTGAGAGCCGCGAGGATCTCCCCGTTGGCGACGGTCGTGTTGCTGAAGTCGATCGTCCCCCACCCGCCGGAGCCGAGCCGCCTCGCCGCTCCGAAGTCGAGGAGCATGAGCCGGCGCCCCGTCCCCGGCTGGCTCCGGGCGAAGCTGCAGCCGTGCGCATAGGCGTTGGAAGCCAGCTCGGCCGGTGACGAGCCGTAGACGTACCAGGCCGTCACCGGCGACGGCGCCGCCGCGGCAACCGCCGGGAACGATGCGAGCACGACGACCAGGGCGGCCGCGAAGGCGATTCGTCTCATGCCGACCCGCCTGCTTCGGCGAGTGCCGCAGCCGCCGCCAGGGCACGCGGATCGCGCTCGCGCGCGGCCCACTCCGTCGCCTCACGGACGAGCTCGCGCAGTTCGGGGAGCAGCGAGGGCACTCCGGCGCCCTCGCGCTCGAGTGCCTCGATTCGCTCCAGCCGGGCCAGGACCGCTCGCGCCTCTTCCATGCCCCGAAGGTAGGCGGCAACTCGTGACGTGTCTGTGTCAGCTAGCTGGCACGCTGCTGGAGGCTTCCGACCGGGCCCGTGACGCCGAGAAGCGCCTCGTCGAGGTCGCGCACGAGGGCACGCCGGTCGCCGTGCAGAAGAACGGCGACGAGCAGGCGGCGCAGCAGCTCGCAGCTCGGCTCGCGTAGCTTCGCCGCGAGCTCGGCACGCTCGGCCGGGGTCGCGCCGAGCAGGGCGGCGCCGCGCATCGCGGCCGCCCAGGTTCCGTCGCCCTCCCCGAGCCCGGCCTCGAGGGCATGGCGCAGCTGCTCGCCGCGAAAGGGCTCCGACTGGAAGAGCGCCAGCTCCCAGCGGTCGAGGGCGTCGCCCAGCTGCGGGTCCTCGTCGGCGGCGCCGAGGCGCGCTCGCACGTCGCTCGCCACCGAGGCCCGGAACGGATCGAGCCGCGTCGGCTCGCCGGGAGGAGCGGTCGCCGCGATCGGCAGCACGGGACGGATCCCGTACGGCCGCCAGTCGAGCCGCTCGAACAGGACGGGGCCGGCTGCGACGGGCGCCGCTGTGGCCAGGCGAATCGCAGTGACCGCGTCGGCGAGCTCGCCGGGCGCGTCGGGCGCCTCGTTCGTCCCGCTCGGGAGCGAGCGCTCGAGCTCGAGCACGCAGATGCGGTCGGGCTCCCGGCCGAAGTTCCGCGGGAGCAGTCCCGTCGCCTCCGGCCACATCGCCGACAGCTCGCCCGTGGCGGCCACCCGCACCCGGATCCCGTCGCCGAGCTCGATCTGCGTGCCGACCGAGAGACCGACGAGCGGTGCGACCGCGCCGTACGAATGGCCCTCGCCGTAGAGCGAGCCCTCGAGCTCCTCGTACGCGCGCGCGAACGCGCTGTCGTCCCAGTCGAAGCCGCCGCAGCCTTCGGCCGTGCGCACCAGGAGCGGCACGAGCACGCTGCGATAGACGGCGCGGCGCTCGTCCCTCACGTCCCCCTCGTGAGCGTGGGCGAAGATCCGCGCAGCGGGCTCGCGCAGCAGATCGGAGACGGCGTCCTGCACGTCGACGCGCGCGAAGAGCCGCTCGGTCCGCGCCTCGACGAAGCCGCGCACGAGCGGCCGGTACTCGTAGAGCGTCGGCCGGCCGTACGTGCCGTGCTCCTCGAACGCGAACGGGAGGTCCACACCGTCCTCGAGGTCTCGCGTGAAGACGGCGAATGCACCGAGGCAGAAACGACGGAGCGTGTCGTGGAGGTGCGGCGCGCGCATCCGGCTCTCCTACGACGGCGGCGCGTTGCCTCCTACCTGACAGCCGGAACACCAGTACGCGGTGCGCGCATCGTCGCCCTGCGGCCACGAGCGGATGGAAGCGCCACACCTGGGACACGGCCTGCCCGCCTGCCGGTACACGCGCCTCGCCGGCCGCGGTCCGTCGAGCGCCGCCCGCATGAGCGTGTGCGCGGTCTCGAGCACGGCCAGAAGCTCGGCGTCGTCAACGTCCGCGAGCGGTCGCCACGGCGAGACCCGCGCCTCCCACAGCGCCTCTGCCTTCCACAGGTTCCCGATCCCGGCCACGAGCCGCTGGTCCAGCAGCGCGTCGCCGATCTCGCGCCGTGGATCGGAGCGGAGCCTCGCGAGCATCGTCTCGTAGTCGGGCGGCTCGCCGAGGATGTCGGGGCCGAGGCGCGGCGCGCCGCGGGCGCCGACGAGCTCGAGCACGGCGCCGTTCCAAAGCACCGCCTCGTGCTCGGCACCTCGCAGCACGAGCCAGGGCTTCCCGACCCGCTCCGCTCCCCGCCGCTCGACGCGCCAGCGGCCCTTCATGCGCAGGTGGCTGCGCAGGACGAGGCCGCCCTCGAAGTGGAGCAGGAGATTCTTCCCCATCGCCTCCACCTGTTCGAGTCGCCGTCCGTCGAGCCGCTCGGCCAGTCCCTTCACCGCGGCGCGCGGATGCGGCGTCTCGACCTCCACGCGCTCCCCCACGAGAACCTGCAGCCGCCGGGCGGCGCGGTGGAGCGAATCTCCTTCAGGCATGCGGGGAAGCCTACGATTGAGCCGTGCCCAAGCCCTTTATCGGAGTCCGCTGGTGGCTGGGAGTCGCGTTTGCCGTCGTTGCGGCGACGTCGACGGCGATCGTCGTGTCGCAGTTCTCCGACCGCTCCGAGAACGCCTTCCGCGGTCACGCCGAGGACGTCGCGCTCCACGACGCGCAGGCGGCGGCACAGCAGAACGTCACGCCGTTGACCCTCGACCGCGTGGCGCGCAAGCTGCAGGGAAACCCGGCGCTGCGCCTCTACGGCCCGGCGGGTGCCCCAGCCGGCGTCACGTCACTCGTGCGGGATGCCGTCAGCGCCGCCGGCGCAGGCAGCAACTTCGTCAAGGGGAACTCCGACGGAGGGACCTACGTGGCCGCGATCCCCTACCACGGCCAGGTGCTCGTCGCGATCAGCCACCAGTCGGACACGGCCGAGGCGATCGACACGGTCAACGGCGAGGCGCTCCGCGCGGGCGTCATCGCGGGCGTGATCGGCGTGATCGTCGGGCTGCTGTTCGCCCAGCTCATCGCGCTGCGCCTCCGCCGAATCAGCCACGCCGTGGAGGCGATCGCGCACGGCGACTTCGAGTCGCCGCTGCGGTACCACTTCCGCGACGAGTTCGGCCTGCTCATCCAGAGCTTCGACCGGATGCGCCGCCAGCTGCGCCGTTCGTTCCGCCGCCTCGAGGCCGAGCGCGACCGCCTTCGGCTCCTGCTCGAGCGGCTGCAGGAGGGAGTCCTCACGATCGATCAGGATCTCGTCGTCCACTTCGCGAACACCGAGGCCCGCCGGATCCTCGGCGGGCGCCTGCGGGAGGGAGACGCGCTGCCGGAGCCGTGGGGGCAGGGCTTCGGGCTCCGCGAGTTTGCGCAGGGCCTCTTCGGCGAGCGGGCATCGGTCACGCAGGTGCACGTGACGCCCGACGAGCAGCATGCGTACGGGGTCGTGGGCATTCCGTCCCAGCCCGACACCGACTGGGCGCTGTTGGTCGTGGACGACCTGACCGAGCAGGAGCGGCGCGAGCTCGCCGAGCGCGAGTTCGTCTCGAACGCCGCGCACGAGCTCCGCACGCCCCTCACGACGATCATCGGCGCGGTCGAGGTGCTCCAGGCCGGCGCGAAGGAGGATCCTGCCGAGCGCGACCGCTTCCTCGCCCACATCGAACGCGAGTCCGGCCGGCTCGCGCGCCTCGCCCGCGCGATGCTGACGCTGGCGCGCGCGCACTCCGGCCAGGAGCGGCCGCGCCTCGAGCCGGTCGAGCTCGCTCCGCTGCTGCGCGAGGTCGCGGCCGGGCTCCACCCGCACGCCGGCGTCGTGGTGGACGTCGAGGTCGCCGACGGCCTCGCGGCCCAGGCGAACCGCGACCTGCTCGAGCAGGCGCTCCGCAACCTAGGCGAGAACGCCGCAAAGCACACCGCCCGCGGCTCGGTCGCACTCCGCGCCTACGGCGACGGGAACGCGGTCACCGTGGAGGTGGAGGACTCGGGCCCGGGGATCAGCCCGGAGGTGCAGCGCCACGTCTTCGACCGCTTCTACCGCGGCGAGCGCGACGCGCACGGCTTCGGTCTCGGCCTCGCGATCGTGCGCGAGTCGGTGCGCACGCTGGGAGCCCGCATCGAGCTCGATTCCTCCCCCGGCGAGGGCACCGTCTTTCGGATCCATCTCACTCCGGCCCGCGTACGGCAGGAAGTGCCGGCCGCATGAGCGCCGCGAACGGGAACGGCGAGCGGATCCTGCTCGTCGACGACGACGCGGGCGTGCGCGACGTGGTCGCCTTCACGCTGCGGCGGGAGGGCTACGAGGTGGACGAGGAGCGCGACGGCCCGTCGGCACTCGAGTCGGGCCGCTCGGGCCGGTATGCGCTCGTGGTGCTCGACGTGATGCTGCCGGGGCTCTCCGGCGTCGAGGTTTGCCGCGCGCTGCGGGCGGAGAGCGACGTCCCGATCCTGATGCTGACGGCGCGCGACGCGGAGTCCGACCGCGTGCTCGGGCTCGAGCTCGGCGCCGACGACTACGTGACGAAGCCGTTCTCGAGCGCCGAGCTGCTGAGCCGCGTGCGCGCGATCCTGCGCCGCCGCGAGCTCGACCGCGCGACCGGGGGTGCGACGGTGCGCAAGCTCGGCGGGCTCCAGATCGACCTCGGCCGCCACGAGGTGCTGGTGGACGGCGAGCGCGTCCACCTCACGCTGTCGGAGTTCAAGGTGCTCTCGCTCCTCGCGGAGCAGTCGGAGGAGGTCGTCTCGCGGCGCGAGCTCATGCAGCACCTCTGGGCGAGCGAGCATGTCGGCGATGAGCACGCCTGCGAGGTGCACATTTCCAACCTGCGCCGGAAGATCGAGCGCGACCCGACCCAGCCGGAGCGGCTCGTCACGGTCCGCGGCTCGGGGTACAAGCTCGTCGCGGCATGAATCTCCACGACTCGCCGCTCTGCGAGCTGTGCGGGATCGAGCTCGCGATCGTGCAGGCGCCGATGGCGAACAACGCGCCGCCGGCGCTGGCCGCCGCGGTCTCCGAGACCGGAGCGCTCGGCTCGGTCGCGGGCGCGACGTTGCCGCCGGACGAGCTGCGAGCGGCGATCCGCGAGGTGCGGACTGCGACCGACCGCCCCTTCGCCGTCAACGTCTTCGCCCCGCCGTACCTGTCGGACGCGACCCTCGACGTGGTGCTCGACGAGCGCCCGCGGGTGTGCAGCTTCAGCTTCGGGATCCTCGATCCGGCGCCGCTGCGGGAGAAGGGCATCGTCACGCTCGGGACGGCGACGACGGCGGAGGAGGCGCGGGCGCTCGAGCAGGCGGGGGTGGACGCCCTCGTCGCGCAGGGAGCCGAGGCCGGCGGACATCGCGGCTCGTTCCTCGACGGCTTCCCGCTCGTCCCGCTCGCGGACCTCGTCGCCGCCTGCGTCGATGCGGTCTCGATTCCGGTCGTCGCCGCCGGCGGGATCGTGGACGGCGCCGGCATCGCCGCGATGCTCCGACTCGGGGCGGCGGGCGTCTCGCTCGGAACCGCCTTCCTCTTCACACCCGAGGCCGGACGCCCCTGCGAGCACCTGGAGGCGCTGCGCTCGCTGGAGACCGTCGTCACCGACGCGTACACGGGCCGCCCGATGCGCGCCGCCCGGACACCCGTGCTCGAGGAGCTCATGGCGGGTCCGCCTCCGCTTCCGTTCCCCGAGCAGCGGCAGGTCTCGGCGCAGAAGGGACCGCTGTTCATGGGCGGCACGCAGGCCGCCAGATCGCGCGAGCTGCCGGCGGCGGAACTCGTCCACCGGCTCGTCGGGGAGGCAGAGAGGTCGGCCAGAGCGACCTAGCTCCGGGGTCCGTTAGGTTCTTGGAGATGAGGCCTAGTGCTGCCGACCTCGGGCGGATACCCCTGTTCGCGTCATTGAGCGAGTCCGAGCTGGAGGAGCTAACCGAGTCGTTCGAAGTGAAGTCGACTGCCGCGGAAACGCAGCTCATCGGCGAGGGAACCGGCGGCTACTCCTTCTTTGCCTTGGCCGACGGACAGGCGCGCGTTACGGCGAACGACAACGAGATCGCAACCCTCGGCCCTGGCGACTGCTTTGGAGAAATGGCTCTCGTCGGCAGCGGGCGACGAACCGCAAGCGTCACAACGACCACCCCGACGACCGTCTATGTCATGTTCGGAACCGAGTTCCGCCGCCTCGAGCACAGTCATCCCGAGTTCGTGGCGCAGGTCAAGGCGCTCATGCGCGAGCGCCTCATCCGACAGGCAGACGCTTAGGCAGCGCCGCGCTTACCAAGTCGTACTACCCGAGCCGAACACAGGATCCAGCAGCCTAAGCCGCTCCCGTCCCTCAGGCGTCAATCCGACACTGCCCGGGCGGGAGAGTCGCTAGTTCCCGACGGCCGGGTCGGGCATGAATTCGCGAACTTCCTGGGCGCAACGGCAGGCCACCGCGGTCTTGGCAGCCCACTCCAGCGCCTTTTCGCGTGAGGGCACGTCGACGACCCAGAAGCCTCCGACCGCGACCGGATAGGGGCCGTCGGTGATCTTCCCGTCAGTGGCCACGACGCTTGCCGTCCCGTTTTCGAGTCCGCCGCCGAAGACCCACACGCCGGCGTTCATCGCCTCCTCGGCCACCCGGTGCGTGGCCTCGGCCACCGCGGGCATTTCCTCGCCGGGGATGTGGTCCATCGCGTGGGCGTCGAACGAGATCAGGTATCGGGGCATATCACTCCCATCTTCCGGCGGCCTGCTGTGGCCGCATCACATGTCGAGACTGACTGAACCAGAGCGGGTCATCGGAGGGTTGGGTTAAGGCTCGCCTGAACGGAGATCGTCTGCGGATGATGCGCGTTGCTCTCTGCCTCGGCCGGATCCAAGCCTGGTACGCAATCGGCTACCGGGAGGGCACGAGGTTGGAGAAGATCGCCATTTTCCCGCCCTGGCTTGCGTTCCAGCGCCTGTTCGCGGTCACGTTCGCGATGGCGCAGAGACTCGCCCGTTAAGCGCGGAGCACTGCCCGACGGGGTCCGGCGAGGAACCCTGCCTCGACGAGCAGCGGCATCACGGGCGTCTCCGTCACCGGCTCGCCGTCGAAGCGCTCGACCGCGAGTCGTTTCGCGCCGCCGCGCTTGACGAAGCCCACGAGCGCCGCGAGTGCGGGCCGCAGCCAGTCCTCGTCCGGCTCCCGCAGCGGGACGAGCGACCGGCCTCCGCGCTCCACGAAGAGGGCCGGCTCGCCGCCGAGCAGGACAACGTGTGCTCCGGCAACCCGGGCTGCGCGCGCTCCGGCTCGTTTCGGCCACGGGATCACGGCGCCGTACGGCTGTGCGGGATCCGCGGCTGCGAGGACGAGCGGCTCGGGCTCGTCGTCTTCCCGCGGCCGTAGCTCACGGAGCCGCTCGACGGCTCCGCCGAGCGCGAACTGGGCACCGCCGAGCCCCTCGACGAAGTAGCCCCGCCGGCACGAGCCGAGCGTCTCGAGCGCTCGCAGCTCCCCGTACACGGCGCTGTAGCCGCCGGGAATCCCCTCGGCCCGCACGGAGTCGCGGGTCACGATCCCGTGCCGCTCGAGCAGCAGCTCGGCGAGCGCGCGGCGGTCGGGGTCCCCGCCCGTGAAGAGCTCAGCGGCGAGCGCCCAGCGCCCCTGCGTCGCGGTCGGACGGTGCACGCG
>JBKPLL010000089.1:0-38646 GCA_046731605.1 Actinomycetota bacterium | reverse complement strand
GCCCAAGATCGAGGAGTACGACGACTTCACGTTCCTCGTCGTTTTCGGCGCCGTCGACGACCCCAGCCGTCGGTCCGGCATGCGGCCGATCGAGGTGCACTGCTTCTACTCACCTCACTGGCTGATCACCGTGCACAAGGGGGAGTGCCCCGTCTTCGGGGAGCTCCGCAACCAGACCCACCGCCATCTACGGAACTACGAGGAAGGGCTCGGCATCCTCTACCTCGTCGTCGACGAGCTCGTCGACAGCTTCCTACCGCAGCTGTCCGAGCTCGACGACGAGTTCGACGAGCTCGAGGACACGATCCTCACCGACCCGCAGCCCACCTCGTTGCAGCAGGCGATCACGATGAAACGGCAGCTCGTCCAGCTGCGGAAGATCGTCAACCCGCAGCGCGACATGTTCGGTGGGCTCCTCTCCGGGAGGTACGAGCTGCCCGGCATGACCCCTGAGCACGAGCGCTACTTTCGCGACGTCTACGATCACCTGATCCGCGTCTCGGAGCAGCTCGACGACTACCGCGACCTCGCCTCCGGCAGCACCGACCTGTACCAGTCGACCGTCGGGAACAAGATGAACCTGACGATGAAGCAGCTCGGCTGGGTAGCGACGTTCTTCCTGCCGCTCTCGTTCCTCAGCGGGTTCTTCGGCCAGAACTACGTGGTCTTCGTCACGCGATACCTCCGGCCGGCCTGGACGTTCTGGGTCTTCGGCATCGGGCTCGAGCTCGCCGCCTTCATCGCCGTCCTCCTCTTCTTCCTCAACCGCGAGCGAGGCAACCTGCGGCTCCGGATGCCAGATCTCCCGGCGCTGCCGCACCGCCGCTGAGAACGCGTCGCAGCGAGGCACTAGCAGTCGGCGTCCCGCTGGCGTAACCTCGACCGGGGCGGGCCTCGGTCGCGGCCCCCTTCTCCGGGGCCCGCCCCTCGAACACTTAGACGTTCGACCCGGCCAACTGGTTCGCTCGATCGTGGGGCGACTTAGCAACCTCTTACAAACGGGAGCGCGCCCGGAAAACCGGATCCCGGCCCCGCGAGTAATAGAGGTAGCACCGACAAAGGGGCGGCACCGAGTCCTCCCGGCGGCCGCCCCGCTCCTCGCCGGGGGCGGCTGCCACGGCCATAGCGGCCGCCCCCACCCCTCCGGCCCGAGGGGATCACCCCTTCGGAGTCGCGGGGCCGGACTACACTGGAGCCATGCTCAAGGGGCGCAGAGCAGCCGTCGCGGCCGCCTTCGCAGTCGTCGCCGCCGCGGTCATCACCGGTTGCGGCGGCGGCAGCACGAGCAGCGCGCTCTCACTCGACCCGGTCGCGGCAGCCGCGACGAAGTCGCAGAGCGCGGGCGCGGCGCGAGTCCGCCTCTCGATCGCAGTCAGCGGCCCGCAGGGCAAGACGTTCGGCATGCGCGGCGCCGGCGCGATCGACGGCGCGAGCTCGGACCTGAGCTTCCGACTCGGCTCGCTCCTCGAGCTCGCCGGCATGCCGAGCGCCACCATGACGCAACTCGCGCACGGCTCGATGCGGGAGATCACCCTCGAAGAGGACGGCGACTACGTCATCTACCTGCGGCTCGGCTCCCTCCTCTCGTCGCGGCTGCCGGGCGGCCAGCAGTGGATCAAGCTCGATCTGACGAAGATGGGCAAGTCGGCAGGCGTGGACCTGTCCAAACTCCTGTCCGGGAGCCAGCTTCAGCCCGGCGACCTCCTCTCGCTGCTCAAGACCGAGGGCGCGAAGATCCACAAGGTCGGCTCGGCGACGGTCAACGGCGCCGCCACGACGCACTACCGCGGCGTCGTCGACACGCGCGCCCGCTTGAAAGAGCTGGGGAGCCCGCTGCTGGCGGGCGTCGCCGCGCGCATGCCGAAGGTTCCCGAGGACGTCTGGATCGGCAAGGACGGCCTGGTGCGCCGCGTCCGGGTCTCCTTCAACCTCCCGCACGGCGGCGCCCCGGTGCGTACGGCGATGGCGATGGACATCTCTGACTATGGTGCGGACGTCGACATCGCGGCGCCGCCGAGCAGCCAGGTGTTCGACGCCACCGAGCTCGCCCGACAGAGCCTCGGCAGCCTCCATTAGGTCGCCCGCCGTTTTCGAGTTCTCAGGCTCGGGAACGGTGCACGGGCCGTGCAGTCCCGCTGGCGTAGCTTCAAGAAGATCGTCCGGCTCTGGGTCGACCTGTTCGACCGCCACAGCCTCCTGACGTACGCGAGCGCGATCGCGCTGCGCATGCTGATCGCGGCCGTCGCCTGCACGCTGTTCGCGCTCGGCATCCTCGGTGCCTCGCACCAGCAGGAGCTGTGGCGCAACACGATCGGCCCGGAGATCGAGCCGAAGGTTCTCCCCCACGTGTTCGACGGGATCGACCAGACGGTGAACCGCGTGTTCTCGTCCTCGACTGCCGGGCTGCTCGCGCTGGCGGCGGCACTGGCGGTCTGGGAGGTGTCGGGGATCATCCGCGCAGGAATCGGCGCGCTCGACGAGATCTACGAGACGCCCGAGCCGCGGCCGTTCTGGGTCCGCTTCCCGCTCTCGTTCGGTCTCGCGATCCTCTTCCTCGCGACCGTGCTCGGGGCGATCGCGATCGTCTGGGCGGGTCACGTCACCGGGGGCTGGGGCACGGCGATCTGGATCCTTCGCTGGCCGATAGCGGTGGCGCTCATCGCGTTCGCCTTCGAGCTGATCGTCCGCTGGGCGCCGGCGAAGCATCGGCGCGTGCGCTGGGCGAGCCTCGGCTCCGTACTCGTGGTGGTCGGCTGGATCGGTGAGACGCTGATCTTCGGCGAGTACGTCCGCTCGGTCGCGAACTTCCGCACGGCGGTCGGCAGCCTCGAGGTGTTCATCTTCCTCGCGACCTACTTCTACATCGCCGCGATCGTGCTGCTCGTCGCGATGGAGCTGGACGAGCTCGTCCGCGCCGACATGGAGCGCCCGCGGAACAAGCAGGTGCTCCTCCCGCTCGTGGCGGGCGTGATCCGCGGTTAGGCCCCGGAGAGTTAGGCGGGGCTCAGCTCGGCGACGAGCGGCTCTGTGTCGAGCGGGTCGAAGCCGAGCCGCCCGGCGATGTCCTCGGTCGACGGCCGCGTGCCTTCGGCGAACAACCCGCGCAGGATCTCGCCCGTCCCGGTGCTCCGCCACCAGTCCTCGCCGACCTCGCGGCGCAGATACGCACGCAGCTGAGCCGAGCGGATCCACGCGCGCAGGTAGTCGGCGGAGTAGAAGCCCGCGTCCATGTCGGCTAGGTGGCCGCGCTCGTCGTAGCGGAGCCCCGTCGCCTCGGTGAGCAGCGAGGCGTAGTCGCGGGGGGAGCTCCCCTGCTCCTCGGGGAACGCGCTCCAGAAGCCGAGCTCGTAGCGGAGCTTCGCCGCGTAGCGGCGATACAGCAGCGCGTCGAGAAACGCCGCTGCCTGTGCGCTCTCGGCCGCCTGCTCGTCGGAGAGGCCGAAGTAGGCGGCGTGCCAAGCGGGCTCGCCCGCGATCGAGTCGAGGATGTAGGAGTAGATCTCCGTCAAGGCGTGGTCGCGCGAGATCGCCCGGAACGTCCACGGCAGGCGCGGATCGCAGCCGGCGTAGTGCAGCGCATGACCGGCCTCGTGGAGGAACGCCTCGTAGTCGGAGAGGCCGCCCTGGGCACGCGTGATCAGGTGGACGACCTCGGGCGGGTCGGCTGCGATCACGCACGCGCGCGGATCCTTCTGCGGCCGGTCCTCGAGGTCGAGGCGGATGTTGGGGATCGCGCGGAGGTCGAAGCCGAGGGCACGGACCGTCTCGACGCACACGTCGACCGAGCGCTCCCTGGGATACGTCGACTCGAGCGGCGAGAGGCGGCGCAGCCAGCGGACGTGGGCGCTCGTCGGCACGTCGGTGCGCTCCGGGCCGAGCAGCCGCTCGAACCAGCGCTCGCGCAGCCGCTCGTACGCCCCGGCAGCGGCATCCGCGGCCCGGCGCAGCACGTCCTCGAGCTCGCGCAGCGAGATCTGCTTCTCGGCCTCGTTGCGTGCGACCGCGTCGCGCTCGCCCGAAAGCTCGGCCTCGAGCTCGTCACGGGCCACGAGCAGCTCGCGGCGGCCGTCGTTGAAGCTCGCGGAGAGCTCCTGTGCCAGCTCGCCGAGCTCCTCGCGCTTCGCGTAGTCGGGCAGGACGGCGAGCTTCGCCTCCGCGGCGCGCAGCGGCATCTCCTCGCCGTCGAACGTCAGCCGTGCCGCGAGGAGCGCGTTCTCGAGCTCATCCTCCCGCGCGGCCAGCTCCGCTTCGACGACGCCGGCCTCACACGTCCTGCGCAGCCGGTAGAGCCGCTCGCGCTCCTCTCCTTCGGGAGCCACCGCCTCGGCCGCGCGGAGCGCCTCGAGCTGCTCCTGGGTGAAGAGATCGGCGTGGCGCGCGACGATCGCGGCCTGGTCGGACGTCTCCTTCTCGCCCACGCGCACGGCGCGAACCTCTTCCGCGGCTTCGGCGTAGTACGCCCCGTAGGCGTCCTCGTACCCGTGGGGGCTGCGAACGGCGGCTGTGCTCATCGGTCGGCGCGCGCGAGAATGCGCACCGTCGAGAGTAGTTGCTCCAGCTCAAACGGCTTCGGCAGAACCGCGTCGGCCTCGGTCAGCCCGGCATCTGTGACGTCCACCGAGCCCGTGACGAGCACGACCGGAATCGGAGGCCGCCGCGCGTGGCACTCGGCCACGAGCGGGTCGCTGCGCTCTCCGCGTAGGTGGACGTCGAGAACGACCAGGTCGACGTCTTCCTCGGCCAGCGCCGTGCGTGTCGTCGCGAGCGACTCCGCCTCGAGGACCTCGTGTCCGTCGAGCTCGAGATTGACCCTGCAGAGGAGCCGGATCGAGGGCTCGTCGTCGACGACCAAGATCCGAGCAGGCGCCGCATGCCCCCCGGTATCCCCCATCGGCGCGAGTCTAGCGGCCGGCGGGTTGGTCCGTACCCGCGGCACGGAAGTGCTCGTTACCTCTTTGAAATGGCACAGAACTTCCCGCAGCCCGGGCGCGGCGTCCACAGCGTCGATGCCGCCGGCCTGCCCCAGCCCACCCAGCGCTTCCGGCGCCTGGCGTGGCTTGCCTTTCAGCGCGCGCTGGATCCCCTCGCTCCGCCGAAGCCGCTGCCGCCGGGCGCACTACGCCACGACGGCGGCCGCCGCCCGTAGGCGGCTGAGCGTCGTCTCGCGGCCGAGCAGCTCGATGCTCTCGAACAGGCCCGGGGAGACCTTCGAACCAGTCACCGCCACGCGCACCGGCTGGAACGCCTGCCGAGGCTTCAGCCCGAGCTCGTCGGCGGCGGCGCGCAGCGTGGTCTCGATCGCCTCCGCTTCGAACGGCTCGAGCGAGGCGAGCGCCTCCTCCGTCGCGGCGAGCATCGGCGCGCCGCCGTCGAGCTCGGCCGGGTCCGGCTCCACGTCGCCGAAGAGGAACCCCGCGAAGCCGGGGAACTCCGCGAGCCGCGCGATCTTCTCCTGCACGAGCGGCGCCGCCCGCGAGACGAGCTCGGCGTCCCACTCGTAGCCGTTCTCCCCCAGCCAGAGGACGAGGCGGTGCGCGAACTCCTGCACCGAGAGCTCACGGAGGTAGATGCCGTTCATCCAGTCGAGCTTCGCGTAGTCGAACTGGGCCGGGCTCGGGCTGACCCGCTCGAGCAGGAAGCGCTCGACCAGCTCGTCGCGGGACATGATCGTCGTCTCGCCGTCGGGAGCCCAGCCGAGCAACGCGAGGAAGTTCAGCAGCGCCTCGGGGAGGTAGCCGTCCTTGCGGAACTCGTCGACGGTGACCGCGCCGTGGCGCTTCGAGAGCTTCTTCCCGTCGGCGCCGCTCACGTTCGGCACGTGGGCGTAGACGGGAACCTCGGCGCCGACCGCCCGGATGATGTTGATCTGCTTCGGCGTGTTCGAGATGT
The DNA here is from genome assembly GCA_046731605.1 of Actinomycetota bacterium. Classification (GTDB taxonomy): domain Bacteria; phylum Actinomycetota; class Thermoleophilia; order Gaiellales; family Gaiellaceae; genus Palsa-739. The sequence goes on along the minus strand of JBKPLL010000089.1, from coordinate 32,757 downwards.
GGTCCTCGCCGCGGATGACGTGCGTGATCCCGTCCCACACGTCCTCCATCGGCGACGCGAAGTTGTAGGTCGGTCTGCCGTCGGAGCGGACGAGCACGAGGTCCTCGATCGTCTCGTTCGGGATCTCGACCCGGCCCCGCACCACGTCGTTCCAGCCGGTCGAGCCCTCGTTCGGCATGCGGAACCGGATCGCGCCCCCGTCCTCGTAGGCCATGCCGTCGGCGACCAGCCCGTCGGCGACCTGCCGGCAGTCGTCCATCCGGTCGAGCTGGAAGGTGTGCGGCCCGTCCCAGTCGAGACCGAGCCAGCGCAGGGACTCCTGGATCTGGTCAACCGCCTCCGCGACCTCGCGCGAGGTGTCGGTGTTCTCGATCCGGAGCCGGAACTCGCCGCCCTCGTGGCGCGCGTAGAGCCAGTTGAAGAGAGCGGTGCGGACGTTGCCGATGTGGAGGAGCCCGGTCGGGCTGGGAGCCATGCGGACGCGGACGGCCATGCGGATAGCGTAGGCCGGGTGCGGGGGCGGACGCTGACTCTGCGGGAGCTCAATCGCGCGACGCTCGCGCGCCAGCTGCTGCTCGAGCGACGCCGCCTGCCCGTCGCGCGAGCCGTCGAACGGCTCGTGGGCCTGCAGGCGCAGTGGCCGCCGTCGCCGTACATCGGGCTCTGGACGCGCGTCGACGGCTTCCGGCGGGCGTCCCTCGAGCGTCTGCTGCGGCGCGGCGAGGTGCTCAAGCCCACGGTGATGCGCGGGACCCTGCATCTGATCACGGCGCGCGACTACCCGGTCTTCTACGCGGCTTTCAGGGAAATGAACACCTGGTTCGGGCCGCTGCACCTCGAGCGCGCGAGCGCGGCGATCGCCGACGTACGCGCGCTGTTGAAGAATGGCCGCGTCGACTACACCGAGATCCTCGAGCATCTGCGCGCCGCCCATCCGGATCTCTCCGAGAGAGACTGCCGCCAGACGGTGTACGCAGTGCGCCGGCATGCGCACCTACTGCACGCCCGCGAGACTGCGGGGTGGACGACGCGGCCCTCGGCGACGTACGAGGCGTACGGCGAGCCGGCGGTCGTCGACGTCGCGACCGCGGTCACCGAGCTCGTCCACCGTTACCTGCGCGCGTTCGGGCCCGCGACGAAGGCTGACGTCGCCGGGTGGTCCGGCCTGCGCGTCCGGGACTTCGAGCACGCCCTCGACGGGCTTCCGACCTACCGGAACGAGGACGGCAAGACGCTGTACGACGTGCCGCGCGCGCCGCTGCCGCCCGCGGACACCCCGGCCCCGGTCCGCTTCCTGCCCAAGTGGGACAACCTGCTGCTCGCTTTCGCCGACCGCCGCCGGACGATCTCCGACGAGCTGCGCAAGAGCGTGATCGGAAAGAACGGCGACGTCGCGGCGACGGTGCTCGTCGACGGCGCGGTCGCGGGAACGTGGAGCGGCGCCGCCCAGGTGAAGCTGCTCGTGCCGCTGACACGCACGCAGAAAGCGGAGGTCGCCGACGAGGCGGCACGACTGGAGGCTTGGCTTCGCTGATGCAGATCGGAGCGCACATCTCCTCTGCGGGGGGGATCGACAAGGCGATCGACCGGGCGGTCGACCTGGGCGCCGACTCGGTGCAGGTCTTCACCCAGAGCCCGCGCACCTGGCGCCCGACGAACCACGACCCCGCGAGCTTCGAGCGCTTCCGCGAGAAACGGGCCGAGGCCGGGATCGAGGGCGTCCTCTGCCACGCTCTGTACCTCTGCAATCTCGCTTCGCCCGACGACGCCCTCTACGAGAAGTCGGTGCTGGCGATCGGCAACACGATGGAGGTCGCCTGCGGAATCGGCGCCGACGGCGTCGTCTTCCATATCGGCTCCCATCTCGGCAGCGGCTTCGAGGCAGGGCTCGAGCGCGTGCTGCCTGCGCTCGAGGTGGTGCTCGAGCTCTGCTCCGACGAGACGTGGCTCCTGATGGAGAACTCGGCAGGCGCGGGCGGCACGATCGGACGCTCCGTCGAGGAGCTCGTTACGGTTTACGACCGGCTGGGAGGACACCCACGCCTCGGCATCTGCCTCGACTCCTGCCACCTCTGGGTGTCCGGCGTGGACGTGACCGACCCGTCTGCACTCGACGCCTGCCTCGACGAGGTCGACTCCACGATCGGCATCGACCGGCTGCGCGCGCTGCACGTGAACGACGCCGCCGCGCCCCTCGGCTCGAATCGCGACCGGCACGCGAACGTCCTCGAGGGCGAGCTCGGCGAGAAGCTCGGCGTGTTCCTGTCCAATCCGCGGCTGCAGGATTTGCCGGCGGTGCTCGAGACCGCCGGCCCCGAGAACCGCGGCCCGGACGCGGCCGAGATCCAGAAGACGAAGGACCTGCGGGCGCGGTGGCTCACCTGATGCACGTGTCCAGCGGGCGCTATCGCTGGGTCGTGCTCGCGGCGGGGACGCTCGCGCAGGCGACCTTCTCAGCCACGTCGGTGGGATTGCCGGCGCTCAGCCCGACCCTGAAGTCCGACTACGGGCTGACCCTGACGCAGACCGGCGTCGTACTCGCTGCGGTGGGGATCGGAATGCTCTTCACGCTCCTGCCGTGGGGGCTCGTGGCGGATCGGGTCGACGAGCGGTGGGTGATTGCGGCAGGGCTCACCGGCGCCGCGGCGCTGCTCGCCGTCGCCGCCACGACGGACGGCTTCGCCACCGTCACCGTCACGCTCATCGGCGTCGGAGCGCTCGGAGCGAGCGTCAACGCCGCGAGCGGCCGCGCGATCATGGCCTGGTTCCCCTCGACCGAGCTCGGGCTCGCGCTCGGGATCAGGCAGACGGCGATCCCGATCGGCGGCGCGCTCGGAGCCGGCGCCCTCCCCGTCCTCGGCTCCGCCGGCGGCACCAGCGCTGCGTTCGTCTTCCTCGGCGCCGCGTGCCTGGCCGGCGCGATCGTGGCTGCCGTCTTCGTCCGGGGCGGCGCGGGAAGCGAGCCGGAGCTGGGCGACGTCACCCAGCCGCTCCGCGACCGCTTCATGTGGCTCCTCGGTGCGGGGACCGGGATGTTTCTGCTGGCCCAGATCGGGATCATCGGCTTCGTCGTCCTCTTCCTCCACGAGCACCGCGACGTGTCGAAAGAAGCCGCAGGGGCTCTCCTGGCAACGATCTACGTCCTCGCCGTCGCCGCCCGCATCGGCTCGGGAACCATCTCCGACCGGCTCGGCAGCCGGCTGGGCCCGCTCCGCACGATCGGCGTCGCACTCGCGATGGGCACCGCCGCAGTCGCCGCGGCCATCGACGCCCCGCTCGCGCTTCTCATCCCGCTCTTCGTCGTCGCGGGCGTGCTGAGCATGTCGTGGAACGGCCTCGCCTACGCCGCCGCCGCCGAGGCGGCCGGCTCGGCCCGCACGGGCGCGGCGCTCGGCTTCCAGCAGACGCTGCTCGGCGTCGTCGTCGCGGGCGCCCCGCCGGCGATCGCGGCCGTCGCCGAGCACAGCTGGCGGCTCGCATTCCTCTTCACCGCAGCCGGCCCGGCGCTCGGCGTGGTGATCCTGCAGCGGCTGCGGGAGCGGTCTAGAGGTCCGCGACCCGCGCGAACACTCGGAACGTCGGTGAGCCTGCCGGCAGCTCGCCGAACTCCGGATTGACGCAGCCGAGCTCGGTCTCGCGCTGCGAGAACGTCGCCTGCACCGCCGCCTCGCACATAGGCAGCGGCCCGCGCAATGCGCGCACGGCGCCGAACCCCTCGCGGCGCCGTTCCGCAGCCGAGAGCATCTCGACGTCGATCTCCGCCTCGAACACCTTCTGGAGGCAACCCATGTAGGTGTGCCCGTGCTCCTCGTACGCGTAGACGAATGGACACGACCGCTCGAGGCACGCCGCCGGGTAGACGACCTTCTCGCAGTGGACGGCACAGCCCCTGCACTCCACCTCGTCCTGGGGATGCAGCGGCAGCGTCGCGGTCGCTTGCTCGGGCGTCATGACCTCATTGTTCGCGCCGATGCGGGGCTGCGCAAGACTTGACAGGGAGGGGCGGTGGCGCTAGGCGCCTGCGAGGAACTCGACGGCTGCACGCGCTCCTCATGCCCGGTGAGCAGCTCTTTAGGCTTGCGCGGTGGGAAGGAACTTCCTCTGGGCGTCGCTCGCCATCGCGCCCGTCACGATCCTCGTCGACAAGCTGACCGGAGCCGGCGACGTGACGCTCTTCGTCCTGGCCGCGCTTTCCCTCGTGCCTCTGGCGTGGCTGATCGGGGAATCGACCGAGCACGCTGCCGAGCACACCGGGCCCGGCATCGGCGGCTTCCTCAACGCGAGCTTCGGGAACGCGCCCGAGCTGATCGTCGCTCTCTTCGCGGTGGGAGCGAACCTCCCGGACGTCGTGCGCGGCTCACTCTCGGGCAGCGTCATCTCGAACCTCCTGCTCGTCTACGGCGTCACCCAGATCGCCGGGCCGGACGGCGCCCGGATCAACCGCCGGTCGCTGCTCCTGCAGATCGGACTCGTCGGCCTGGCGGTGGTCGGGTTCGTCGCGCCGGCCACGCTCGGCTACACCGGCCCGCCGGAGCGGAACGCCGTGGTCATCGCCTCGGTGCCGGTCGCCATCGTGCTCCTGCTGGTCTATCTCGCGGTCGTCGGCCGCAATCTGCGCCGCCACCACGAGAGCGAGCGCGGCGAACCGAGCGAGGGGGCCTGGTCGCTGCCGACGGCGCTCGGCGTCCTCGCCGTGGCGACCGCCGTCACCGCCTGGGTCAGCGAGATCCTCGTCCACTCGCTTGGCGCGTTCGCGGAGGCGGTCGGCCTGAGTGAGTTCTTCATCGCGGTCGTGATCGTGGCCATCGTCGGGAATGCGGCCGAGCACGGCGGAGCGATCGTGATCGCGCACAACGGAAAGATGCGGCTCGCCACCGAGATCGCGATCTCCTCGGCCGCCCAGGTCGCACTGCTCGTCGTCCCGGTCGTGACGCTCCTCTCGCTCCTCTTCTCGCACCACCTGGCCCTTGCCTTCCGCTGGACCGAGCTCTTCGCAATGGCCGGCGCGGCGGTCGTCGTCGCCGCCACGGTCTGGGACGGCACCTCGCGCCGGAAGGAGGGCGCGTTGCTCGTCGTCGCCTACGCGGCGGCTGTGGTGGGATTCCTCCTCGGCGGCGGCCGGTAAGAGTTCGGTTAGTGCCTCTGTTCAGACCCGGCCGCTTCGACTACCCTCGACGGCATGGCCGTGAGGGAGGAGTCGAAGGACGGCGTCGGCGTGCCCGCGAACGCCGCGGTCGACGCGCGTGACCTGACGCGCCGCTACGGCGAAGGCGAGACCGCCGTAGACGCCCTCCGCGGCGTCGATCTCGAGGTTCGCCCGGGCGAGCTCGTCGCGGTCATGGGCCCGTCGGGCTCCGGCAAGTCGACGCTCATGCACATCCTCGCCGGGCTCGACAAGCCCACCACGGGGACGGTGAAGATCGCAGGCACCGAGATCACCGAGCTCGACGACTCGAAGCTCACCCTCCTGCGGCGGGAGCACATCGGCTTCGTCTTCCAGTTCTTCAACCTCCTGCCGATGCTCGACGCGGAGGAGAACGTCGTTTTGCCGCTCTCGATCTCGGGCGAGAAGCCCGATCGCGAGTGGCTCGACTCGCTGCTCTCGCAGATGGGCCTGGCCGACCGACGCAGCCACCGCCCGTCCGAGCTCTCGGGCGGGCAGCAGCAGCGCGTCGCGATCGCGCGCTCCCTCGTCACGCGCCCGACGATCCTCTTCGCCGACGAACCGACCGGCAACCTCGACTCGAAGACGGGCGGGGAGATCCTCGAGCTGATGCGCGCCTCGACCGACGCCTACGGCCAGACGACCGTCATGGTCACGCACGAGGCGCGGGCGGCCGCCATCGCAGACCGCATCCTCTTCCTCGCCGACGGAAAGATCGTGCGCGAGCTCGGCAAGCACACCGACCAGGCCGAGGTGCTCGCGGTGATGAACTCGCTCAGCGCATGATCCACGTCGCGCTGAGGGGCATGGCGCGCCGCAAGCTGCGCACGGCGCTCACCGCGATCGCGATCGTCCTGGGCGTCGCGCTGATCACGGGCACCTACGTCCTCACCGACTCGATCAAGGGCGCGTTCGGCGGGATCTTCACCTCCGTCTACCGCGGTACCGATGCCACGGTCACGGGCAAGTCGGCGTTCTCCCTGAGCGACAACGGGACGACGACGGCGCCGCCGTTCGATCAGGATCTGCTGCCGCAGATCCGCAAGCTGCCGTCCGTCGCGGATGCCGTGGGTGGCGTCGGCGGCATCGCCCACCTGATCGTCGACGGCAAGGTCGTCCACTTCGGCGGTGCACCGAACCTCGGCTTCAGCATCGATCCCACCCGCCCCGAGCTCAACACCCTCACGCTCGTCGAGGGGAAGTGGCCCGGACGGAACCAGATCGTGATCGACCAGGCGACCGCGCGCAAGAAGGATCTGCAGGTGGGACAGACGATCGGCGTGCAGGCAAACGGCCCGACGCTCCGCATGAGGATCTCCGGGCTGGTGCACTTCGGCGGGGCGTCGAGTCTCGGCGGCGCGACCCTCTCCGGCTTCGACCTGCCGACGGCGCAGCGAGTCTTCCAGCGAGTCGGCAAGCTCGACCAGATCCGCGCGAAGGCAAACCCCGGCATCACACCGGCGGAGCTTGCAGACACGATCCGAACGGTTCTGCCACCGGGAACGCAGGTGAAGACCGGGCAGGCACAGGCGAAGTCGGACGCGAAGGACACGGAGAGCTTCCTCAACTTCCTGCAGGACTTCTTACTCGCGTTCGGCGGCATCGCGCTGTTCGTCGGCTCCTTCGTGATCGCGAACTCGCTCTCGATCACGATCAAGCAGCGGACGCGCGAGCTCGCGACCCTGCGCACGATCGGCGCGTCGCGGCGCCAGGTGCGGTTCTCGATCGTGATCGAGGGCTTTGCGATCGGGGTGGTCGCCTCGATCGTGGGGATCGCCGTCGGCCTGGGGCTGGGAGTCGGCCTCTTCAAGCTGTTCGACGCGGTGGGCTTCACGCTGCCGAACAACGGCCTCGTCCTGCACACCCGCACGGTGGTCGTCGCACTGGTCGTCGGGATCCTCGTCACCGTCCTGGCGAGCCTCCGCCCCGCCTTCCGCGCCACGCGCGTGCCGCCGATCGCCGCCGTGCGAGAAGGAGCCGAGCTGCCGCCTGGGCGGTTTGCGAGGTACCGGCCGGTCGGCTCGGCGCTGCTCACGGCCGCCGGCTTCGCCCTGCTCGTCTACGGGCTGTTCGGCAGCGGGCTCGGGACGAAGCAGATTCTCCTCTTCATGGGCGTCGGGACGCTGCTGATCTTCGTCGGCGTGGCGCTCCTGGCAGTCCGGTTCGTGCGGCCACTGGCGTGGGCGCTGGGCGCCCCGGCGAGCAGGTTCGGCGGAGCAGCGGGCTCGCTGGCGCGCGACAACGCGCGGCGAAACCCGCAGCGGACGGCGTCCACCGCCTCGGCGTTGATGATCGGTCTGGCGCTCGTGACGCTCGTCGCCGTCGTCGCGGCCGGAATCACCAAGAGTTTCCGTGGCGCGGTGGATGACCTCTGGATCAGCGGCTACGCGATCACTGCGCAGAACAACTTCGACCCGATCCCGATCGCGGCCGGCAATCAGGCCGCCCGCACGCCGGGCGTCCAGGCGATCGCGAACGTGCGCGGGGGCGACGCGCTCATCCTGGGGAAGGTGCACCAGGCGACCGCGGTCGGGCCTGGTGGATCGCAGATCTTCCGGATGAAGTGGCTGGACGGTGGCACCAGTGCGGTCATCGCCAAGCTCGGCGCGCACGGCGCGTTCGTGGACGACGGCTTCGCCAAATCCCACCACCTCCAGATCGGTTCGCCGCTGACTCTGACCGCACCGACGGGCCAGTCCGTCGACGTGCATGTGCGCGGCATCTTCGACCCGCCGACAGGTGGCTCGCCGTTCGGGCCGGTGACGATCTCCGATGCCGCCTGGGACAAGATCTACAACGCGCCGCAGAACATCTACTCCTTCGTCCGGATGCAGGGCGGTGAGACCGACGCGAACAAGGCGGCGCTCACGAAGCAGCTCAGCTCGTTCCCGAACGCGAAGGTACAGACGAAGCAGGAATTCGTCGACAACCAGATCAGCGGCCTGAACGCGGTCCTCAACGTCCTTTACGTCCTACTCGCGCTCTCCGTGATCGTCAGCCTCTTCGGGATCATCAACACACTCGTGCTGACGGTGTTCGAGCGAACGCGCGAGCTGGGGATGCTGCGGGCCGTCGGGATGACACGGCGGCAGGTGCGGCGCATGATCCGCGCCGAAAGCGTCATCACCGCGCTCATGGGCGGCGTGATCGGGATCATCCTGGGCCTCGTGCTCGGCGGGCTCCTCGCGGCGCGGATCGACTTCATCGTCTTCGCGCTGCCGTGGGGACAGGTGATCGTCTTCGCCGTGGCCGCGATCGTGGTCGGGCTGCTGGCGGCCATCTTCCCCGCCCGGCGCGCCGGGAAGCTCAACGTCCTCGAAGCGCTCCAGTACGAGTAGCTACTCGGGCGCCTTCCAGGGGCCTGGCTCGCGCGTGACCGGGTAGCCGGCCCAGACCATGCGCTCGACCGCGCCGTCGTCCCCGCGCAGGATCCGCAGCGCCTCACCGTGCTCCGGCCCGGAGACGGTGCGCCAGAGGTCGTCGCTCTCGCGCTCGAAGATCGCGGGCGGCTCCCAATCCGCATCCTCGGGAGAGCGGGCCTCGAGCTTCCCGTCCCGCCAGCGGAAGACGACCTGCGACGCCTCGATGAACCAGAGCCCGAGCAGCGGCACGACGTCGTCCGGCGCCGGCTCGCCGACCCGCCACGCCTCCGGCGCGACCGGCCATTCCTCCACGGTCGTGCGCACGAGCGACAGACCGAGCTCGCCGACCAGCCCCTGGCTCTCATTCGTGAGGAGCGCGGCGACGACCTTCTCCCCCGGCGACGCGAAGAGGAACGCGATGAACCCGGGCATGGAGCCGGTGTGGCCGGCGAGGATCCGCTCGCCGTCGCGGCGGAGGATCATCCCGAGCCCGTAGCCGACGAGCCAGCGCTCGTGCTCCGCGATCACCTGCACGGTGCGCATCTCCTCGGCGCTCTTCTTCGCGAGCACCGCTTCGTCCGGATCGGCGAGGAACGCGCCCCAACGGCACAGATCGCCGACCGTTCCCCAGAGCTGGCCGGCGGAGGCCCAGGCGCCCGTCTCGACGTGTACCGCGTTCCAGACACCGTCGGCGTACGGCTGTCCGACATAGCCCGTCGCCGCCGGCGGCTCGGCGTCGAAGCTCACCCGGGTCAGCCCGACCGGCTCGAAGAGCCATTCGCGGACGTAGTCCATGTACGACATCCCCGAGACCCGCTCGACCACGATGCCGAGCAGGGCGAAGGCGAGGTTCGAATAGTGGAAGCGAGCACCCGACGGCAGCACCATCTCGGCCTTCTGCAGCGTCTCGAGGAGCTCGTCCGGCCGCGCGAAGCGAAGCGTCAGCCACGAGTCGTCGTGTGTCTCGCGCTGCAGGCCCGAGGCGTGCGAGAGGAGGCGGCGAATCGTCGGGCGGTGGGCGGCGCCCTCGACGTGCATGTCGAGCGTGTCCTCGAGGTCGAGCTTGCCCGCGTCGCGCAGCTGCATCATCGCGGCCGCGGTGAACGTCTTCGTGATCGAGCCGAGGCGGTACTGCGTGTCCGGCGTCGCCTCGAGGCCGCCCTCGACGTCCGCCATGCCGACGGCGGACTCCCAGACGATCTCGCCGTCGCGGAGCACAGCACCCGCGATGCTCGGGAGCCGCTTCTCGCGCTGCGCGCCCGCGAGGAGCTGGTCGAGCTTCGAGCCGAGCCGCTCAGGCGTGGACACCGACCGCCTCCTGCATCCGCCCGATCGCCTGGTCGATCTCCGCGTCGCCGATGTCGAGGTGCGTGACGGCGCGCAGCCGGCCGGGACGAAGGCCGCCGACGCCGACGCCCCGCTCCAGCAGCCGCTCGCGCAGGCCGGGCTCGTCGGGAAGCGGAACGAAGTTCGTCTCGACGGTCGCAGGATCGATCCCGATTCCCTCTGCAAGCCGCCGCGCGCGTGCGTGGTCGTCGGCGAGCCGCTCGACGTGATGGTCGAGCGCGTAGAGCATCGCGGCCGCGGCGACGCCCGATTGCCGGAGCGCGCCGCCGAAGAGGAACTTTCCCTCCCAGGCGCGCTCGATCGTCTCGGCGGAGCCGGCGAGGATCGCGCCGAACGGGCAACCCAGCCCCTTCGAGAAGCAGATGGTCACGGTGTCGGCGAGGGCGCCCCACGCCGCCGGCTCGACGCCGGCGGCGACGGAGGCGTTGAAGAGCCTCGCGCCGTCGAGGTGGACCGCTGCACCCCGCGCCCGCGCAGCCTCGGCCGCTGCGCGGAACTCCTCGAGCGGCCAGATCCGGCCCCCGGAGCTGCGGTGGGTGTTCTCGAGCACGAGCACGCTGCCGAATCCGACCTCGTCGACCTCCTCGATCTGCTCCGGGGTCGGCCTCCCGGCCTCGGCGGCGAGCCCCTGCATCACGAGCCCGGAATGGATCGCGGGCCCGCCCCACTCGTAGATCAGGACGTGCGTCCGCTCCTCGGCGACAACCTTGCACCCGGGGCGACTGAGCACGCGTAGCGCAGCCTGGTTCGCCATCGTGGCGGTCGGGAGGAAGAGCGCCGCCTCGTGCCCGAGCAGCTCGGCCATCCGGCGCTGAAGCTCGTTCGTCGTCGGGTCCTCGCGCATCTGCTCGTCCCCGACCTCGGCGGCCGCCATCGCAGCGAGCATCCCCGGCGTCGGCTTCGTGACGGTGTCGGAGCGCAGGTCGATCACGGGTGTCCCTTCAGTGAATGTTGCCGCGTTCCGGGCGAGCGAAAAGCAAGCGAGGCAAGGACGCAGGGAGCCTCGATAGCCGACGCTATCGAGGCGACCGAGGACGCCGCATCGCGCCGCTTTGCAGCCGCCGGGGACACGGATGACATCTGCTGAAGGGGCACCGGAAGGACGCTACCGTAGCCCGATGGATCTGCAGCTCCTCGAGCACACCCTGCGCGAGCGCGGCGAGCCGGCCTTCCGTGCCCGTCAGGTGTGGGAGTGGACGGCGCGCGGCGCGGGCGGCTACGACGCGATGACGAACCTCCCGCGCGGGCTACGCGAGGAGCTCGCGTCCGCGGTGCCGTTCTCGACGCTCGCGGTCGAGACCGAGCGCGAGTCGCGCGACGGCACGGTGAAGACACTGTTCCGCACCGCCGACGGCCATCCCGTCGAGGCCGTACTCATGCGCTATCGCGACGGCCGGCGCTCGATCTGTCTTTCCTCGCAGTCGGGCTGCCCGCTCACGTGCACGTTCTGCGCGACCGGCTCGATGGCGTTCGGGCGGAACCTGACCGCATCGGAGATCCTCGACCAGGCGCTGCACTTCCGGCGGCTCACGAAGGTCGACCATGCCGTGTTCATGGGCATGGGCGAGCCGATGCTGAACCTCGGCGAGGTGCTCGCGGCGGCACGGCGGCTGCCCGGCGTCGGGATCACCCATCGCCGGACGACGATCTCGACGGTCGGCTGGCTGCCGGGCCTGCGACGCTTCGTCGCGGAGGTGGACGAGCCGATCCGGCTCGCGCTCTCCCTCCACGCCCCGGACGACGAGCTGCGGTCGCGGATCATGCCGGTCAACGAGCGCTATCCGATCGCGGACGTCGTCGCGGAGTGTCGCCGCCATGCGGAGGCAAGGAATCGCCGTGTCTTCGTCGAGTACGTGATGCTTGCGGGCGTGAACGACTCGCCCGAGCAGGGTCGCGCCCTCACGGAGCTCCTCGGCCGCGACCACTTCAAGGTGAATCTCATCCCGTACAACCCCACGGGGCTCTATGAAGGCTCGTCCCGCGACCGGATCGCCGCCTTCCGGCATGAGCTCGAGCGCGCGCGGGTGCCGGTCACCGTGCGCCTGACGCGCGGGCGGGACATCGAAGCCGCCTGCGGGCAGCTCGCGACGGCTCCGCGGAGACGCCGCGAGTCTCCGCGCGCGCGTGCCTGAAACCCGCACGGTCGTCCGCCCGGACGGCTGTCGCTTCGTCCTCGGTCCCCTCGACAGGCCCCTTCCGCCCGGAGAGCTCTTCGCCACTGTCGACGAGAGCGACGACGAGCAACTGCGCGCCCTTGAAGCTCTGGGCTTCTCTCTCGAGCGGCGCGAGCTCGACCTCGTGCTCGCTACTGATGCGCGGCAGGTGCCTGCGCTAACGGGGGTCGAGGCGGTGCGAGCCGACGCGGTGGACGAGGAGGCGCTGCGACTGCTCGACGACGAGCTGCGGCAGGACGTCCCCGGCACGGACGGCTGGCGCTGGACGCCCGCGGACTTTCGCGAGGAGACCTACCTCTCATCTCACTTCGACCCCGCGCTCTACCTCGTCGCGATCTCCGGAGGCGAGCAGATCGGGATCTGCCGCGTCTGGCTCCGCCCCGAGCAGCCCCGCCTCGGCTTCATCGGCGTGCGCCGCTCGTCGCGGCAGCGCGGGATCGCGCGCTGGCTGATGGGTGAGGTCTTCGCCGAGCTCCGGGCTCGTGGCGCAGCCGAAGTCCGGGCCGAGGTGGACGAGACGAACGTCGCGTCGCGCCGGTTGCTGGAAAGGCTCGGCGGACGCGTCGTCGGAGCGTCGCTCGAGCTCAGGCGCCCTTGGGCGCCTCGGCCGTCTCGAGCGCTTCGTCGAACGCGTACCTGACGACAGGCTGCTTCGCAGCTCTCACCTCGTCGAGCCGCTTCACCGGCCGATGGTGCGGCGCCTCCTTCAGCAGCTCGGGCTCCTCGGCCGCCTCGCTTGCGATCGCGAGCATCGCGTCGCAGAAGGCGTCGAGCGTCTCCTTCGCCTCCGTCTCGGTCGGCTCGACCATGAGCGCCTCGGGGACGATGAGCGGGAAATAGATCGTCGGCGGGTGGAAGCCGTAGTCCATCAGCCGCTTGGCGACGTCGAGCGCCGTGCAGCCGTGCTGCTTCTTCAGGCTCCGCGCGGAAACGACGAACTCGTGCATACAGAGCCGGTCGAACGGCAGGTCGTACGCGTCCCGGAGGCGCGCGAGCACGTAGTTCGCGTTGAGCACGGCAACCTCGGACATCTCGCGTAGCCGCGGCCCCCACATCCGGATGTACGCGTACGAGCGGACGAAGACGCCGAACGGCCCGGTAAAGCCGCGCACCTTGCCGATCGTCTGCGGCCGGTCGTAGTCGAGGCCGAAGCTCCCTTCCTCCCGCCGCACGACGGCAGGCACCGGCAGGAAAGGCTCGAGGATGTCGCGCACCGCGATCGGGCCGCCGCCCGGGCCGCCGCCGCCGTGGGGCTGCGAGAACGTCTTGTGCAGGTTGATGTGGACGATGTCGAAGCCCATGTCGCCGGGCCGCGAAATCCCGCAGACCGCGTTGAGATTTGCGCCGTCGTAGTACATGAGCGCCCCCGCGCCGTGAAAGATCCGCTGGATCTCCTGGATGTTCTCGTCGAAGAGGCCGACGGTGGACGGGTTGGTGAGCATGAGCGCCGCGGTGTGCTCGTCGACCTTCCCGCGCAGGTCGTCGACGTCGATGTTCCCGCGCGCGTCGGTGCGGACGGGCGTCAGCTCGTAGCCGGCCATCGTCACGGAAGCGGGGTTCGTGCCGTGGGCCGTGTCCGGGATCACGACCTTCCGCCGCTGCTCGCCCTCGCCCCGCGCGGCGAAGTACGCGCGCACGAGCAGCAGCCCCGTCAACTCGCCCTGGGAGCCGGCGGCCGGCTGGAGCGAGACCGCGTCGAGGCCCGTCACCTCGGCGAGAATCTCCTGCAGGCGCCACATCAGCTCGAGTGCGCCCTGTGCGCCGTCCTCCTCCTGCAGCGGATGGAGCCGCGCGAACCCCGGGAGCGCCGCGAGCCGCTCGTTGATACGCGGGTTGTACTTCATCGTGCACGAGCCGAGCGGGTAGAAGCCCGTGTCCACGCCGAAGTTGCGCGTCGAGAGCTCGGTGAAATGCCGGACGAGCTCGAACTCGGCGACCTCGGGCAGGCGCGGCGGCTCGGCGCGGCGCAGGTCCTCCGGGAGCTCCGGCGGAGCCGGCAGGTTCTCGTAGTGCGGGAGCCCCGAGGCGCGGCGCCCGGCCTGCGACTTCTCGTAGATGAGCTTCATCCGGTCACCTCGGCGAGCACGTCGGCGAGACGGTCGATCTCCTCGGGCGTCCGCCGCTCGGTGACTGCTACGAGCAGCACGTCGTCCATCCCCTCGTAGTCGCGCCCGAGCGCGTAGCCGGGGTGGACGCCCAGCTCACGTGCAGCCGCCACGACCTCGCGTGCGTTCCGTCCTACGCGGACGGCAAACTCCTTGAACGTTGGCTGTCCTGCAAACACCGGCTGGAGTCCTGCTCTCTCCGCGAGCCGCCGCTTCGCGTACGCAGCCAGCGACAGGCAGGTCTCCCCCAGCTCGCGCAGCCCCTGCGGCCCCAGCCACGTGAGATAGACGAGCCCGCCGAGCGCCAGCAGCGTCTGGTTCGTGGTGATGTTCGAGGTGGCCTTCTCCCGCCGGATGTGCTGCTCCCGGGTCTGCAGGGTGAGGACATAGCCGCGCTCGCCCGCGGTGTCTACCGTCTCGCCGACGATGCGGCCCGGCATGCGCCTGATGAACTCCTGACGTGCCGCGAGAAAGCCGTAGTGCGGCCCACCGAAGGACGGGAAGTTCCCGGCAGCCTGTCCTTCTCCGATCGCGAGGGCGGCGCCGTAGCGGCCCGGCGCCTCGAGTACGCCGAGCGACAGGAGGTCGACATGCGCGACGGGCAACGCGCCTGCCTCCGCCGCAGCAGCGCAGAGATCCGGCGCAGGCTCGAGACAGCCGAAGAAGTTCGGCTGCTGAAAGATGACCGCGGCGGCGTTCGCAGCGGCCTGCTCCAGCTGGTCGGGATCGGTCGTGCCGTTTCGGTGCGGGACCTCGACGACCTCGAGGCCGAAGCCTGTGGCGAAGGTCTTCACGACCTGGCGCACCTGTGGATTCGTCGCCTCGGTCAGCACGACCTTGTCGCGTCCGGTTGCGTGCTTCGCGACGTAGCAGGCGTCTGCCGCGACGCTCGTGCCGTCGTAGCCGGACGCGTTCGAGACGTCCATGCAGGTCAGCTCGCAGACGGCGGTCTGGTACTCGAAGATCGCCTGAAGCACGCCCTGGCTCATCTCCGGCTGGTACGGCGTGTACGCCGTCAGGAGCTCGCCGCGCTGCAGGATCGTGTCGACGACCGCCGGCACATAATGGTCGTACATGCCGGCGCCGAGGAAGGAGAGCTCCCGACTTGCGTCGGCGTTCCTCCCGGCGAGAGCGGCGACGTGCGCGAAGACCTCCTGTTCCGATAGCGCCGGCTCGAGTTCGAGCTCGCGCCCGAGGCGAACGGCCTCGGGCAGGTCGCGAAAGAGCTCCTCCACGGAGGCGACGCCGACCGTGCCGAGCATCTCCTCCCGGTCGGAGTCCGTGAGCGCGAGAAACGGATGCGTCACTGGTTCGCGAGCAGCTCGCGGTAGGCACCCACGTCGAGCAGAGCTTCCGTCTCGCCGGGATCCGAGAGCCGGATGCGCAGCAGCCAGCCGTTGCCGTACGGGTCCTCGTTCACCGTCTCCGGCGCGCCGACGACCTGCTCGTTCACCTCGAGCACCTCACCCGAGAGGGGCGCGATCACGTCGGAGACGGCCTTGACGGACTCCACCTCGCCGTAGGGCTGATCCTTCGTCACGGTGGAGCCCACCTCGGGCGGCTCGAAGTGGACGAGCTCGCCGAGCGCGTCGGCGGCGAACCACGTGATGCCGAGCACGGCCTCGTCGCCCTCGACCCGGGCCCAGTCGTGCTCCTCGTGGTATTTCAGGTCGTCCGGATAGCTTTCGGCGGCTGCCACTCAGTCCTCCCTCTTGTACATCGGCTTCTTGACCACCCGTGCCCGGCGCGGGCGGCCGCGAACGTCGATCGTCAGCTCGGTGTCCGGCTGCGCCCGGGCGGCCGGCACGTAGCCCAGCCCGATCCCGATCTCGAGCATCGGCGAATGCGATCCCGACGTGACCTCGCCACCCCCCTCGATCGGCATCCCCGGCCGCGGAATCGCCTTCTCCTCCATGACGAACGCGACCAGCCGTCGCTCGGGGCCGTCCGCCTTGACACGACGGAGGACATCGACGCCTTCGAACTCCTTGTCGAGCGCGCACGCCCAGCCCAGTCCCGCGGAGATGGCGTCCGTGTCCGGGCCGATGTCGTTTCCGTGCAGCGGGTAGCAGACCTCGAGACGCAAGGTGTCTCGCGCACCCAGCCCGCAGGGCACGGCGCCACGCTCGAGCACGGCGTCCCAGAGCCGGACGGCGTCCTCGCTCATGCAGAGGAGCTCGCAGCCGTCTTCGCCCGTGTAACCGGTGCGATTCACCATCACCTCGACGCCGTCGATCGACGTCTCGGCGAACGTGAACGGCCGGGCCGGGGGCAATCCCAACCGCTCGATCGACCGTGGCCCCTGGACGGCGAGCAGAGCGCACTCGTCGGAGACGTCGCGCACGTCCGAGCCCCGAATCTCGCGCTCCTTGAGCCACGCGTAGGCGTTGTCGCGGTTCGAGGCGTTCACGACCAGGAGGTAGGAGCATTCCGCGACCCGGTACGCGATCAGGTCGTCGATGATCCCTCCGGCCTCGTTCGTGAGCAGCGTGTACTGCGCCTGGCCCGGCTCGAGCTTGTCGAGGTCGTTCGAGAGCGCACGCTGCAGGAGATCGCGGGCGTGCGGCCCCTCCACCTCGAGCTGGCCCATGTGCGAGACGTCGAAGACCCCCGCATCCGTCCGGACCGCGCGGTGCTCGGGGATGACGCCCTCGTACTGCACGGGCATCTCCCAGCCGGCGAACGGCACCATCCGCGCGCCGAGCTCGACGTGCCGATCGTGCAGCGGCGTGTGCAGGAGCGTGGCGGACATGGGCACGGCCGATCCTAGTGCGTTGTACCTCTGCCCCGGCTCAGTCGAAATCGTCCCCAGAACGGAGTCGCCCCGGCTCATTCCTGAAAACAAGCCGGGGCGACGGACCGGGTCGTGGGGTTGACTCGCTAACGGTCAACCCTGTTGAGGGCACGCACGATGTGCCCCGTTCGAACGGGCGCAAAACTCCTGTCGCGAAATTCGTAAAACGCCGCCGTACGGCTATTCGCCACGCAGGAAGGACGGGACGTCTAGCCCGTTCTCGGCCTGCTCGGAACTCGAGGACGGAACCGCGACCTGCGACTCGGCGCTCGCCCGCCGACGGCGGCGTCCGGCGCCGAAGCCCGTGGCGATGACGGTGACACGAATCTCCTCGCCCATCGCGTCGTCGATCACCGCTCCGAAGATCACGTTCGCGTTGACGTCCGCCGCGCTTGTCACGACCTCGGCCGCCTCGTTGACCTCGAACAGGCCGATGTCGGGGCCGCCTGTGATGTTGAGAAGGATGCCGGTCGCGCCCTCGATCGACGACTCGAGCAGTGGCGAGGACACGGCCGCCCGGGCCGCTTCCGCCGCGCGGTTGTCTCCGCTCGCCGAGCCGATGCCCATGAGCGCCGAGCCGGCCTCGCGCATGATCGTGCGCACATCGGCGAAGTCGAGGTTGACCAGGCCGGGGACGGTGATCAGGTCGGTGATGCCCTGCACTCCCTGCCGCAGGACGTCGTCGGCCATGCGGAACGCGTCGACGACCGACGTCTGTTTCTCCACCACCTGGAGCAGGCGGTCGTTCTCGATCACGATCAGCGTCTCGAGCTTGTCGCGTAGGGTCTCGATCCCCTGCTCCGCCTGCTGCGAGCGCCTGCGACCTTCGAAGCCGAAGGGCTTCGTGACGACACCGACCGTCAGCGCGCCGATCTCCCGGCCGAGCTCGGCGACGACTGGCGCAGCACCGGTCCCGGTGCCCCCGCCCTCGCCGGCGGTGACGAAGATCATGTCCGCGCCCTTGAGGGCCTCCTTGAGCTCGTCGCGGCTCTCCTGCGCAGCCGCGAGGCCCACAGCGGGATCCGCGCCGGCTCCGAGGCCGCGGGTGGCGGCCGAGCCGATGTGGATCTTCACGTCCGCGTCGCAGACCATCAGCGCCTGGGCGTCCGTGTTGACGGCAATGAACTCGACGCCCGAGAGGCCGGCGTCCACCATCCTGTTGACGGCGTTCGTGCCGCCGCCGCCGACGCCGACGACCTTGATCACTGCGAGGTAGTTCCCGGCCGATTCCTTCGTGCTCATGAGCTTCGAACCTGAACCTTCAGTAGAGGATTGGGGCTGACTTCAGCAACAACGCGCCGGAGCGTACGTGCGCCGAGGCTCGGTGTCAACTACAGGTGGAGCTTAGTAGCCTCAACCTCTACTAGAGCTTTCTGGTGCGACTGAGAGCGGTGATCCGTACCCCGACACCGGCCGGCCCGGGATGCTCACGTCGAGATACGTCGACCCCGCGGGCAGCATCGCGAGCAACCGCGAGGCCACGGCGACCTTGAGCTTGATGTCGCCCGCATCGCCGAGGAGGAGCGCGAGGCCGGAGCGGAGATGGAAGACGAGCGACCCGCTCGTGTACGAGACGGAGGCAACGCGAGCCCCGAACGCTCCGGCAAGTCCCGCGGCGTGAGCCGCCGTTGCAGCGCCGACTGCCGTGAGCTCGGCACCCGTCCGCACCGGCGCGCGCGTGGCGATCCAGATCCGCGGCAGGTTCGGAAGGGCCGTCGCCGGCAAGCTCCTCATGACTCGCCCGCGAGTCGAGACGAGCCAGCTCCGGGGGCCACGCCGCAGGACGGCGGCGGGGCGCTCCGGCACGACGGCGATCCGCAGCGTATGCGGGAAGTCCCTGTCGTACGTCGCGCTCACCACCGAGGGGAGCGCGTCCACCGACCGCAGCACTGCTGAGCCGTCGAGGCCGACGAGAGGCTTGCCGACAAGCGAGGCGAGCGCTCCGTGGATCTGGCGCGCGACCCGGGGAGACCCGCCGCGGACCTCGATCCGGTCGATCGCGAAGAGCGACGACTCACGTGCGATCAGGTAGCTGCCCAGCGCGAAGACCAGGACGCCCAGCCCGAGCGCGAGCGAGCGCCGGGTCGGGGCGACGCCGTTGAGCCATGCCCGCGGATGCACCGCTTGCAGGCTCGGCCGCCAATGCAGCGGGATTGCCTCCACGCGCACGATGGACCGAGCGAGACGAGCCCTACCAGGCATGTAGCTGTCTTCGTCGCTGGTCCGGACCTTCCTACAGCTCGGGCAGCTGAAGCTCGCCGAGGAACTCGACCTCGTGCTCGAGACTGACGCCGAATTGCTCCAGTGCGCGACGGCGCGCCTCGGCCATGAGCGCGAGCGCATCGGCCGTCGTGGCGCCGTCCGCGTTCTCGATGAAGTTCGCGTGCTTGGGTGAGATCTGGGCTCCGCCGCTGCGATGGCCCTTCAGGCCGCAGGCCTCGAGCATCCGCCCCGCACTCAGCTCGTGCTCGGGATTCTTGAAGACGCTGCCGAAGGTGCGCCGGTTCGTCGGCTGTGCCTCCTTCCGTCGCGTGTTCAGCGCCCGTACCTCGGCCTTGATCTCGTCCGACGCCCTCGGGCGGAGACTGAGCACGGCGCGGACCACAACCTGTCCATGTCGGAGCTCCGAGTGCCGGTAGCTGAGCCCGAGCTCAGCGGGAGTCAGCCAGGCGCTGCCCGCGGCCGTGGCGACGAGCGCGCGCTCGAGCACGCCGGCGAAGTCGCCGCCGTAGGCGCCGGCATTCATCCAGACGCCCCCGCCGATCGTGCCCGGGATGGCGCAGGCGAACTCGAAGCTGCCGAGCCCCGCCGCGCGGGCACGATGCAGCGCGACCGCGTTCGCCGTGCCGCCGCCCACGCGCAGCATGTCGCCGTCGATCTCGACCGACGCCAGCTCGCCGGCCAACTTGAGGACGAGCGCGTCGACGCCGTCGTCCGCGGCGAGCAGGTTGGAGCCGAGGCCGACGACGGCGGCGGTGAGCGACCGCTGCTCGGCCCACCGAAGGAGCTCCTCCACCTCCGGCTCGGTCTGCGGGCGCGCGAACGCACGCGCCGGCCCGCCCGTCCCGAGGGTCGTCAGCCGCGCGAGCTCCACGCCCTGCTCGATCCTCATCCGAGCGCCTCGAGGATCAGCGCTGCCGCGCGGTCGACGTCACCGGCGCCGAGCGTGAGGACGGTGTCTCCCGGCCGCGCCCAGTGAGCCACGATGCCGGCGGCTTCAGCGAGCGAGGGCGCCCAGCCGATGCGCATGCCCGGCCGCAGCCGCGCGAGTTCGTCGACGATCAGACGCCCTGTCACTCCGGGCATTGGCTCCTCGCGGGCCGGATAGATCTCGGTCACGCACACGGCATCCGCAGCGGCGAGCGCGTCTGCGAATCCGTGGGCGAGGTGGGCGGTGCGGGAGTAGAGGTGCGGCTGGAAGAGCGCCAGCAGACGTCCGCCGTCGCGGACCGCTGCGAGGTCGGCGGCGAGCTCGGCGGGATGATGGGCGTAGCTGTCGAGGACCGCCACGCCGCGAGCCTCACCTCTCGGCTCGAGCCGGCGGCCGGCGCCGCGAAACTCGCGGAGCGCGGCCTCGGCGTCCCCACGCGAGACACCGGCGAGCTCCAAAGCTGCGAGCGCGGCCGCGGCGTTCCGCCGGTTGTGCTCGCCCGGCACGCCGAGGTCGAGCTGCACCGGCCCGAGCTCCTCGGCGCGTACCACCTGCGGGACCTTGCGCAGCCAGTCCTCGAAGAACGCAGCGACCTCGGGCCGCGAGACGAACGTCGTGTGGTGGTCGAGATCGACGTTGAGGAGCACGGCGATCTCAGGTCGCAGGGCGGCCACCGAGCGATCCGACTCGTCCCCCTCGACCACGAGCCAGCCGGAGCCGGAGCGGGCGTTGCCGCCGAGCTGCGGCACGTCTCCGCCGATGAGAAAGGCCGGATCGAGCCCGAGCCGGTCGAGGCAGAAAGCGATCATCGCGCTGGTGGTCGTCTTTCCGTGCGCGCCGGCCACCACGATCGCCTGCCGCTGCGCGACGAGCTCGGCGAGGAGCTCGGCGCGCGGCCGACCCTCGACACGGCCGGCGAAGGCCGTCGAGACGAAGACCTCCCACTCGGCCGGCGGCTGCGGCGGGTCGGGCGAGATCTCGACACCGATCCCTTCGAGGTGCTGCAGGTACGGCGTCTCCGCACGGTCCCAGCCGGCGACCTCCGCACCCCACGCGTGCGCGAGCAGCGCGTAGCCGCTCATACCGGCGCCGCCGATCCCGGCGAGCCAGATCCGTCTACCGGCGAGCGGCTGCGAGGGAGACGAGCTCATCCGCGATCTCTTCGGCTGCGTCGGGTTTCGCGACCGCGCGCATCGCCGCGGCCATCGCCGCGAGCCGCTCGCCGTCGCCGAGCAGCGCCTCCACGATCCGTGGCGCCTCGGGCGCCGTCGCCTCGGGGACGACCACCGCCCCTCCGGCATCGGCGAACCAGCGCGCGTTCTTCTCCTGGTGCTGTCCTGTCGCGAACTCGCCGGGCACGAGCACCGCGGGCAGCCCCGCCGCGGCCAGCTCCCACACCGAGCCGCCCGCCCGGGCGAGGACGACATCGGCGGCGCCGTACGCCACGCCGATCTCGTCGATGAACGGCCGCAGGACGTAGTCCGGACGCGTAACGCGTCTTTCCAGCTCGGGGTAGTCGCGCTCGCCGCAGAGATGGATCACGGACGGCCCGCTTTCGGCCCAGGCGTCCAGCGCGAGGTCGTTGAGCAGGCGAGCGCCGAGCGAGCCCCCGAAGACGAGGACGACACGAGCGTCCATGACCAACCCGAGCCGGCTGCGTGCCTCTTCCCGACCCACGGGCCGCGAGGCCGCCGGGATCGGCCGCCCGACGGCTCGATACTTCTTGCCGTCTCGGCCGACCGGCAACGCGAGAAAGACGCGATCCGCAAGCGGTGCGGCGAGCCGGTTCGCGAGGCCGAGATGCGCGTCGGCCTCGGTGAGCGCGCAGGGAATACCTTCGAGCCGAGCGGCGAGCACCATCGGCCCCGCGACGTAACCACCGGCTCCGAGCACGGCGTCGGGCCGGCGACGGCGGAGGATGGCGCGGCATGCGACCGGAGCAGCGAGCGCCCGGCCCGCCGCGCGCACGAGCTCGGCGCTCGGCCGGCGCGGCAGCCCGGAGACGGAGAACGCGTCGAACTCGTAGCCGTGCTCAGGAACGAGCCGCGCCTCGACGCGATCCGGCGACCCGGCGAAGGTCACGAGCCCTTCCCGCTGCCGCAGCGCTTCCGCGACGGCGAGCGCCGGCGCGACGTGCCCCACCGTCCCGCCGGCCGCGATCAGGAACCGCAGCTGCCGCTCGTCCGCCATCACGCGCGATGTTAAGGAGGACACCGACCCCGACGAGCATCACCACGAGGCTCGAGCCCCCGTACGACACGAAGGGAAGGGGGATTCCGGTGAGTGGCGCGATCCCAACGCAGGCGGCCATGTTGATCGCTGCCTGCCCGCAGACCAGCGCGGTGACGCCGGCCGCGAGCCGCTTCGCGAATGGGTCACGGCAGGCGATTGCGAGCCGGATCCCCGCATAGCCGAACGCACAGAAGGCCATGAGCACGAGCGTCACGCCCACGAGGCCCAGCTCTTCGCCGACGACGGCGAACATCATGTCGGTGTGCGCCTCGGGCAGGTAGTACAGCGGCGCCAGGCCGGACCCGAGGCCGCGCCCGAAGATCCCTCCCGAGCCGAAGCTGATCAGCGCCTGGACGTTCTGGAGACCCGCGCCGGTCGGATCCTTCCAGGGGTCGAGGAAGGTGAGCAGCCGGTCGCGCCGGTACGGCGACGACCAGGCGGCGATCGCCGCGAGCCCGAACACGATCCCGTACGCAGAGGCGAGTAGGCGCATCCGCGTGCCCGACACGAGCAGGATCGCTCCGACGACGAGCAGGAGTGTCAGCGCCGTGCCGAGGTCCGGCTCGACCAGCACGAGACCGGCGAACACGAGCACGAGGATGCCGAGCGGCCGCCCGAGCTCCTGCAGCGTGCGGGGCGGCTGCCGCCGCGAGAGGTAGGCGGCTGTCCATACGACCAACGCGAGCTTCGCGAGCTCCGAGGGCTGGAAGACGAGCGGGCCGGCGGTGAGCCAGCGGCGCGCGCCGTTGATTCGCTCCCCGGCCAGGAGCACGCCGAGACAGAGAACGAGGGCCGTCATGACGAGGGTCGGCGCGAGCGCGCGGAGGCGCTCGAGCGGGAGACGCGAGACGACGATGAGCAGCCCGACGCCGACCACGGCGTAGGTCACCTGCTTCTCGACGAAACCGAGCGGGTTGGCGTTGCCGAGCGCGGCGGATCCGGAAGTCGCGCTGTAGACCATGACGATCCCGAAGAGGACGAGAGCCGTGGTGACGAGGACGAGCAAATTCCACTCGAATTGATGCCGCTTCGACCTCACGACAGCTCCTCGACGAGGCCGCGAAACGTGTCGCCGCGCTCCTCGAAGTTCGCGAACTGGTCATAGCTAGCGGAGGCGGGCGAGAGCAGGACGACGTCGCCGGGCTCGGCATCGGCCGCGGCCAGCGCCACGGCCGTGGCGATGTCGCCGGCACGGACGTACGTCCGCCCCGCGGCATCGAGCGCGGCAGCGAGCTCGTCGCTTGCCGCGCCGAAGAGATAGATCGAGCGCACGTTGGCGGGCAGATCGCGCGCGAAGGGGCCGAAGTCCTCGCCCTTGAGCGAGCCGCCGAGAATGAGGCGGAGCGCCGTCGAGTCGTAGGCTGCGACACCGCGGCGGGCGGCGGCCGTGTTCGTCGCCTTCGAGTCGTTGACCCAGCGAACGCCGTGCAGCTCGCGCACGAGCTCGAGCCGATGCGGTACGCCCGGGAAGGTGCTGAGTGCCTCCGCGATGGCGTCGTCGGGGACGCCGGCCGCGCGGGCCGCGGCGGTGGCGGCGGCCGCGTTCTCCCGATTGTGGCGGCCGGGCATCAACGGCTCTGCGGGCAAGGGGTCGTCGGCGGAGAACTCGATCCCGGCGATTTCGAAGCCGCGCGGCACGACCTTCTCGCGTGCCCGCTCGAAGATGCGGAGCTTCGCGGCCCGATACGCATCGAAGGTTTGGTGCCGGTCGAGGTGGTCTGGCTCGAGGTTGAGAAGCACAGCGACGTCACATGCGAAGGTCTCGACGTCCTCGAGCTGGAAGCTCGAAAGCTCGCAGACGATCCACGAGCCCTCGGCCGCCTCGAGAGCGGCGTCGGTGAGGGCACGACCGACGTTGCCCGCGACCTCGACGGGCCGGCCGGCCGCGCGCAGGATCGCGCCGAGCAGCTCGGTGGTCGTGGTCTTGCCGTTCGTGCCGGTGACGCCGATGACGCGCGAACCGGCGGGCAGCAGCCGGTAGCCGAGCTCGACCTCGCTCCAGACGGGGATGCCGCGCGAGCGCGCTCCGGCCACGAGCGCCGACCCGGCCGGTACGCCCGGGCTCTTGACCACCAGTTCCGCCCCTTCCAGCAACGCCTCCTCCTCCGTTCCGAGACGGAGTTCGACGCCGAGATCGCCGAGCCTGCCGGGATCGACCTCGGGGGAGCGGTCGGTCGCGACGACGTGGACGCCGCGTCCGGCGAGCGCAGCCGCAGCCGCACGACCGGATCGGGCGAGGCCCACGACGAGGGCCCGAGCCGGCAGCCATGCCTCTTCCGGAGACCCCTCGTCGGGACGCGTCCCGGTCACGACCCACCTTCCCCCCCAATGGGGGGCGCGGATCCCCTGGGGTCACTGTACGCGCGCGGGCGCAACGGGACCGTGTCGGTTTTGTCGAGCATGGGATACGGGTTCGTCGTCCGACTCCGTGGTCCTCAGGGAAGCCGGCCACTCACGACGGCCTCCTCGTCCACGGGCGCAACCTCGACCTGTTCGAACCCGGCCTCCGTGAGCGCGCGCGCGAGCTTTTCCCCGGCGGCCATGCCCGGCTCGGCGAACGAGGCGCGTCCGCCCGCAGCGAGGACACGGGCGAGCTCCTCGGCCGCGGCTGGGAGCGCTCCGTCGTCCGTTGCGACCCGCCCGACAGCGGCTGCGACGGCGCCGTCCGGAAGCGGCAGGACCGGCGTCTCACCGACGAGGTACGCCACTCCGCTCGCCCCCACGGCGTGCGCCTCGCCGAGCAGCTCCTCGAGCTCGTCGACCTGCGACCGAACGACGTAGACCCAGCCGTCGCCGACCCGCTCGTGCGCACCGAGCGCGAGCGCGCCGCTGCCCAGAACGAGCACGTCCTCTTCCGGCCCCAGCCGCGCCGCGTCGAGCAGCGCCTGCTCCACGCCGCCGCCGCTCACCCGTTGACGAGCTTCGGCAGCTGGCCGAAGTAATAGCGGTAGTAGAGGGCGAAGCCGACCGCGCAGAGCAGCCCGGCGATGATCCAGAAACGCACGGTGATCTTCGTCTCGGACCACGCCTTCATCTCGAAGTGGTGGTGGATCGGCGCCATCAGGAAGACACGTCGCCTGAAGCGTTTGAACGAGAAGACCTGGATCATCACCGACAGCGCCTCGATCACGAAGATGCCGCCGATGAGGAGGAGCAGCACCTCGACCTTCATCATGATCGCAAAGGCCGCGAGCGCCCCGCCGAACGCCATCGAGCCGGTGTCGCCCATGATCACCTCCGCCGGGAACGCGTTGAACCAGAGGAAGCCGACGGCCGCCCCGATCAGCGCGGCTCCGATGATGGCGAGGTCGAGCTTCGTCAGGTTGCGGTGCCCGGCCGGCCCGGAGCGGACGTACGACACGACGTTCATCGCCATGAAGGTGAAGAGCGCGATGATCGCCGCCCCACCGAGCAGCCCGTCCACCCCGTCCGCGAGGTTCGTCCCGTTCGCGGCTCCCGCGATCACGAAGAACAGGAAGACGTACCAGCCGTAGGACAGCGGCACGGTGACGTCGATCACCGGGATGTAGACGTCGGTGCTCAGCTCCAGGTGCCACGCGACGATCGCGACCACCACGGTGACGCCGCCGAGGAGCAGCATCTTCCAGCGACCCGGCAGGCCCAGCGAGCGCTTGTGGGTCAGCTTGATGAAGTCGTCGAGGAAGCCGATCGCGCCACACGCGAGCGCGGTGAAGAGCACGGTCAGCGCCTGGAGTCGGAAGTGAGTGACCGGCAGGAAGGCGACGGTGGCGGCGAAGAGGATCAGCAGCCCCCCCATCGTCGGCGTCCCTTGCTTGGCGATGTGGTGTTGCGGCCCCTCCTCCCGGATGTGCTGCCCGAACTCGTTGCGGCGGAGGAAGTCGATGAATCTCGGCCCGGCGATCAGCGAGAGCGTGAGCCCGACCGCGGCGGCGATGAGGACCCGGATCACTGACGCGGCTCCAGCAGCGCGTCGGCCACGACCTCGAGCCCGACCGAGCGCGAGCCCTTGACGAGGATCGCGTCGCCCGGGCGAACCTGGGCGAGGGCGGCCGCGACGGCCTCCGCTGCCGTGGAAGTCCACTCGTCAGGCCGGTAGTGCCTCGCGAGCGCGCCGACGCCGAGCACGACGTCGACTGCCTCGGCCAGACGCCCCACCTCCTCGTGGTAGCCGGAAGCCTCGGGACCGAGCTCCGCCATCTCGCCGAGGATCGCGACGGTGCGGCGGCCGTTCGCGCGCTCGAGCAGGTGCGCGAGCGCAGCGCGCATTGCGACGGGGTTCGCGTTCCACGAGTCGTTGATCAGCAGGCCGCCGCCCGGGAGCTCCGTCTCCTGGGAGCGCCAGAGCGAAAACTCGACCTCCACCGGCTCCCGCGGCGGCTCGACTCCCAGCGCCTCGGCCGCAGTCAGGGCCGCCGCCGCGTTCGTCGCCTGATGGCGCGCCGCGAAGCCGAATACGACCTCCCGCCCGTGCCAGCGCACGTACGTCCGCCCGTCGCGGAGCTCAGCCTCGGGCGCGCGGAAGCGGCGAACCTCGAGCCCTTCGGGCACGAACGGCTCGAGCACCGCCGCGTCCTCAGGGAGGACCGCGACGGCGCCGGCCGGGAGCTCGTCGAGCAGCTCGGCCTTGGCGCGGGCGATGTTCTCGAGGCTCCCCATCTGCTCGAGGTGGACCGGAGCGATCGAGGTGATCACGCCGAGGGCGGGACGCGCGATCCGCGCAAGGTCGCGAATCTGGCCGGCCCCGCGCATCGCCATCTCCGTCACGACCACCTCGGTCTCCGGCTCGATCCGGCAGAGCGTCAGGGGCAGTCCGAGCTCGTTGTTGAAACCGGCCGGCGCGGCGACGGTGCGCAAGCGGGTGCGCAGAAGCGCCGCGAGGATGTCCTTCGTCGACGTCTTCCCGACCGAGCCGGTGATCGCCACGACCCGAGCATCGCTGCGGGCGCGGACGGCACTGCCCAGCGCGGCCAGCGCAGCGTGGGCATCGTCGGGCACGAGCGTCGCCCCCGCGCCGCGCGAGCGGGCGTCGTCGAGAAATGCCTCGCCACCCCCGACGGCGACGAACAGGTCGCCGGACCGGATCCGGCGCGAGTCGACGTCGACCCCGGTGATCACGTCCGCGTCGCCCTCGAGCCGTCCCGGCGAGAGCGCTCGCACCTCGGCGAGCGGCAGCGGGATCAGGCCGCCGCCCCCCGCAACGCATCCTTTGCGGCCTCGCGGTCGTCGAACGGCACCGTCCGGTCGGCGAACTCCTGGCCCTGCTCGGCTCCCTTGCCGGCGATGAGGACGACGTCGCCCGGGTGCGCGAGCTCGATCGCCCGGCCGATCGCCGCCGCCCGGTCGAGCTCGACCTCGACCTCGCCTTCCGCGCCGGACACGATCTCCGCGGCGATCGCCTCGGGATCCTCGCTGCGTGGGTTGTCGGAGGTGACGATCACGATGTCCGCGAGCTCCGACGCGAGCCGGCCCATGACTGCCCGCTTGCCACGGTCGCGGTCACCGCCCGCCCCCACGACGCACAGCACGCGGTTCTCGGCGGCGAGATGGCGTGCAGCCCGCAGCACCTTCTCGAGCGCGCCGGGCTTGTGCGCGTAGTCGACGATCACGTGGAAGGGCTGGCCCGCCTCGACCGACTCGAAGCGGCCGGGCACCCCGCGCACGGCCGCGAGTCCGTGCCGGATCGCGTCCTCCCCGATCCCGAGCGCCCGCGCCGCGTGCAGCGCCCCGAGCGCGTTCTCGACGTTGAAGCGGCCCTGGAGCCGCAGGTCGATGCCCTCGAGCGCGCCGGCATCGTCCGCCGAGAACGTGATCGCGTCCGGCAGCTCCTCGGTGAGCCGGCGTCCGTAGTCGTCGCCGACATTGACGACCGCGACCGGCTGCGGCTCGACGAGAAAGAGCCGCCGCTTCGCCTCGAAGTACGACTCCATGTCGCCGTGGAAGTCCAGGTGGTCCTGGCTGAGGTTCGTGAACACGAGCACGGCGAAGCGAACACGATCGAGCCGGTGCAGCACGGACGCGTGCGACGACGCCTCCATCGCGCACGAGCGGTCGCCCGCATCGAGCATCTCGCGGAACAGGCGCTGCAGGTCGATCGCCTCCGGGGTCGTGCGCACGACGCCGCGGCGCTCGCCGCCGACCCGCGCCTCGACGGTGCCGAGCAGCCCGGGACGCCGCCCCGCCGCCGCGAGGATCGCGAAGAGGAGATGGCTGGTCGTGGTCTTGCCGCTCGTGCCGGTGACGCCGACGACCTCCAGCTCCTGCGTCGGCTGCCCGAAGAAGACGTCCGCGGCGGGAGCCATCGCTGCCCGCGCGTCGCCGACGACGACCTGCGGCACCGGCAGGTCCAGCCCACGCTCGACGACCAGCGCGACCGCCCCGCGCTCCACCGCCTGCGGCGCGAAATCGTGGCCGTCCGCCCGCTCGCCGGGAACGGCGAAGAAGAGTGCGCCGGGGCTCACCGCGCGCGCGTCATAGGCGAGATCGCGCACCTCGACCGAAGGGCGCCCGAGCACCTCCACCGGCTCGAGCGCAGCGACGAGGCGCTCCAGGTCCATATCGGCCGCGAGTGTACCCGGGTCGGTTCCGCCTACCTGATCCTCAGGTCGGGCGGCACTTCGAGGTACTGGAGGTCGAAGGAGGCGATCTGCTCGAACGCGGGCGCCGCGACGAGCCCGCCGTAGATCTGGCCGTGCGGCTCGTCGATGGTCACCAGGACGACGAGGCGCGGACGCGAAGCGGGCACCATCCCGACGAAGGTCGCGACGTACGCGCCCGGGATGTAGCCCTGCGGCCCCGCTTTCTGAGCTGTGCCGGTCTTCCCGGCCACGGCGTAACCCGGAATCGCAGCGAGCTCGGCCGTTCCCTGATCCGAGACGACGCCCTTGAGCATCGTGCGCAGCTGGGTGTCGGCGCCGGGGTCGAGGATCCGCCGTCGCCTGGGTTTGACCGGCAGCTGGCCGGCGACGTGGTCGACGAGGTGCGGCTGGACCCACTCGCCGTCGTTGGCGATCGCGGCGTAGACCGAGGCGAGCTGGATGGCGGTGACCGAGACGCCCTGGCCGATCGGGACGGTGCCGATCGTCGAGCCCGACCAGCGGGGCTTCAGGCCCCGGCTCTCGCCCGGGAGGTCGATGCCGGTGCGGCGGCCGAATCCGAAGCGGTTCATCCACTTCTTCAGGCCGCCTTCGCCCAGGTAGCGGGCGGCGATGATGTCCGTCCCGATGTTCGACGAGCGCTGCAGGATCTGCTTGACCTTCAGCGTCTCGAACCCGTGTGGCTCCGCGTCGTGGATCACTCGGTCGGCCACGTGGAGGGAGCCGGGAACCCGGATCGGCGTGTTCGGCGTGATGTCGTGTTGCGAGAGGGCGCCTCCGATGGTCACGACCTTGAAGACCGAGCCCGGCTCGAAGACGTCGGTCACGGCATGGTCCGCCGTGAGCTTGCGCGCAGTCGCTGCGGGATAGGCGTTCGCGTTGTAGCCCGGCTCCTGCGCCATCGCGAGGATCGCGCCCGTCTTCGGGTCGATCACGATCGCCGTCGCGTCCTTGGCGTGCCATTCGCGCACCGTGTTCTCGAGCACCTGCTCGGCGTTCGCCTGGATGTGGCTGTCGAGCGTGAGGAAGACGTCGCGGCCGTCGTGGGCCGGGCGCTGCTGGATCGTGTTGACGGCCTGCCCGAGGGCGTCGCGCACCACCACGGCAGTGCCCGGCGTGCCCTTGAGCTGCCCGTTCAGCTGCTGCTCGAGCCCCGAGAGGCCGGTGTTGTCCGTCCCCGCGTAGCCGAGCACCGAGGCTGCGACCGTCTGCTGCGGGTAGACCCGCTTCTGATCCGGCGCGAACGTGAAGCCGACGAGGTGCCGCTTCTCGAGCGCCGCCGCCAGCTTGGGCGGGGCCTTGCGCTGGACGTAGACGAATCCTCGGCTGCGGTCGGAAAGCTGCCGGAACAGCGGTCGGAACGGGATCCCGAGCACGTTGGCCGCAACCCTTGCCTCGCGGCGGGGGTCGGCGATCTGCATCGGATCGGCGTCGACGTCGACGGCCTCCTGCCCGATGGCCAGCGGGTTTCCGAGCCGGTCGTAGATCGTCCCCCGCCCGGCCGGCAGGACAATGGCCTTCTTCGCCTGCGTCTGCGCCATCGCGGCGAGCGAGGGGGCGCGCACCGTCTGGATCCAGGCTGCGCGCGCGCCGAGGGCCGCGAACGTGACGAGGATCAGGAGGAGAAGAAGACGGAGCCGGGAGTTGACGACGCGCGTCTTCAACGGCCGCCGGCCGTCAGGTCGAGGTAGGACGTGTTGCCCCCGGAAGCCTGGATGAGGCCGAGCCGCCGGGCGGCCGACTCGATGCGCGGCGCGGAGTCTGCGGCCGAGAGTGCGGAGGCGAGCTCCTGGTTTCGTGCCTCGAGCTTCGCGCGT
Organism: Actinomycetota bacterium; assembly: GCA_046731605.1. GTDB lineage: Bacteria > Actinomycetota > Thermoleophilia > Gaiellales > Gaiellaceae > Palsa-739. The sequence goes on along the minus strand of JBKPLL010000089.1, from coordinate 2,036 downwards.
TCGTCGTCGAGCTGCGAGACGGCGACGCGCGCCCGCAGCACGGCGACGTTCACCGCGACGACGCCGAAGAGCAGGATCGCAAAGAGGACCATCCAGACGATGTGGCCGCGGACGCGGCGTTGCGTGGGCTTGCGCCTCGAGCGTACGGACGCCGCCGGACGCCGAGCGGGTGCCCGTCTCCGGCGTGGAGCCGGCGTCGGCTCGGCGACCTCCGCGTGCGCGAACCAGTCGACGGCCGCCATCAGGTGACGTCCTCGCCGGCCTTCACCGCTGCGCGGAGGCGTGCCGACGCGGCGCGCGGGTTCGCGGCGAGCTCCGCGTGCCCGGGACGGATCGGCCGCCGCTGCAGCGCCCGGAGCTCCGGCTCGTGGCCGCACACGCAGACGGGGAAGTCGGGTGGGCAGGTGCAGCCGCGCTCGCGTTCGCGCAGGAATCGCTTCACGATCCGGTCTTCGAGCGAGTGGAAGGAGACGACGGCGAGCCGTCCGCCGGGCCGCAACATTTCGAGCGCCGCGGGCAGCGCGTTCGCGAGCGAGTCGAGCTCGTCGTTGACGGCGATGCGCAGGGCCTGGAAGACCCGCTTCGCCGGATGTCCGTCCCCGAACCGAGCCGGCGCCGGGATCGCGCACTTGATGGTGTCCACGAGCTCGCCGGTGCGCTCGAACGGCTGCTCGCGCCGCCGGCGGACGATGGCGCGGGCGATCTGCTTCGCGTATCGCTCCTCGCCGTAGCGGCGGAAGATCGTCACGAGGTCGCGCTCGCCCCAGGAGTTGACGACGTCGCGCGCACTGACCTCCTGGGTCGGATCCATCCGCATGTCGAGCGGCGCGTCGGCCGCGTACGTGAACCCGCGCTCCGGCCGGTCGAGCTGCATGGAGGAGACGCCGAGGTCGAGCAGGATCGCATCCGCGCGCACCCCGTTCTCCGCGAGCTGCGCTAGGACGACGCCGAAATCGCCCCGCAGGAGCCGCGTGTTCACCGTCGTGTGCTTGGTCAGCTGCTCGAAGTACGTCCGCGCGGTCGGGTCACGGTCGATCGCGATCAGCTTTCCCTTGCCGCAGAGGTCGGCGGCGAGGATCGTCGCGTGCCCGCCGGCGCCGAACGTTCCATCGACGACGGTCTCGCCCGGCCGCACGGCGAGGCACTCGCGCACCTCCTCCGCGAGGACGGGGACGTGGTCAGCTTCCCTGGGCTGCAAGACGTTCGGCAACATCCTCAGCACTCCCTTCGACCTCGGCGAGCTCGCGCTTCCAGGCTGCGCGGTCCCAGATCTCGAGGCGGTCGTTGACCCCGGCGACGACGACGTCGCGGCCGAGCTTTGCGTGCGAGAGCAGCGCGGGCGGGATGCTCACCCGCCCTTGCTTGTCCGGCGCGGTCTCGCTGGCGCCGGAGAAGAAGAGGCGATGCATCCGCCGGCCTTCCTGGCTCAGCGGATGGAGTGCGGAGAGGGTCGTGTCGCGGTAGTTCGCCCACCCCTCGGGCGTCCAGGCCCACAGGCAGCCGTCGAGGCCGCGGGTGACCACAATGCCGTCTTCGAACGCCCGGCGGAATTTCGCCGGTAGCGTGAGCCGATTCTTGTCGTCGATTGTGTGCTCGTACTCGCCTAGGAGCATCAGGGCCGCTCTCCCTATCTCACCACTGTGCCCCACTTTATCCCACTATGGCCCACTTTGTCCAGGGCAAAACCCGCTGCCGGACGGCGACGCGAGGTCGCAGCACCCACGTTCTCCAGGGCTCTCGCCTACGCGTCGGTGCGCTCGGCGGCCCGCAGGCGGGCCGCGAGCGTGCGCAGAAGTGCCTGAGCGAGAGCCGGCTCGGCGCGCAGCAGCTTCGTGAAGCCGGGTCGATCGATCGTCAGGGCGAGCACCTCGCCGTCGGCGACGACGGCGGCCGAGCGGGGAGCGTCGTCGAGCAGGGCCATCTCGCCGAAGTAGTCCCCGGTTCCGAGGCGACGAGAGCGCCCATCCACGCGGACCACCTTCGCCTTGCCGTCGAGCAGGACGTAGAACGACCTGCCGGGGTCGCCGGTGCGAACC